>NZ_AKJX01000272.1 GCF_000276605.1 Acidovorax sp. CF316 | reverse complement strand
CTGGCGGCCCCCCGCCGCTGCACGGGGCGCATCTTATGGCGGTCAAATGGGTATTACCAGCGTCAACGGGCCCTCAATTGTCAACAATGCACGGTAAGCTCATGGGTGTGCCGTCGGCGTGCCGGCACGCAGCGGCTGGCACCCACCGAGTGCGGACCTTGAAATCGGCGCAAGCGCCCCGAGCTGAGCACCCGCGAACGTCCTTTGCACCCAGGCCTGGGGTGCCGATGCCGTTCCCCAGACCGATCCAAAGCAACTCCAAGACACCATGAGCAACAAACAAACCCTGTCGTTCCAGGCCGAAGTGGCCCAGCTTCTGCACCTGGTCACCCACTCGCTGTACTCCAACCAGGAAATCTTCCTGCGCGAGCTGATCTCCAATGCCTCGGACGCCTGCGACAAGCTGCGCTTCGAAGCCCTGAACAACAACGCCCTGTACGAAGACGCACCCAACCTCGAGGTGCGCGTGAGCTTCGACCAGGCCGCCAAGACCCTGACCATCACCGACAACGGCATCGGCATGACGGCGCAGGAGGCCATCGACCACCTGGGTACCATCGCCAAGAGCGGCACCAAGGACTTCATGGGCAAGCTCTCGGGCGACCAGAAGGCCGACGCCCAGCTCATCGGCCAGTTCGGCGTGGGCTTTTACTCCGGCTTCATCGTGGCCGACAAGATCACCGTGGAATCGCGCCGCGCCGGCGTGCCGGCCGAAGAGGGTGTGCGCTGGACCAGCGGCGGCACGGGCGACTTCGAGGTCGAGGCCATCACCCGGGCCGCGCGCGGCACCAGCATCATCCTGCACCTGCGCGAAGAGGCCGAGGAGTACCTCAACGCCTGGAAGCTCAAGTCGGTCATCGCCAAGTACTCCGACCACATCAGCCTGCCCATCCTGATGGAAAAGGAAGAGTGGAAGGACGGCGAGCTGATCAACCCGGCGGACGAGAACGGCGGCCGCCAGCCCGGCGGCATGGTCAAGACCGGCGAGTGGGAAACCATCAACAAGGCCAGCGCCCTGTGGACCCGGCCCAAGAAGGACATCAGCGAAGAGCAGTACCAGGAGTTCTACAAGGCCATCAGCCACGACCACGAGGCCCCGCTGACCTGGGCGCACAACCGCGTGGAAGGCAACACCGAGTACACGCAGCTGCTGTACATCCCCGCCAAGGCTCCGTTCGACCTGTGGAACCGCGACAAGAAGGCCGGCGTGAAGCTCTACGTCAAGCGCGTCTTCATCATGGACGACGCCGAGGCGCTGATGCCGACCTACCTGCGCTTCGTCAAGGGGGTGATCGACTCGGCCGACCTGCCGCTCAACGTGAGCCGCGAATTGCTGCAGGAAAGCCGCGACGTGCGCTCCATCCGCGAGGGCTCGACCAAGCGCGTGCTGTCCATGCTGGAAGACCTGGCCAAGCACGACCGGCACGAAGCGGTTGCTGGTGACGAAGGTGTGACCGACGTGGTCGATGCCGACGACAAGGCCAAGGAGGGCAAGTACACGGCCTTCTACGCCGAGTTCGGCTCGGTGCTCAAGGAAGGCCTGGGCGAGGATTTCGGCAACCGCGAACGCCTGGCCAAGCTGCTGCGCTTTGCCAGCACCACCAGCGACACGGCCACGGTCAGCTTTACCGACTACAAGGCACGCATGAAGGAAGGCCAGGAGGCCATTTACTACATCACGGCCGACACCCTGGCCGCGGCCAAGAACAGCCCGCAGCTCGAAGTCTTCAAGAAGAAGGGCATCGAAGTGCTGCTCATGACCGACCGCGTTGACGAATGGGCGCTGAACTACCTCAACGAGTTCGACGGCACCCCGCTGCAGAGCGTGGCCAAGGGCGCCGTGGACCTGGGCTCGCTGCAGGACGAGGCCGAGAAGAAGGCCGCCGAGGAGGCTGCCGAGGCCTTCAAGCCGCTGCTGGCCAAGCTCAAGGAGGCCTTGAAGGACAAGGCCGAGGACGTGCGCGTGACCACCCGCCTGGTCGACTCACCGGCCTGCCTGGTGGTGCAGGACGACGGCATGAGCACCCAGCTGGCGCGCATGCTCAAGCAGGCCGGCCAGCAGGCGCCCGAGTCCAAGCCCGTGCTGGAGGTGAATGCCGAGCATGCCCTGGTCAAGAAACTCGAGGGCAGCGTGCACTTCCATGACCTGGCGCACATCCTGTTCGACCAGGCCTTGCTGGCCGAAGGTGGCCTGCCGGCCGATCCGGCAGCCTACGTCAAGCGCGTCAACGCCTTGCTGGCCTGACGCCTGCGTGTGCGGCCGCCCGGGGTGGCTGCACCGAGGCGCAGCGCCCCGGCGAACGGAGGTGTCGTCACTCTTCCTTCGCCTTGGCCATGATGCGCGCATGGACGGCGTCGCGCTCGGTCGGCGCCGCATCGATCAGCTGCTTGAGCAAACCGTCGGGCAGCTCGACGTATTGGCGGCGGTCGTTCTTGACCGGCACGTTGCGCCAGCCCGACAGCACCATCCAGCTCCACAGGTCACGGGAAATGGGTTCGGTGACATTCATCTTGATGTCCCCGCGAATGATGGCGACGCCCACCGCGGGCACGCTGCCCACGGGGGCCGGCCGGCGTTGCTGGCGGATCGAGAGAAGGTTCCGAAACAGGTCTTTCATGGTTCAGGCCAGTGTGCGATAGCGAAGATGGCAAAGCATATACGAGGCCCGGCCGTGCCCCAAGCGCCGATGGCGCTTTCGGCCGCCGGGAGGCGGGCGGCCGTGCCCGGCCCCGACCGCGTGGGCGAAGAGGGCTTTGTCAGGCGTAGAGCGGCTCCTCGCCCATGGCCTCGCACTGCTCGATCAGCATGTCCACCTGGCCGCGCCAGTAGTCGCTGCTGCCGAACCAGGGGAAATTGACCGGAAAGATCGGGTCTTGCCAACGGCGCGCCAGCCAGGCGCTGTAGTGGATGAGCCGCAGCGTGCGCAGGGGCTCGACCAGGGCCAGTTCGCGCCGGTCGAAGCTGCGGAACTGCTCGTAGCCTTCCACCAGGGCGCCCAGCTGCTGCGTGCGCTGGCGCCGGTCGCCGGACAGCAGCATCCACAGGTCCTGCACGGCCGGGCCCATGCGCGCATCGTCCAGGTCTACGAAGTGCGGGCCGCCACCGGGCAGGTCGGTCGGTGTCCAGAGGATGTTGCCGGGGTGGCAGTCGCCATGCAGGCGGATGGACCTGGCATCCGCGAGGCCGCTGGCGGCGACCAGCGAAAGCGCCTTGTCGCACTGTTCCTGCCAGGCCGACTGCATGTCCAGCGGGATCATGTCGTGGCCCAGCAGCCACTCGCGCGAGGCGGTGCCAAAACCCTGCAGGTCCAGCGCCGGCCGGTGCACGAAGGGCTGGGCGGCGCCCACGGTGTGGATGCGCGCAAGAAAGCGGCCGATCCATTCAAGCACGTCGAAATCGTCGAGTTCGGGACCACGCCCGCCGCGCCAGGGGCTCACGGAAAAGGCAAAACCCTCATGGGCATGCAGCGTGCTGCCGTTCAGCGCCATCGGCCCCACGGCTGGCACCTCGGCCGCCATCAGCTCGGCCGCAAAGGCGTGCTCTTCGAGAATCTGTGCTTCGCTCCAGCGGCCGGGGCGGTAGAACTTGGCCACGACGCGCTGACCATCCTCGAGCGAAACCTGGTAGACGCGGTTTTCATAGGACGACAGGGCCATGAGCCGGCCATCGCCATACAGGCCCACGCTGGCCAGCGCATCGAGCACCTGGTCCGGCGTCAGGCGCGCATAGGGGTGCTGGTCGGAGGCGCTGGCGGCGGCGGCGGTGTCGGTCGGGGGCAGTCGGTTCATGCCCCATTGTCCCCCGCCCCGTGCCGGCGCCAGTCAAAGGCCCGCCATGTGCCCTGTGCGCGGATCGCCGCCGCCGGCCAGCACGGCCGCGAACAGTGTTTCCACGGCCTCCGGGCCCTGGTGCTGCTGCACCTGCAGCCAGGACAAGGGCGGTGCCTGCACGGCGGTGGAAAAGGCGTGCCAGGCAGCGACCAGCCGCTCGTTGAGCACCTGTGCGCCCCAGTCGTCGCGGCGTTTCTTGATCTGGGCGGGGGCGAAGAACATGGTCGGGCGCGGCCCGGGCAACTGGCCGGCGCCGCCCAGGTCGTTCACATGGCTGGCACCCACGGCGCAACTGTAGGCCAGGGCGGAAAAGCGCTGGTGGATGGCTTCGCGCACGGCCACGCTGCCCGCGAAATCGATGTAGATGCAGGGCGTGGCGGCATCGATCTGCTCCAGCGCATCGTAGGCTACCACCCGGTCGTAACAGCCCAGGCTTTCGCAAAAGGCCACGTTGCCGGGCGAGGTCAGGCCGATCACCTCCAGGCCGTCCCGCTGCGCGAGCTGGAAGGCCGTGCCATAGGCCGTCTTGCTCGATGCGCTGGACAGCAGCAGGCGCCGGGCCCCGAAGAACTGCTGGTCGTCCATGAAGTCGTCGATCAGCCACGAGGTGATGAACAGCGGGCGCAGCAGGGCCTGTATGTCCTCGGTGTCGGGGGTGTAGAACGGGTCGGTGCCGGTACGCACGTACTGGTTGTACACGGCATGCAGGCTGGCGCGGTGGGCCGCGCCGTCGTAGAAGCCGGCCTCGGTCAGCCGCGCGGGCGTGAGCACGGCGTGGGTGGACATGGGCCAGTAGCCGTAGAGCCGCTCGCCCACGGCCACCCCGGGGTGCAGCGACTGCACGACCGAGCCGAAACCCCACACGGGCACGATGCCCCAGCCGGTCTCGTCCGAAGGAAAGAACTGCCAGTAGTTGAGCATGCCGCCCAATGCGGCATAGGTGATGTTGTTGGCCGTGAGCGCAAAGCGTTCGACGCGCACGCGCACCTGGCCATCGGCCAGCGGAACATCCTGGGTGGTGCGCAGGGCGGTATGGGCCAGGGCGTCCTGGCGTACGAGGAGGGTGGTGGTGCTCATGGCCGCACGCTAAACCAATCGGCGGGCGTCCTCAAGCGGCTGCGGGAACCTGTGCGACAGGTCGCTGCAATGCAGCATGCAAAACGGCCCGCCGGCGTGGGCCGGCGGGCCGTTCAGGGGATGCCTCGGGTGGCGCTCAGGCCTTGCGTGCCTGCGACTTGTCCAGTGCCAGCACCAGTCCCAGCGCGATGATGGCGGGCAGGGCTTGCGTGTAGAAGATCTTGGGCACGGCTGTGGCGGCGCCGAAGACGCCGGCCACGATCACACACACCAGGAAGAAGATCTTGAACAGGCGGTTGCCGGTGAACAAGCCCCAGAAGAGGCCGGCCGCCAGGAAGCCGTTGTACAGGCCCTGGTTGGCTGCCAGCACCGTGGTGGCATCGGCCAGCTCCTGGGTCAGGTTGAAGGTCTTCAGGCCCAGGGGCTTGTTCCAGAAAAACATCTCCAGCACCAGGATGTAGGCATGCTCGATGGCCACCAGGGCCACCGCGATGCGGGGGAGCAGCAGCCGGCCCATGGCTTACGCCAGCGTGATGGTCACGTCGATGTTGCCGCGCGTGGCGTTGGAGTAGGGGCAGACCTGGTGGGCTGCGTCCACCAGCTTCTGGGCCGTGGCGGTGTCCAGGCCGGGCAGGCTGATCTTCAGGCGGGCGGCGATGCCATAGGCGTTCGGGATGGGGCCCAGGTCGACTTCGGCGTCGATGGAGACGTCCTGCGGCACGGGGATGCCGATCTTGCCGCCGACGGCCTTCATGGCGCCGATGAAGCAGGCGGCGTAGCCCGAGGCGAACAGCTGCTCGGGGTTGGTGCCGGTGCCGGAGGTGCCGGGCGAGGACAGCTTGACATCCAGCCGGCCGTCGTCGGTCTTGGCGGCGCCATCACGGCCACCGGTTACGTGGGCCTTGGCGGTGTAGAGGACTTTTTCGAGTTGCGTCATGGTGTCTTCCTTTGCAGTGGGTGAATGAATGTCCTGAATGCGGACGGGGTGGGAACTGAACAAAAAAGGGTCAGCGCGGCGGTTGGATCCGGTCGCGGAAGGTCTTGAGCTGCCCGGTCAGGGCGGTCAGCTCGGGCAGGGTGCACTGGCTGCTTTCGAGCACGCAGGGTGGAATCGCCTCGGCCTTGTCGCGCAGCGCCCGGCCCGGGGCCGTGAGGCTGATGCGCACGCGGCGTTCGTCCTGGGCGTCGCGGATGCGGGCAATCAGGCCCGAGGTTTCCAGGCGCTTGAGCAGCGGGGTAAGCGTGCCCGAGTCGAGGAACAGGCGCTCGCCGAGTTCGGAGACGGTCACGCCGTCCTGCTCCCACAGCACCAGCATCACCAGGTACTGGGGGTAGGTCAGACCCACGGTTTCGAGCAGCGGCTTGTACAGCTTGGTCATGGCCAGCGAGGCGGAGTACAGCGCGAAGCACACCTGGTTGTCCAGGCGCAGCAAGGCTGGGCTGGGGGTGTGGGTGGAAGGGTTGCTGCGTGCCATGGGATGAATTGTGCGCCGGAATTAAATTGCGTGCAATTGAATTGTGTAATCTTTTGTTGCTGAGTCTGTTTTCAGGGGTGCGTGCTGCGCGTTCTGGCCAAAGGTGCTATTCACGCATGGAGCGCGTGCGTGCGCAAGCAAGGGGTGGCAACGACGGGCCAGCGTTGCCAGGCTTGCCGTCAGCGGCCCGTGAAGCGGGCAGGGCGGCGTTCCACGAAGGCGCGCACGCCCTCGGCCGCATCCTCGCTGTTGGCCAGTTGCTTCTGCACGGGGATGAATTCGGCCACCGCGGCCGCCTGGCCCTGCTCGATGGCCTTGAGCACGTTGAGCCGGGTGGCCACCACGGCCATCGGGGCCTGGGCCTCGATGCGCCGGGCGATGGACAGGGCCTCGTCGAGCACCTGCGCTGCGGGCACCACTTTCTGCACGAAGTTCAGGCGCAGGGCCTCGGCGCTGCCGAACTCGTCGGCGGTCAGCAGGTGCAGCAGGGCGTTGCCGGTGCCGGCGCGCTCGGCCATGCGCAGCGTGGCGCCGCCCGTGGCCATGATGCCGCGCTGCACCTCCATCTGCGCAAAGCGGCAGTCGTCGGCCGCGACCACGATGTCGGCGCCCAGCATGAGCTCGATGCCCACCGTGAAGCAGATGCCCTTGACCGCCACCACCATGGGTTTGGTGCGGCGACGGTAGCCGGGCAGGCCGTAGTCGTGCGGCTCCACCATGCCTTCGGGGATGGCCTTCTCGCCGCGCTGCATGTAGGCGCTCACCGCCGGCAGGTCCAGGCCGGCCGTGAAGTGGTCGCCAAAGGCGTGCAGCACGCCCACACGCAGCTCGGGGTCATCGTCCAGCCGGGTATAGGCCTCGGCCAGTTGGCGGAACATGGGCGGCGTCCAGCCGTTGCGCTTGGCCGGGCGGTTGATGCCGATCAGCAGGATGTGGCCGAGCACCTGGGTGTCGATACAGCCTTCGGCCGGGGGCGTGGTGGGGGTGATGCTGCTGGTCATGGGCGCAAATGTCTCCTTGCCCATGATTGAAAACCCAACGCGATGGGCGCGCCGTCCCCGGGGGGACAGCGCGCCTGGGGTCGTCAGTAGGTGTAGACACCCTGGCCGGTCTTGCGGCCCAGGCGGCCGGCGGCCACCATTTCCTTGAGCAGCGGGCAGGGGCGGTACTTGCTGTCGCCGAACTCGGTGAGGTAGACGTCCATCACGGCCAGGCACACGTCCAGGCCGATCATGTCGGCCAGCGCCAGCGGGCCGATGGGCTGGTTGCAGCCGAGCTTCATGCCGGCGTCGATGTCCTCGGGCGTTGCCAGGCCTTCGGCCAGCACGAAGAAGGCCTCGTTGATCATGGGCACCAGGATGCGGTTCACCACGAAGCCGGGCGCGTTCTTCACGGTGATGGGGCTCTTGCCCAGGGCCTCGGCCAGGGCCTTCACGGCGTCGTGCGTGGCATCGCTGGTCTGCAGGCCGCGGATGATCTCCACCAGCGCCATCATGGGAACGGGGTTGAAGAAGTGCATGCCGATGAAGCGGTCGGCGCGCGAGGTGGCGGCCGCCAGCTTGGTGATGGAGATCGAGGAGGTGTTCGACGCGATCAGCACCTCGGGCGCCACCAGCGCATCCACCTGCTTCAGGATCTTGAGCTTGAGCTCGTAGTTCTCGGTGGCGGCCTCGATCACCAACTGGGCGGCCTTGAGGTCGTCGTAGCTCGTGGAGACCTTGATGCGCGCCAGCGCTGCATCCTTGTCGGCGGCCGTGATCTTGTCCTTCTTGATCAGGCGGTCCAGGCTGCCGGCCACGGTGGCCAGGCCCTTTTGCACTGCGGCATCGGAGATGTCCACCATCACCACGTCGATGCCCGAGACCGCACAGGCCTGCGCAATGCCGTTGCCCATGGTGCCCGCGCCGATGATGCCAACCGTTTGAATCGTCATATAGAGAGCTCTCTTCAAAGTGAAACAGACGGGCAGCATGGTAAGCCGAATCGCACGCCCGTTCGGTTATGGTCCATCGGGTCCGTGCGCGGCAAAGGCTCTGCGCATGGCCTGGAGACAAAAAACATGTTGTTCGACTACATCGTGATCGGGGGCGGCTCGGCCGGCTCCGTGCTGGCCGGCCGGCTCACCGAAGACCCCGCCGTGCGCGTGTGCCTGCTCGAAGCCGGGCCCGCCGACAAGAGCGTGCTCATCCACTGTCCGGCGGGCCTGGCCGTGATGGCCAAGTTCGAGCTCAACGGCTGGGGCCAGAACACCACGCCGCAGGCCGCGCTCAACGGCCGCCAGGGCTACCAGCCGCGCGGCAAGGTGCTGGGCGGATCGAGCTCGATCAACGCCATGGTCTACATCCGCGGCCAGCACGCCGACTACGACCATTGGGCCGAACAGGGCAACCCGGGTTGGGGCTGGGAAGACGTCAAGCCCTATTTCCTCAAGGCCGAGAACAACGAGCGCGGCGCCGATGCCTGGCATGGGGAGGGTGGACCCTTGAACGTGGCCGATCTGCGCTCGCCCAACCGCTTCAGCCAGTTCTTCAACGAGGCCGGCGTGCAGGCCGGCCACCCGCACAACACCGACTTCAACGGCGCCTCGCAGGAAGGCGTGGGCATGTACCAGGTGACGCATAAGAATGGCGAGCGCCACAGCGCGGCCAAGGGCTACCTCACGCCGTACCTCTCGCGCAGCAACCTGCAGGTGATCACCGGCGCGCACGCCACGCGCATCCTGTTCGAGGGCCAGCGCGCCGTGGGTGTGGAATACCACCAGGGCGGTGCGCTGCACGAGGTGCGTGCCGGCCGCGAGGTGCTGCTCAGCGCGGGTGCACTGCTGTCGCCGCAGTTGCTCATGCTCTCGGGCGTGGGCCCAGCCGCGCACCTGCAGCGCCACGGCATTGCGGTGCTGCACGACCTGCCGGGCGTGGGCCAGCACCTGCATGACCACCCGGACCTGGTGCAGGTGTTCAATGCGCCAGCGCTCAAGGACCTGTTCGGCATCTCGCCCTCGGGCATGTGGAGCCAACTGCTCGGCGTGCTCGAATGGCGGCGCAGCCGCACCGGCATGCTGACCACCAATTTTGCCGAGGCCGGCGGCTTCATCAAGAGCGATCCGGCCGAGGCCGCGCCCGACCTGCAGCTGCACTTCGTGATCGGCAAGCTCGTGGACCATGGCCGCAAGACCGTGCTGGGCCATGGCTATTCGGCCCATGTGTGCCTGCTGCAGCCGCGCAGCCGGGGCTCGGTGGCGCTGGCCACCAAGGACCCGATGGCCCTGCCGCTGGTGGACCCGCGCTTCCTCGAAGACGCTGACGACATGCAGCGCATGGTGCGCGGCTTCCAGCGCCTGCGCGAGATCCTGGCCCAGCCGGCGCTGGCGCGTTTCGGTGCGCGCGAACTGCCCGCATCGGCCGGCGCGCAGACCCCCGCGCAGATCGAGCAGTTCATCCGCCAGTACGCCGACACCATCTACCACCCCGTGGGCACCTGCCGCATGGGGCCGGGTCCGCTCGACGTGGTGGATGCGCAGTTGCGCGTGCACGGCCTGCAGGGCCTGCGCGTGGTGGACGCCTCCATCATGCCGCGCATCGTGAGCGGCAACACCAACGCACCCACGGTGATGATCGCCGAGAAGGCCGTCGACATGCTGCGCGCCGCAGCGTGATGGATGTCACGCAGGGGCCGGCCGCGGGGCGCGAAAAGCGGAAGTTCTTCACAGGCGAAAACGCCGCGCTTTCCTAGACTTCTTTCATCGGCTGCGGGTGCATGGTGCACCCGGCCGAACACCGCAAGAGACGGTGTGGCAACGGCCCGCAAGGGCAGCATGAAAGAAGAGCAAAGCGATGAACATCGACCCCCGCGAAATCTCGGCCCTGATCTCGGCCCATGCCGATCCCTCGGCATCCCTTGGCGCGCCGCGCATGGACATGTATGCCGGCATCCACAAGGCCTTGCGCGCCGTCATGGCCCACACCCTGCTGGCCCTGGGCCGCATGGATGTGACGGACGACGACGAATTTGCCAGCCATTGCGAGCGCGTGATGGACCTGCTGGACCTGTGCCGTTCGCACCTGCAGCATGAAAACGCCTTCGTGCACACGGCCATCGAGGCCCGCGCCCCGGGTGCGGCCCGCGTGCTCGAAGGCGAGCATGGCGAGCACGAGGCAGCCATCACCGCGCTGGCCGCCGGCGTCACGCAGCTGCTGGGCTGCGCGCCCGCGGCGCGGCCCGTGGCCACCCAGGCGCTGTACCGCCAGCTGGCGCTGTTCATCGCCCACAACTTCGAGCACATGCACGCCGAGGAGACCACGCACAACGGCGTGCTCTGGGCGCACTACAGCGATGCGGAGCTGGTGGAAGTGCACAACGCGCTGGTGGCCTCCATCCCGCCCGAGGAAATGATGGCCATCCTGCGCTGGCTGGTGCCCTTCATGTCGCCGCCCGAGCGCACCGCGATGCTGGCCGACATGCGCGCCCATGCGCCGGCACCGGTGTTCGCGGCGGTGCTCGACAGCGTCAAGCCCCACCTCACACCGTACGAATGGATCAAGCTAATGCGCAGCCTGGACCTGTCGGCCGAGACGGCGCCACCGTACTGAGGCACCGCCCCGAGGCGCCGCCGCCGCGCAGGGCTGGGCTGGGCAGGCTCAGGCCGCGGTGGCACCGGCCGGCGCGTAGCACCAGCGGTTGCGGCCGTTGCGCTTGGCCTCGTACAGGCCGGCGTCGGCATGGGCGATCAGTTCGTCCACGCCACGCCCATGGTCGGGGAAATGCGACAGGCCAATGCTGGTGCCGATGTCCGCGCCGCCGACGGCGAGCTGGAAGCGGTCTGTCAGCGCCGCCACCATGCGGTTGGCCACGCCCTGCGCGTCGTCGGCGCTGGCACCGGGCAGCACGCACAGGAACTCGTCTCCGCCCAGGCGTGCCAGCGTGTCGCCATCGCGCAGGCAGCCGCGCAGGCGCTGCGTCACCAGGCACAGCAGCTCGTCGCCAGCGGCATGGCCCATGGTGTCGTTGACCTGCTTGAACTTGTCCAGGTCCAGGAACAGCACCGTGAGCAGCCCCTGGCGCGTGTTGGCATCGGTCAGCGCCTGGCGCAACCGGTCGCGCGCGATCATGCGGTTGGGCAGGCCGGTCAGCGGGTCCAGGTTGGCGGCCTCCAGCTCGCGGCGGGTCTGGTCCAGGTCGGAAATGCGGCACTCGAGCTCGAACTCGCGCGCCTCCAGCTTGACCACCATGTGGGCGAAGGCCTCGGCCAGCCGGGCCTGCACGCTTTCCTCGGGCCGCTCGCCCGTCATGTCCATGAGCGGCCCGATGGCGCGCAGGTCACCCTGCTGGGCGATGCGCTGCATGACGTCGCACAGGCGCTGCAGGAAGAGGTCGTCGGTCTCGGCAGGGGTCACAGGGTGTTCTCCTCATTTGCGGCAGGCCGCATGTTCAGTGGGTGCCGCAGGCGCCTGCCAGTCCGTGGCCGGCCGCGCAGCACCGCCAGGGCCAGCGTCCCTGGTCGGGGCAGGGCGGGTGTCGGCACCACGGGGCCGCCGCCCGACAGCGACCGGCCGCAGCCCTGGGTGCCGGGCCCGGCGCAGCCGAAAAAGGCCTCTGCGGGATCAGAAAAAGCCCGGGGCGAGGCGAACAAACGACAGCCGCGCGGCGGGCACAATGATACGCTTGCACACTTTGTTAACAATTCAATGCGCTTGCGCCGCCCCTGCGGCTGGCAGGCAGCGCGACACGGTGACCTCGTTGACCTCACCGTCGCGCCGATACTCGAACCGATCCGCCAACCTCTGCACGAAATGCACGCCCAGGCCACCCATGTCCCGATCATCGAGCGAGGCCCCCACGTCGGGTGCCGCCAAGGTGGTGGGGTCGAATGCCCGCCCATGGTCGCGCAACACGGCCTGCAGGCGGGCCGGCGCATCGAAGCGCAAACTCACCTCCACCAGGCCGCCCTGTCCCTCGTAGCCATGCATGGCCACATTGGTCAGCAACTCGTCGAGCATCAGCCCGAAGGACGAAGCCAGGGGCATCGGCACGCCGTTGTCGTCGGCCCAGGCCTCCAGCCGCTCGAAGAAAGCGGGAAGCTCGGCTACGGTGCCGTACAGGGTCTGCTGCCATTCGAGCGGTGGATTCATAGGTGTCTGCGCGCTGAAACCTGGGGCTGCACCTGCGGGCGCCGTCTGCGCCGCGGTCCGGTGGGTCGCCAAAGCATTGTGGCATGAGCCGGACCATGCCAACGCTTTCCTCGCCCCCATCGCCACAGACTGCCAGCACCGCCGTGGCGGCCAAGCCCACGCTCGCCGCGCTGTGGGAGCTCGGCGGGCTGTGGCTGTTGATCGTGCTGGCCGGCATCGCACTGATCGCCAGCCTGCTGCTGGACGTGCGCGCACAGGAAGAGGCGCAGATCCAGCGCTCGCGCCTGTCATTGACGCTGGTGGAGCTGCAGGATGCCATCGAGGGCGACCTGGCGCTGGGCTTCGACCTGCCCGACCACCGCGGCATCCAGCCCCGGCTGGAGCGGGCCCTGGCCAGTGACACCCAGCTGTACGCCATCGACGTGGTGGACCGCGCGGGCATTGCCCTGTTCAGCACCGACCGGGGTGCCATCGGCGAGGCGCTGCAGCCCCGTGCGGCCCGGGCGGCCGAGACCGGTGCGCGCCAGGACCGGATATGGAGCGCAGCGCTCCCTGGAGAGGCCATCATGGGCTTTCCCCTGCACAACGCCTTTGGCGAGGTCGTGGGCCACATCAGCGCCACGTATGCCACCCAGCCCGTGCGCTTTCGGCTTGCCGTGTGGCAGCCCGATGGGCACACGCTCACGCTGGGCGCCATGGCGGTGCTGGTGCTGGCCACTGCCGGCCTGCTGGGCTGGCTGGCCACGCTCTGGGCCTTGCAGCCGCAGTCGGCCCGGTTGCGCGCCGAGTGCCAGCGCGCCCAGATGCGGGCACTGGCGCACAGCGCCCAGGTGCGCCAGCGCATGGACGATTGCCTGGTGCGCCTGGACGAAAGCGAGCGCACCGAATGAGCGCGCGCCGTCCTTTCGCACCCGCCACCCGCCTGGGCATCGCGGCCCTGGTGCTGTTGCTGCTGGCGGCCAGCATCCTGGCCATCTCCACCTATGACCAGCTGCGCGACATGCGGGCCTCAAGCGACCGCACGCGTTCGCAGCTGATGGCGCAGTCGCTGAGCCTGCGCATCACCCATGCCGTCGAATCCGGCATCCCGCTGCGCAGCCTGGTGGGTGTCGAGGCGCTGTTCCAGCAGCGCATGGCTTCGCAGTCCGACATCCAGGCCTTGGCGTTGGTGCTGCCCGATGGCAAGGTGCTCTGGCAGACCACGCGCGACGCCGGCGAAGCCGGTGCCACGGCCGAGGCGCCGGTGCAGGTCCGCGGCGCTCCCGTCGCCATCCTGCGCCTGGCCTTGCGCGACAGCGGTGCGGCCACCTTCACCCGCGCCACGGCCGCCTTGCTGCTGCCGGCCATCGGGCTGCTGGCCCTGCTGGCCTATCTGGCCGCACGTTTTTCACAGGCCCAGGGCATCGAGTTGCGCAACCATGCCGCCTGGCGTGCGCGCCGCGCCATCGCACAGGGGCGCTACGACCAGGCCGTGGTCCTGCCGCAACGGCGCGGGTTCGACCTGCGGGTGCAGCAGCTCGGCCACGCAGTGCGCGGAGTGCACGAGGGGCTGGTGCGTGTGCGCCGCCTGATCGCCTCGCTGCGCCAGACGGAACCCCAGCACCTGCGGCGCGAACGCCTGGACCAGTTGCTGGCCAAGGCCGAGGCCGACGACCGCTTCGCAGAGCACGGCATCGCCCAGGTGCGGGTGGTCGCCGCCGAGGCGCAGGCGTTCTGGATCGCCCTGCTCGTGGCCTTGAGCGCGCTGGCGCTGCAGACGCTGTGGCTGCGCAGCCTGCACCTGCAAGGCGAAACCCCCTGGCAGTGGCAGGGCCTGGCACCGGCCCCTGCCGCCAGCCTGGCCGCCTTTTTCGTGGCGGGCACGGCGGCCTGGTGCGTGACGCGCTGGCGCCGCTGGCCCGCGCCCACCGTGGTGCTGCCCGCCTGCATCGCGCTGCTTGCCACGGCCATGGCCTGCGCCGGTGGCCTGCCGGCGAGCCGGCCCTGGACCCTGGCCATGGCGGCGGGAGCCTGGCACGGCCTGGTGGTGGGCGCCGTGCTGGCCGCCTGCCAGGCCGTCGAACAGGTGCCGAGCACCCGGCCCGAATACGCCTATGCCCGGCCACGCTGGCGCGCCGCGACCTGGAGCGCCTGGACCATCACCGCCGTCTGGCTGGGCCCGGCGCTGGGCAGCCTGGCGCTGGATGCCCTGGGCACGCTGCAGGGCGCCTATGCGCTGCTGCTGCCCGCAGCCTGCGCGGGCTTTTTCGTCGTGCGCTGGAACGGACCGCGCAGCCCCTGGCGCAGCCGCACGGGTGTGCACGCCGACCCCCTGATCGAGACACCCCGGCCCAATGCCGACGGCGCCAGGGCGCTGGGCCAGTCCTGCGCCGCCGGCCTGCTGCTGGGCCTGGCGCTGGCCACACACGCGCTGGGGCAACCCGCCCTCTGGGCGCCAATGCTGGGGCTGGGCATGGCCGCCGGGTTGTTCCTGCGCAGGCGCATGCCGTCCTCGGGCGTGTTGGCGGCCATGGCCACCGCAGCCGCCCTGCTGGCCTTGGCCATCGCCTCGGATTGGTTGTCCGTGGGGCGCTCCCTTCAGGACGCGGTGCTGGCGCTGGCCGCCCTGCTGGCAGGCAGTGCGCTGGGCCGTCTGGCGCGCGCGGCCGAGGGCGAGTGCCGGCTGCCCGCGCTGTCAACGGTCCAATGGGCTGCGATGGGCGTCGGCGCCGTGTGTGGCAGCGGCGCCCTGGGCGTTCCCCTGCACGGCGGCTGGCCATTGCTCGTGGCCGTGTTGCTGCTGCTGGTGTGCGGCGGGCGCGGCCTGCGCGCCGCCGCGGATGCGGACCGCGCCGGAGGGCAGCATGCACCTTAGGCACCGGCTGATCGCCATCCTGCTGGCCGCCATGGCCCTGCTGGTCGCGGCCTTCGCCGCGATCGGCTGGCTCAGCGACCAGCGCTGGTCGCAGCGCTACGACGAAGTGCTGCTGCAGAACCAGCGCATCGCCTGGGACAAGCTGCAGAACGAAAACCTGGACCGCCAGGACGTGCTGGCCCAGCAACTGCTGCAGGACGCCGCCCTGCGCGACCTGGCGGCGCAGGGCGCCTCGGCCCGCCTCGACGCCCTGCTGGCGGCCGCGACGCGGCGCGCTCCGGGCGTGCGCATCGATGTCTTCGACCGCCAGGGCACACTGGTGGCCACCACCGAGCCCGGCATCGATCCACAGCCGATCGCCGAAGTCCGTTGGGTGGCCACGGCCAGTGGCCAGGGCGGCGCCGTGCGCGGGCTCAGCCAGGTGGCGGTGCGCCAGTACCAGTGGGTGGTGGTGCGCGGCTTTGACGGCGGCGCGCTGGCCGTGGGCCAGGACGTCGCGCCCAAGCTGTCCGAGCTGGCCACCTACCTGGGCGGTGACCTTTTCCTGGCCAACATGCGCGGCGCCGAATCCGTGGGCACCCGGGCGGGCGTGCTGGCCGCCACCGACACCCCGATCCCCGTGCGCTCCAACCAGGCGGTCACCGTGCAGCAGGCAGGCCCGGACGCTCAGGCGCGCGCCCTGCGCATCGTCAGCCAGCCCGTGCGCAACCCGGATGCGCGCATCGTCGGCGCCCTGGTCTGGATGCAGGACGTGAGCGCCGCGCACTACGCCGACCGGCTGTTCTCACGCACCACGCTGGCTGCGGCGCTGGTGTTCGCCGCGCTGTTGGCGGCAGGCCTCGTGGTCTACCTGCGGCATGCGATGGAGCCGCTGTCGCGCTCGGTCGGTGTGCTCAACGCGCTGGCGCGCGGCGCCACCGACGCCTCGCTGGACCAGGGGGAGGAAGACGCCGAGGACGAGTCCGGCGAGATCGCCCGCGGCGTGGTGGCCATCCGCTCGGAACTGCTCAACCTCGAGACCCTGCGCCAGGAGCGCATCCGCACCCGGCAGCAGCAGGAACGCCTGATCCGCGGCCAGCTGCGCACCCTGGCCGACAGCCTGGATCCCACCTCGCGCGAGGAGATCCTCGTGGCGCTCGGTTCGAGCTCCGAGGCGCAGGCCGGCCCCGCCGCGACCGATGCCGGGGCTGCGCCTACCAACCACCTGGCCGAGCTCGCCGGTATCCTGGGCCGCATGTCCGGCCTGGTGACCAACCAGCAAAACCGCCTGCTCAAGCTGCTGCGCGAGCTGCAGGCGGCGGTGCAGACCCAGGCCACCCTGGCCAGCCTGCAGCAGGAGCTGGAGATTGCGCGCCAGATGCAGCTGTCCATCCTGCCGCGCTCGGCGCCCGATGTGGACGAGGTCGACATCGCGGCCACCATGATCGCGGCCAAGGAAATTGGGGGCGACTTCTACGACTACTTCCCGATCGACGACGAGCACCTGGCCGTGGTCGTGGCCGACGTGTCGGGCAAGGGCGTGCCGGCGGCATTCTTCATGGCGATCTCGCGCACCCTGCTCAAGAGCAACGCGCTGTTCCTGCGCGAGCCCGGCGCCACCATCCGCGCCCTCAACGACCAGCTGTGCGCCGAGAACGACCAGATGATGTTCGTCACCGTGTTCTACAGCGTGCTGCACCTGCCCACCGGGCGGCTGGTCTACGTGAATGCGGGCCACAACCCGCCGGTGCGCCTGACCGGCGACGGAGCCGCGCTGTTCCCGCGCGGCAGGAACATGGCGCTGGCGGTGATGGAAGGGCAGGAATACATCGAGGGCGAGGTCATGCTGGCGCCCGGGGAAACCGTGGTGCTCTACACCGACGGCGTGACCGAGGCCACGAATGCAGAGAATGCCCTTTTTGGGGACGACGCCCTGCTGGCCGCCATGGCCGCCATCGGCAGCGATCCCCGCGGCGTGGTCACGGCGCGGATCCCCGACCAGATCGTGCGCGCCGTGCGCGGCTTCGAGGACGGCGCCGCCCAGGCCGACGACATCACCGTGGTGGCATTGACCTACCGGGGGCGGCGGTTGTGAGCAAGATGGCGCGCATAGCGCAACGACACCGCGCCGTCGGGTGCGCGCACCTCGCCCACGCAGGCGTAGCCGGCCAGCGCCGCGGCGCGCAGCGCCTCGTAGTCCAGGCTCGGCAGCAGCAATTCGCCTTCGGTGGCAAAGTCCATGCCCTGTTCCAGGTCGATCATGGCCACGTGGCGCTGCAGGCCGTCGATCGTGCCGGTCCAGACGACACGCAGGCCCTGGCGCAGCATGTTGTGGCGGCTGCGGTGGTTGCGCAGGGACACCATGGCCATGCACAAGGGACGTCCATGGGCCTGTGCCAGGCCCAGGCGCGCCGACAGCAGCGTGCGCTGCAGCTGGCGGCCACGCCACTGCGGCAGCACCATGCAGCTCGACAGGTGCGCCACCATGCCCTGCTGCGCCGGGTCCAGGCCGATCACGTGACCCAGGTTGTGGGCCTCGTGTTCGCCCGGCAACTCGACCATGGCATAGGCGACCAGCGCGCCGTCCACGAACACACCGATGAGTTCACCGCCCGGGTACATGTGGGCCTGGAAGAAGTCCTTCTCGTCGTCCTCGCGCACGTAGAAGTCAGGGTCGGGCAGCGTGGCCAGAACGGTCTCGCGCAAAGCCACCCAGGCATCGAAGTCCTGCGCCTCCAGCAAGCGGGTGCGTGCATGGGGCACGTTGCCCAGCCCTGCTTCGGGCAGCAGGATGGGCGGGAGCTGGGGCAAGGAACTGAGCACGATGGACGGGGTGGCGCACACACACGGTGCGCAACGGGTCGAAAAGGTTGAAAGAGATCGTAAGAATGCCCGACTATAGAACAGCTGCATGACATTCGACGAAATCCGTTTACCGAGGAAGCACTTCCATGACCGACACGACCAACGCCACGGCTGGCAATGAGATCGACGTTGCTGCACTGCAGCAACGCCTGCGGCGCGAATCGCTGATGTTCGCCTCGATCTTCGCGCTGGTGCTGTTCGGCCTGTCCCTGGTGCTGATCGCCTGGCGGACCGAGCAGCTGTTGACCCAGCTCGCGCAGGACCGCACCGTGCGCCTGCTGCGCCAGGTGGCCGACGAGGCCGAGTCCGGGCTGCGCTTCGGCGTCTCGGTGGCCGACCAGACCGTGTTGCCCGAACGGGTCACGCGCCTGGGGGCGGCGGGCAGTCCGTTGCGCGGGGTGTTCATCGACACCGACCGTGGCGAGGCCGTGCTGCGTTCGGGGGACGCGGCGCTGCATTCCACCATCGCGCCGCGCTGGCGGCAGGCCGTGATCGACGCCGGGCCGGGCCATGCCCCTGTGGTGCGCAACACCGGCCGCTATGCATGGATCGGTGCGGCCATTTTCGACTCCACCGGCGCGCCGGCCGCCACCCTGTGGGGGGCGTTCGACCCGGCCGAGGTGCGCGCCCAGGCGCGGGGCGTCGCGCTCGACATGGTGCTGCGCGCCTTGCCGCTGATGCTGCTCGCCCTGGTGATCACCTGGTGGCTGCTGCTGCGCTGGAGCATCCGCATCATGACCTCGATGCGTGGCATCGGCCAGGGGGATGCGGCATCTGCCGCCCCCAGTTCCGCCAGGCAGCTGTGGCTGGCCGTGGTCTTCAGCGCGGTGGTGGCACCCGCCGCCATGCTCTGGATCGCGCGCGAGGCAGCGCGTCCAGCCGTCACGGCGCAGATCCAGGAGAACGCCGACGCCGCGGGCCGCGCGCTGTCGGGCCAGGTCGCCCGAGCGCTGTCGCTCGGCGTGCCCTGGAACGCGATGAATGGGGTGGACGAACTGTTCCGGCAGCAGCTGGTCGAAGCGCCCGAGCTGAGCTACCTGGCGCTGCAGCCACCCGGTGGCCAGACCCAAAATTCCACCTGGGGCGGCGACGTGCCTGCGCATGCACGCGACAGCGCGGCCGACTTTCCGCGCCGCACGCTCACTGCTGGCGACGGGGCGGTGGTCGTCGGCTACCCGGCCGACTTCGTGGACCGGCAGCTCGCGGGCATGCTGATCGACCTGGTGCTGGCCCTGGTGATCGCCGCCGTGCTGGTGCGCGAACTCTCGCGCGGCCTGTGGCGCCGCTCGCTGCTGTTCCCGCTGGCCGCCTATGTGCAGGCCCGGGTGTGGCAAGGGCTGCAGCGCCGCTGGCAAAAGCGCCACAGCGTCGACAAGGAAAGTGCCCAGGCCCATGACCGCGATGCCGCCGATTGCCGGGCCCAGCTGATCCGCGCCGCGCGCAGCGAGGGCGCCACGGCCGAAGCGCCCCAGGTGGGCGCACAGCTCACCCTGCTGCGCCTGACGGTGTTCCTGGTCGCCCTGTCCGAAGAGCTGCTGCGCCCCTTCTTTACCGTGTTTGCCAGCGAGGTGCGGCCCATCGATGCCGCCCTGTCGCCCACCATGGTGGCCGGATTGCCGGTCGCCGCCTTCATGGCCACGCTGGCCCTGGCCCAGCCCGCCGGGCCAGCGCTGGCGCGGCGCTTCGACCTGCGCTGGAGCCTGATGCTGTCGGCCCTGGCCGGCACGCTGGCCCTGGCGGCCACCGCCTGGGCGACCGATGCCTGGACCCTGATCGGCCTGCGCGCCCTGGGGGGCGGGGCCTATGGGCTGGCGCTGATCCTGGTGCAGACGGCCATCGTGCGCATCACGCCACCGCAGCAGCGCGCGCGGGGCCTGGCCGAAGTGGCTGCAGCCATCGTGGCGGCGGGCATCGTCGGTCCGCCCTTCGGCGGCATGATCGCTGCGCGCGCTGGTGACGGCATCGGTTTCCTGGCCTGTGCGCTGTGCATGGTCGGCGCCCTGCTCGCCGCCCTGCGCCTGTCGCTGCCCGTGCCCGAGGGCAGCGCCGCAGCCCAGCGCGGCCTGGCCACCACCGGCGGCTGGCGCGGCTACATGGCGGTGCTGCGCGAGCCGCGCGCCATCTGGGTGATCCTGGGCGCGGCCTTGCCGGGCCGCCTGGTGGCCGTGACCATTCTCTCGGTGGTGGTGCCCCTGTACATGAGCGAGCTGCAGCAGCCGCCTGCGGTCGCGGGCCGGGTGCTGCTGCTGTATTTCCTGTGCTTTGCGCTCTCCGCTTCGCTGGTGGCGCACTGGTCGGACCTGCTCGGGCAGCGCAAGCCCTTCATCGTGGCGGGCGGCGTGTTCAGTGTGCTGGCCTGCCTGTCGCTGCCGGCCCTGGGCGGCGTCTGGGGCATGGCCGCCTGCTGTGCCCTGCTGGGCCTGGGCCAGGCGCTGCAGTCCTCACCGCAGATCGCGCTGACCACCGAGGCGTTCGAGGGCGTGGATGCCAGCCGTGCGAGCGCCACGCCCGAGCAGGCGCTGGCCGCTTTCCGGCTGATCGAGCGCGGCGGCAGCATCGTCGCGCCCTTTGTCACGGCGGTCGCCGTGACCGCCTTCGGTTATGCCGGCGCCGCAGTGGCCGTGGGCCTGCTGCTGTCGGTGACGACCCTGAGCCTGGCCGCCGGCCTGCGCAACCCCCGCATCCAGCCCGCCGCGGCGGCCTGATGACTTCCTGGAGAACTCCGATGAACCTGCGCCGCATCCTCCTCGCCGCCGGGGCCGCCAGTGCCCTGCTGGGCACCTCGGCCGCCGTCGCCCAGAGCGCCGCCAACGCCGCCGCCGCCGGCGTGGCGGCCGCCACCAAGCGCTTCACCATCGCCGTGGTGCTGCCGCGCGATGAGCAGAACATCGAGGCCGGCTTCACCGGCTACCTGCAACGCCAGGATGTGCCCGTGCAGTACGTGAACATCCGCTTCTCGGGCCGCAGCGAAGACATTCCCGAGCTGCGCGCCAAGGTGCGCGCTGCACACCCGGACCTGGTCTACGCCTGGGGCACGCCCACCACCCTCGCCCTGGCGGGCCGGCACGACAAGGCAGGCCAGGACGACGCGATCCGTGACCTGCCGATCGTCTTCACCGAGGTGACCGACCCGGTGGGCGCGGGCCTGCTGCGCACGCTCGAGGACCATGGCCGCAACGTCACGGGGGTGAGCCACGTGGCGCCGCTGCCGGTGCAGCTCAACGCTATCCGGGCCTACCGCCCGTTCACGCGCCTGGGCTATCTGCACAATCCGGCCGAGCCCAACTCCGGCCTGATCCGCGACCGCCTCAAGGAGCTGGCGCGCACGCAGAACTTCGAGGTGGTCGAAGCCAGCCTGCCGCTGCTGCCCCAGGGCGGCCCCGACCCCGCGCAGATCGCGCCGCAGATCCAGACCCTGGCCGAGCGTAAGGCCGACTTCCTGTACGTCGGCCCCATCACCTTCCTGGCCTTCACGCACCGCGACGCCGTCACCACCGCTGCGCTGCAGAACAAGCTGCCGACCTTCTGCGCGACCGAGAGCATCGTGCGCCAGTCGGGCTGCCTGTTCGGGCTGTTTTCCAATGGGTCCAACATCGGCCGCTACGCCGGCTCTATGGCGCGCCAGATCCTGGTCGAGAAGAAGCCGCCCCAGTCGATTGCGGCCTCGACGCTGCAGCGCTTCTCGCTGCTGATCAACATGCGCACCGTGCAGGCACTGGACCTGTATCCGCCCATGCTGCTGCTGAACGTGGCCGAAGTGATTAACGTGCCCAAGCAGGCCGCTGCGAACTGAAACCCGCGCCGCAGTGCGGCCCCTACAATGCGCCGAGCCGGAGTCCGAAGACTTCTTTCTTACAGCCACGATTCAAAGGATTGCGCCCATGAACCTCGAACAGGAGCGCCGCGACGACATCTTGATCCTGCGCCCGCGCGGCCGCCTCGACAGCAGCAGCTCGCCCGAACTCGAACGCGTGGTCACCGAGCAGCTCGAAGCGGGCACGCAGCGCGTGGTGTTCGATCTCTCTGCACTGGACTACATCAGTTCCGCCGGCCTGCGCGTGGTGCTGCTCGCTGGCAAGAAGCTGCGTGCCAGCAAGGGCAAGCTGGTGCTGGTCGGCCTGAGCGCCATGGTGCGCGAGGTGTTCGACATGAGCGGCTTCCTGACCCTGTTCGCCGTCACCAGCACCCTGGACGAAGGCCTGGCCAAGGTCTGATCGACGACCCTAGCTGCGAAAGCGCCGGCGCGTGAGCGCCAGCGCCACCCAGAAGGCCGCCACCGTGGTCACCACCAGCACCAGGCCATGGCGCCAGGGGTGGGCCGGCCACTGGTCCATGAACAGCGGGCGCACCAGCTCGACCGCATTGGTCAGCGGCAGCCAGTCGGAGATGGTGCGCACGATGGGCGGCAACTGCTCGCGCGGGAAGAACACGCCCGAGAGGAACATCATTGGCGTGAGCACCAGCGTGAAGTAGTACGTGAAGAAATCGTAGCCCTTGGCCAGCGCGTTGAAGATCAGCGCGATGCTCGAGAACATGATGCCCACGCCCAGCAGAACGGGCCAGGCCACCAGCAGCTTGGGGCTGTGGCTGATGCCCAGGGCCAGCATCACCCCGAGGATGGCGGTCACGGTGAACAGCGCCTTGAAGGCGGCCCAGAGCATCTCTGCCAGCACCACGTCATCGAGACGCACGGGCGCATTCATGATGCCGTCCCAGGTCTTTTGCACGTGCATGCGCGAGAAGGCCGAGTACAGCGCCTCGAAACTCGCCGCGTTCATGGCGCTCATGCAGATCGAGCCGCTGGCCAGGAACAGGATGTAGGGCACCTTGGTCGCGCCGCCTTCGGCGGCCACGTTCACCTGGCCCACCAGCGCCCCCATGCCGTAGCCGAAGGCCACCAGCCACATCAGCGGCTCGGCGATGTTGCCCACCAGGCTGGGGATGGCCAGCTTGCGCCAGACCAGCAGGTTGCGCAGGAACACCGGCCACCAGCGCGCCGACAGCGAAGGGGGCATCCATACGGACGGAGTGGGTGGCGGCGCCTGGGGCGAGGGGGGAGCGGTTTGCATGCCCCTATTGTGCTGCGGCTTGCCGGGCATGGCCATTGCTTGCGCCTTGGCGCATGTCTGCCAACCTGCTGCACCTGCCCGCCACAGCCCCTGCGCTGTGGCGCGAGCGGCTGGGCCTGCTGCTCGAATCCACGGGCGAGGGGGTGTTCGGCATCGACCTGGCGGGCGACTGTGTCTTCATCAACCAGGCCGGTGCCCGCATGCTGGGGCTGGCCACGGCGCAGGTGATGGGCCGCAACATGCATGCCCTGACGCACCACTCCCACCCCGACGGCAGCCTCTATGCCGACAGCGACTGCCCCATCTTCAATGCCTTTCGCAGCGGCTTGCCATGCCGGGTGGACAGCGAGGTCTTCTGGCGTGCCGACGGCTCGGCCTTCGCCGTGGAGTATTCGAGCCACCCCATCGTCGAGGCCGGCCAGGTCCAGGGCGCCGTGGTCACCTTCGTGGACATCACCGAGCGCCGGCGCGCGGCTGGCGAACTGCAGCGCGCGCACGACGAGCTGGCCCGCGCCAACGACGAACTCGAGCGCCGCGTCGCCGCGCGCACGCAGGAGCTGTCGCAGGCCCTGGGCCAGCTGCGCGAGCTCTCGGCCTACTCCGAGCAGGTGCGCGAGGACGAGCGCACGCGCATCGCACGCGAGGTGCACGACGAGCTGGGCAGCCTGCTCGTGGCCCTCAAGATGGACGTCAACTGGCTGCACAAGCGCCTGGGCGAGCAGGGCGGGCGCAGCCCCGAGGCTGCGGGCGACATGCGCCAGCAGATGCGCTGCAAGTGCCAGAACATGAGCCGCCTGATCGAGAACGCGGTGGACAACGTGGGCCGCATCATCACCGACCTGCGCCCCAGCATCCTCGATCACCAGGGTCTGTGGGCGGCGCTCGAATGGCAGGCGCAGGAATTCGTACAGTCGGCAGAACTGCAGCTCGACTGGCAGATGGACCTGCCCGGATCGCTGCACCTGCCCGAGCCGGCCGCCATCGCGGTGTTCCGCATCTTCCAGGAGATGCTGAGCAACGTGGGGCGCCATGCCCAGGCCAGCGCCATCGCGATCCGCATCGATACCCGGGGGCAGCAATTGCATCTGCGCGTGCAGGACGACGGGGTGGGCGCCACGCGCCAGGCGCTGGAAGCGCCCACGGCCTACGGCGTCATGGGCATGCGCGAGCGTGCGCGGCAGCTCGGCGGGCACCTCGACATCACCAGCGAGCCGGGCGAAGGCTCGTGCCTGCAACTGCGCATCCCCCTGGAGGCCCTGCCATGAGTGTCCCTGTGCGCGTGCTGATCGGCGACGACCACCGCATCGTGCGCGAGGGCTTGAAGCAGGTGCTGGGCGACCCGGCCAACGGCCTGCCCGACATCGTGGTCACGGCCGAGGCCACCAACGGCCAGGAGGTGCTCGACCAGGTGGCCGCGCTCGGTGGTGCGGCCGGTGTCGACCTGGTGCTGCTCGACATCGCCATGCCCGGCTTGGATGGCCTGGAGGTGCTGCAGGCCCTGCGCAAGGCATGGCCGGTGCTGCCGGTGCTGATGCTCAGCACCTACCCCGAGCGGCAGTACGCGGTGCGCTGCATCCAGATGGGCGCGGCCGGCTACCTGCACAAGAGCGCCGATCCCGACGACATGGTGGCTGCCGTGCGCAAGGTGGCGGCGGGCGGCCGTTACCTCACGGAAGCCACGGCCCAGGCGCTGGCCGGTGCGGTGGAGCGCACCGGGGTGGTGCGCGCTGCCCAGCAAGGCACGCCAGCCGGGGTGGACGCGCTATCGTACCGGGAGCACCAGGTGTTCCGACTGCTCACGGCGGGGCAAAGCGTGGGCGAAATTGGTGCGCAGCTCAAGCTCGCGCCCAACACGGTGAGCACCTACCGCGCCCGCATCCTCGAAAAGACCGGCGCGCGCAACGACGTGGAGCTGGCGCTGCTGGCGCGCGGCACGCCAGCACCGTGATTTCCGGGCATTGCACGCTCGGTTTGTAGTGCTGGCCCTACACGCTGTAGACACGGCACCCGCGAATTCATGACAGCAGGCCGCCGGGGGCGGCAACTGGCCCGTGCCTTGCGTAGCGGCTGGCATCAACTTCTCCGAGGTGTGCCATGTCCGAATTCTTCTCGCCTTTCGATGCCGACCGCCCGTTGATGCTCAAGTGCAGCTGCGGCCGCGACCATACGGCCGCTGACCACCATGCCGAGGTGTCTGCCGATGCCGCAGCCGCCACCTTGCGCCAGCGCAGCCTCAGCAGCGAGTTCGAGGCCTACAGCAACGAGTTCATCGAGGCGACGCTGGTCAAGGCGCTGTTCCCGCAGGATGCGGTGCGCCGGCGCTTCATCAAGGCCGTGGGCAAGGGCACGGCCATGGCGGCCATCGCCAGCGTGCTGCCAGTGGCCAGCATGCAGGCCATGGCGCAGGAGAAAGGCGCGCTGGAGAAGACCAATCTCAAGATCGGCTTCATCCCGATCACCTGCGCCACGCCGCTGATCATGGCCCACCCGCTGGGCTTCTACAGCAAGCAGGGCCTGAACGTGGAGGTCACCAAGACGGCGGGCTGGGCGCTGATCCGCGACAAGATGATCAACAAGGAGTACGACGCCACGCACTTCCTGTCGCCCATGCCGCTGGCGATCTCGATGGGCCTGGGGTCCAACGCCACGCCGATGAACGTGGCCACCATCCAGAATGTGAACGGCCAGGCCATCACGCTCAGCCTGAAGCACAAGGACAACCGCGACCCGAAGAACTGGAAAGGCTTCAAGTTCGCCATCCCCTTCGAGTACAGCATGCACAACTTCCTGCTGCGCTACTACCTGGCCGAGGCGGGGCTCAACCCCGACACCGACGTGCAGCTGCGTGTGGTGCCGCCGGCCGAGATGGTGGCCAACCTGCGCGCCGGCAACATCGACGGCTTCCTGGGCCCCGATCCGTTCAACCAGCGCGCCGTGTTCGAGGAAGTCGGCTTCATCCACCTGCTCACCAAGGAGCTGTGGAACGGCCACCCCTGCTGCGCCTTCGGCACCAGCACCGAATTCATCCAGAAGAACCCCAACACCTTCGCCGCGCTGTACCGCGCGGTGCTCACCTCGGCTGCCATGGCGCGCGATCCGGCCAACCGCGAGCTCATCGCCAAGGTGATCGCGCCCCAGGCCTACCTGAACCAGCCCGAGGCCGTGCTGACCCAGGTGCTCACCGGCAAGTTCGCCGATGGCCTGGGCAAGATCCAGAACGTGCCCGACCGCGCCGACTTCGACCCCATGCCCTGGCAGAGCATGGCCGTGTGGATGCTCACGCAGATGCAGCGCTGGGGCTACGTCAAGGGCGACGTGGACTACAAGCAGATCGCCGAGAAGGTCTTCCTGATCACCGACGCCAAGAAGCAGATGAAGGCGCTGGACCAGAAGGTGCCCGAGGGCGCGTACCCCAAGTTCAAGATCATGGGCCGCGAGTTCGATGCCGCCAAGGCGGCGGAGTACGCAAAAAGCTTCCCCATCCGCAAGGTGGCCTGAGATGTCCCCGTCCAAGAGTCTCAACCTGCGCGCGGGCCTGCTGTCCGTGCTGATCTTCCTGGCGGTGCTGGGCATCTGGTACGCGGCCACGGCCTCGTCTGGCCCGGCCAACAGCACGGCCGGCATGACGGCGGAGCAGATCGAATACGCCAGGATGATGGGCAAGGACCCAGGCGCCGCCACCAAGAGCAGCGGCTTTCCCTCGCTTGGCGAGATGGGTGCCACGGTGTGGGGCCATGTCTCCAACCCGTTCTACGACAACGGGCCCAACGACAAGGGCATCGCCATCCAGCTGGCGCATTCGCTGGGCCGCGTGGCGCTGGGCTTCGGCCTGGCCTGCCTGGTGGCGATACCGCTGGGCTTCATCATCGGCATGTCGCCGCTGCTGCGCCGCGCCTTCGACCCGTTCATCCAGGTGCTCAAGCCCATCAGCCCGCTGGCGTGGATGCCGCTGGCGCTCTACACCATCAAGGACTCGTCGATCTCGGGCATCTTCGTGATCTTCATCTGCTCGGTCTGGCCGATGCTGGTGAACACGGCTTTCGGCGTGGCCTCGGTCAAGCGCGAATGGCTCAACGTCTCGGCCACGCTGCAGGTCAACCCGCTGCGCAAGGCCTTCCTGGTGATCCTGCCGGCCGCGGCGCCGACCATCCTCACGGGCATGCGCATCAGCATGGGCATCGCCTGGCTGGTGATCGTGGCCGCCGAGATGCTGGTGGGCGGCACAGGAATCGGCTACTTCGTCTGGAACGAGTGGAACAACCTGTCGCTGACCAACGTGATCTTCGCCATCCTGGTAATCGGCGTGGTCGGCATGCTCCTGGACCTGGCCTTCGGCCAGTTGCAGAAGGTGGTGACCTATGTGGAGTGATGTCGCCCAGCGCCCCGCTGCATCCGCCCCTGACGCACCGCAACGAAAGGCCTCTTCCGTGACCCAAGGCTTCCTCCAGATCGACCGGCTGAGCAAGGCCTACATGCCGGCCAAGCCGGTGTTCGCCGACGTGTCGTTCACGCTCGACAAGGGCGAGTTCGTCTGCATCATCGGCCACTCGGGCTGCGGCAAGACCACCATCCTCAACGTGCTGGCGGGCCTGGACACGGCCACCTCGGGCACCGTCATCATGGACGGGCGCGAGGTGGCCGGCCCCAGCCTGGACCGGGGCGTGGTGTTCCAGAGCCATGCGCTCATGCCCTGGCTCACGGTGCGCCAGAACATCGCCTTCGCGGTCAAGTCGCGCTGGCCCGACTGGAAGAGGCCCCAAGTCGATGCGCATGTGGAGAAGTTCGTTGCCCTGGTGGGCCTGTCGCCGGCCATCGACAAGAAGCCCTCGCAGCTGTCGGGCGGCATGAAGCAGCGCGTGGGCATTGCGCGCGCCTTCTCCATCCAGCCCAAGATGCTGCTGCTCGACGAGCCCTTCGGCGCGCTCGACGCGCTCACGCGCGGCACCATCCAGGACGAGCTGATGGCCATCGTGCGCCAGACGCAGCAGACGGTGTTCATGATCACCCACGACGTGGACGAGGCCATCCTGCTGGCCGACCGCATCCTGCTCATGAGCAACGGCAACGAGTCGCCCGCGGGCTACCGCGCCGGCGGCATCGCCGAGGTGGTGGTGAACCCGCTGCCGCGCGAACGCACGCGCAGCAGCCTGCACCACCTGGATGGCTACTACGCGCTGCGCAACCACATCGTGGACTTCCTGGTGACCCGGGCCAAGGCCCACTGATCCCCTGCCAGGGACCGCCCTGTCGGGCCGCCTGCACGGGCGGCCGGGGAGTGCCATGCCCTGGATTTCTGCCCCTGTTCCAACGTCCCAACCCAAAGGAGCCAACATGAACCGCAACGACGTCACCGAAAAGATCATCAGCACCAAGGTCTCGAAAGGACTGCAATGGGATGCCATTGCCAAGAAGGTCGGTCAATCCAAGGAATGGACCACCGCCCTGTGCCTGGGCCAGATGACCGCATCGCCCGAGCAGGCGAAGGTGCTGGGCAAGATCTTCAGCCTCACGGCCGAAGAGCAGAAGTGGCTGCAGGTCGTGCCCTACAAGGGCTCGCTGCCCACGCCCGTGCCCACCGACCCGCTGATCTACCGCTGGTACGAGATCGTGAGCGTCTACGGCACGACCATCAAGGAACTGATCCACGAGGAGTTCGGCGACGGCATCATGAGCGCCATCGACTTCAGCATGGACATCCAGCGCCAGGCCGACCCCAAGGGCGACCGCGTGAATGTGGTCCTCTCGGGCAAGTTCCTGCCCTACAAGCAGTACTGAGCCCCGGCAGTGCGCGGGGCAGGGTCAGAGCACCTGGACCGCCCGGCCGATGAACTGGATGGGCCCCGTGGGCTTGCCGATGGGCGAGCCCGTGGGCGGCTCCAGGGTCAGCTCGAAGAGCTGGTTGGGCTGCAGCGGCGGCAGCTTGTCGAGCTGAATCTGCAGCGGCTGGCCGGGTTGGACCAGGCCCAGCGAGACGGGGCCATTCCAGTCGTCGGCCTTGGTCCAGAACTCGAGCGCCTTGTCGGCCGGCACCTCGGCCACGCCCAGCGGGATCAGGCTGATCTGCCGGGTTGAGCTGGCCTGCACCACCCAGCCGGGCGCCTTGTCCTGCGGCGCCACCAGCACCACCATGAATTTCGGTGGCGCTGCCACCGGTGCGGTGCGCGTGACCAGCACCGCGGCCAGCACGGCCGCCATGGCGAATCCGGAGCCTGCGAGCGCGCGCCACAGGCCCAGGTGGTTCCACCAGCCCCCGGAGCTGCTGCGCGCGGGCATTGCCGCGGGCGCGGTCGGCGCCCCGGCCTGCTGGCGCGTGCCCTGCAGCGATGCCTCGATGCGCGCAGCCAGGTGCATGGGCAGCGGCACGGGCTCGGCCAGCTGGGTCAGCGGCAGCAGCCGTTCCTCCCAGTCGTTCACCGCCTGCTGCAGTGCAGGTTCGGTGGCCAGGCGCTGTGACACGGCCAGGCGCTCGGCGGCCGGCAGCGTGCCCAGCACGTACTCGCCGGCCAGCACCTGCAGGTCGTCGTGCGGGTCTGCGGGAAAGGGCGTGCTCATGCCATGCACTCCCGCAGCGAGCTCAGGCTGCGCCGGATCCAGGCCTTCACGGTGCCCAGCGGCGCGCCCAGGCGCTCTGCGATCTCACCGTGCGAGCAGCCTTCCACGTAGGCGTGCAGCACGCAGTTGCGGCGCGCTGGCTCCAGCGCCTCCAGGCAGTGCTGCAGGCGGCCCAGGCTGGTGTTCAGCTCGAAGCTGCTGGCGGCATCATGGAAGGCCTGCACGGACATGTCGGCCTCCAGGGTGTGGGTGGTTTCTTCATCGATGTCGACGTGGCGGCGCGCGTTGCGCACGGCGTTGAGCGCCAGGTGGCGTACCACGCTGTAGATCCAGCCGCGCGCGCTGCCGCGCGCCGCGTCGTAGCCCGTGGCCCGGCTCCAGATGTTCACGCAGGCGTCGTGCACGATGTCCTCGGCCAGGGCCCGCTGGCGCACGATGCGCAGCGCCACGCCCAGCATGCGCGGGCCTTCGTGCTCGTACAGCCGGCGCATGGCCTGGCGGTCGCCGGCGGCGCAGGCGGCCAGGGCCGCTTCGTAGTCAAAATCGCCAGGGGTTTCAGGCACGGGTTGCGAAGGGCTCGGCACGGTCGTCGAATGGCTGCGTGCGGCGCAGTGCGCGCACCCAGGGCGTGGATGCATCCTAGCCCACCAGGCCATGCACCCACGCGCAATCCCCAGGAGTCCAAGGGATTGCGCTCATCACGCTGCAGGGAGAGGCGCTTACGCGGCCTTCCAGAAGATGTAGTCGGCCTGGTACTTCACGATCTGGCGCTCGCCCTTGTTGGCCGCGCTGCAGGCGGCCGCGGGGGCGGCACCGCCCTTCAAGGCCACGCGCTGGATGTAGGTCACGCCCGTCATGGCGCCCGATCCCATGGCCGGGTTGGCCTTGACCAGCTGGTAGGGGATGTTGCCGGCACCGGCCGGAGCGACTGCGACCTGGGTGGCGGTCAGCTTGGAGCCATCCTTCGACTCCCAGGTCGCGGGCGGGCCGTAGTAGGTGCCGACCTGCTTGCCACCGCGGTCGTTGAGCACCGCCTTGGGGCCGACGAAGAACCACTCGGTCTGGCCGGGGGCGTTGGCCTTGTCGCGGCATTCGTAGGTGATCTCACCCACGCCCACGGTTTCCATGGCAACCTTGTTGCCGCCGGGCACCTTCACGGTGTCGGGCAGGCTGTCCTGCGAGAACATGGGCCCGCTGCCGGAGCCCATCATCGAGCCGCAGGCCGTCAGCAGGGCTGCGGCGGCAATGGCGCCGGCGAGGGGGATGGGGCGGGAGATCGTTGCTTGGGTGGTCGTCATGGCGTTCCTCTTCTTCCAATGGGTTGAACGGGCAGCAGCCACAAAAAATTGGGCTGCTGCAGGTACTACCCGCGAGAACGCCGTTTGGATGCACGCAAGCGAAAAAATTTCTGAAAACTTTTCCTCTGCCCGGATTTGCCGGTCAAAGGCTCATGGGCCAGGAGCTGGTCTTGACCCGGATGGACGCTTGCCGGGTTTCGTAAGGCACGTCGTCCACCCCCGCAATCGCTGCCGCGATGGTGCGTGCCTGCCGCGCAATCGGCTCGATGAAGCGGCTGGCCTGCCCGCCGATGGTGATGCAGTCGCCCAGGGCGTGGATTCCCGGCACGCTGGTCTGCAGCTGCCGTGGCGTTACGGCGATGCCATTGTCCCAGTCCAGACCGGCACTGTGCGCCAGGCGCGGCGGGGTCTGCAAGCCGGCAGCCACGATCACCTGGTCGGCCGTGAATTGCCTGCCATCGGTGGTGGACAGTTGCAGGGCGCCGTCGGGGCTGGGCACCGCCGTGGCCTCGAGCGAGGCCACGCGCACGCCGCCAACAAAGCTGATGGGCAATGGGCCCCATGCCGCCAGCAGCTCGCTGGCGCGGGCCTCGCCCGCGCAGCGCGCCAGCGGCAGGGCTTCGGTGTCCAGCAGCGTGATGCTGTGGCCACCCAGCGCCAGGTCGTTGGCCAGCTCGCAGCCGATGAGGCCGGCACCCACGATGAGCACGCGGCGCGGCGTATGGCCCAGGGCCGCGCGCAGGCGCTGGTAGGCCTGCAGGTGGTTGATGCGCCAGCACAGCGCGGCCGGAAGCCCCGGGGGCAGGGCGGCGCGTGCGCCATGGGCCAGCACCAGGTGCTGGTAGCGCAGCGGGCCGCGCGTGGTGCGCAGCGTGCCCCCGGCGGTGCTGGGGAATGTATCGATGCGCACGGCATGCGTGTGCGCCAGCAGGCGCACGCCAAGGCGTGCCGCGGCGGCAGGGCCGGTCTCGCGCACCAGTTGTTCGGCGGGCAGGTGCCTGGCCATGGCGATGGACAACTGGGGCTTGTCGTACAGGTCGCCGCTGCAGTCGGTCACCAACGTGATGGTGCGCTGTGCGTCCAGCGCCCGCAGCGCCTCGGCCACCTGCCAGCCGGCACGGCCGGCGCCGACGATGACCACGCCGGGCCGGGTGTGGCGTGCGGCGGTGGGTGCACCCGCCATGCCGCTGCGCGCCTGGGCTTTCAGTGCCTCCATGCTGGGCGCCAGGCAGGGCTCGAAGTCGCCTTTGGTCACGCCGCACAGCGGGCAGGCCCAGTCGTCGGGAATGTCGGCGAAGCGCGTGCCGGGCGGCAGGCCACCGTCGGGATCGCCCTGTTCCTCGTCGTAGATGTAGCCGCAGGCGTGGCAGATGTACTGCAGCCAGGGGTCGTCGGCCAGCGTGGAATGGGTGATGGCGGCGGCGCTCATGCCGGCATCTCCTCGGTCGACAGGCGCGCGATTTCCTTGCGCAGGTGCTTGATGGCCGGCGTGACGATGGCCACGAAGTGCGATTCGCGCACGCGGCGCTGCACCTCTGAGCTCATGAGGTAGCCGCGCGCGCCCTGGTGCATCAGGGCCGACTGGGCGGCGCGCAGGCACAGTTCGGCGCCATGGGCACGCGCGTCCAGCACGTCGATGAAGAATTCGGTGCGGGTATCGAAGGGCGTTTCGGCCAGGCGCATCACGCGTGCGGTCAGCGCGTCGAGCTCGGCCTGCAGCGCATCGGGCCGGTCTTCGAGGAACTGGTTCACGTGGCCGAGCTGGGCCTCCACCGCCCACATCGAGTCGATGGCCCCCTGGGTGATGCCCACGGCCATGCCGCATTGCAGCATGACGAAGGCCGCGCGGATGCGCGCGATATACGGGCGTGTCGGGTCGGCGATGGTGTGCTCCGCCCCGACGAAGTGGTCCTTGAGCCGAAGCGCATAGGTACCCGTGCCCTCCATGCCCGAGAAGCTCGGGCACTCGCGCATTTCCACGCCCGGGGCATCGCAGCGCAGCAGGAACATCAGCTCGCGCGGCGCGTTGCCTTCGGGTTGCACGACGGCCGCCACGGCGCCGCAGTAGTGGTCCGGCCCCAGGTTGCTGACCCAGGGCAGGGTGCCGTTCACGAGGTAGCCGCCTTCCACCGGCGTGGCCTTGAGCAGCAGGCTTTCGATCTGGGCGTAGCTCTTCATGGGGTTGGAGAGCGCCGTGCCGCCCAGGCCCGCTCCGCTGGCATGGCGCTGCAGCACCTCGCCCACCAGGGCCGGGTTGCCCGACTGCTGCAGGTACAGCCCGCACACCGCCTGGCACCAGAGCATGAAGCCGGTGGCGCCGCAGACGCGCGAGACCTCGGCCATGGCGCGGATGGCCAGGCCATAGTCCGCCGGGCCGGCCGTGCTGTCCAGGTGCAACCCCATGGCGCCCACGGCACCCAGTTGCTGCAGCTCGGCGCGCGGGTAGTAGCCCACGCGGTCGATGGCCTCGGCTTGCGCGGCCAGCGGGCCCTGGGCGATGGTGCGCACGGCGGCGATCAAGGCGTCGCCCTGCAGGGCGCCTTCCAGATGGAGTTGGGGAGGGAGGTCGACGGGTTTCATGGGGCGGTGTCCTTGGCGACGCGGGGGAGGGGTCAGTCCATCAGGCTGATTTCGAAGGGAATCGGGTTGCGCATGCTGTTGGCCACGGGCGAGTAGAAATTGGCGTGCTGCACGATCTCGTCGAGCACCTCGCGCGGCGCATCGCCTTCGATCAGCACCTTGACGCGGATCGCCTGGAAGCCCATCTCGGGCGGCAGCTTCTGCAGTGCGCCGCCGGCGCCCCAGGCGGCGGGGTTGCCGATGTCGCCTTCCATGAAGACCTCGATCTTGCTCAGCTTGACCTGCTTCCAGGTGGCCACGGCGGTGATGCCCACGGCCAGGCAGCCGCCCAGGCCCGAGAGCACGATCTCGCCAGGGGCGGGTGCCGTGTCCTGGCCGAACAGGTGCAACGGCTCGTCCACCACCACGGGCGTGTGCTTGCCCACCGTGCTCAGCGAGCGGTACTGGCCTTCCATCACCGTGTGGACCTTGTTGGTGCCGCGGCTGGCGGGGTTGTTGCGGCCCTTCTCGGCAAAGGCCATGAGGCCGTCGCGGTCGATGGGGCGCAGCGCGGTGTGGATGGTGGTGACGGGGGGGGTGGGTTCCAGCAGGTCGGTGGACATGGTTTTCCTTGGAGGCGTGATGAATGAAAGAACCGAAGGGGGGAGAGCCGGTGCAGCTGCACCGGCCGGTGGTCAGGCCGCCAGGGCCAGTGCGGGCTTTCTGGCCATGCGCAGCAGGGGCAGGCCGCTCTCGATGGGCAGCTTGTCGTCGCGCGACCACTCGTTCCAGGAGCCGAAGTACATGCGCACATCGGCAAAGCCGGCCTGCTTCAAGGCCAGGAAGGTGTTGGACGCGCGTGCGCCCTTGAAGCAGTAGAGGTACACCGTGTCGCTCGGCGCGATGCCAGCAGTGGCGCATTCGGCGCGCACCTCGTCGGGCGACTTGAAGACCGGGCCCTGGGGCGAGGGCTTCATGAAGCGGTACCACTCCACCCACTTGGCGCCCGGCAGGCGTCCCTTGCGCGGCGCGAAGTCGCGGCCGTAGGGGCTGGAGCTCTCGCCGATCCACTCGTCCACGTCGCGCACATCCAGCAGCACGGTGTCCGTGCCCAGGGCATCGGCCACGTCGTCCTTGGTCAGCATCACGTCGGCCGTGGCCAGGCTGGTCGGGAAGAGGGCGGGCGTGGGCACCACGGCCTCGGTGGAGACGGGCAGCTCGGCCGCCTTCCAGGCCGAATAGCCGCCGTTCAGCACCTTGACCCTGGGATAGCCGAGCCAGGTCAGCAGGTAGTAGCCGCGGCAGGACTGGCCGTAGCCGCTGTTGAGTGCGTCTTCGTAGAACACGGCCGTCTCGGCGCCCGACAGGCCAATGGCCCCCAGGTGCGCGGCAAAGGTGTCCTTGAGCTCCTGCAGCCCCTCGGGGCTGGAGGTGGCCAGGTAGGTGAAGGTCTCGCGCAGGTTCACCGCGCCCGGGATATGGCCCAGGGCATAGGTGTCGGCGTCGCGGGTGTCGATCAGCACGACGGGCTCTGCGGCCTGCAGGGCCTGCAGCTGGGTGGGCGAGATCAGGACGGCGTCGGAATCGGTGCTCATGGGAAACCTTTCGAGGCGGTGGTGGGCAGGATGGCCTGCGTCCCTTACCGCAACAGCCGTGCCAGCAGCCCCGATTGGAGTGACGATCTTCCAGGAAGACTTTGAATGCTTGTTTTGATGCTATTCAATAGATAGCAAGATGCCGATTTTTGGGGTCCTGCAATCCAGGATGTTTCACCCCCACTGAACACTGTGTCGACAAATTGTCGACACAGTGCGGGGCCGCCGCAGGCTCAGCGCAGGCCGGCCTTGCGCAGCCGGTAGCTGAACTGGCGCAGGGTGAGCCCCAGGCCCTGGGCGGCGCGCGACTGGTTACCGTGGTGCTCGGCCAGGGCGGCCTGCAAGGCCTGTGCGGTGTGGGAATGGGCCGGGACGTAGTCGCGCACCAGGGGAGGCTCGCCGGGCGGGCGTGGCGGCGCCGCTGGCGCGGGCATGGCTGCTGTCACAGTGGTGCCGGGCAGGAAGCGGTCCAGCTCCGCGCCGGTCACCAGCGTGCCTTCGGCCAGCAGCACCAGCCGCTCGATCACGTTGCCCAGCTCGCGGATGTTGCCGGGCCAAGGCTGGGCTTCCAGCCGCGCCAGGGCGTCCACCGCCAGGTTGACGTTGCGCTGGTGGGCCTGGTTGGCGCGGCTCACGAAGTGCAGCGCCAATGCGCGCACGTCTTCGCGCCGCTCGGCCAGCGAGGGCAGGCGGATCGGGATCACGTTGAGCCGGTAGTACAGGTCCTGGCGGAACTGCCCGGCCTCCACTTCGCGCGCCAGGTCGCGGTTGGTGGCCGCCACCAGGCGCACGTTGACCTTCACCTCGCGCTGGCCGCCCAGGCGCACCAGCGTGCCCTCCTGCAGGGTGCGCAGGAGCTTGGACTGCATGGCCAGCGGCAGTTCGCCGATCTCGTCGAGGAAGATGCTGCCGCCGTCGGCCTGCTCGAACCAGCCCGCGCGCGCCGTGCTGGCACCGGTGAAGGCGCCGCGCTCGTAGCCGAACAGCTCGGACTCGAACAGCGCATCGGGAATCGCCGAACAGTTGACCTTGATGAAGGGCCGGTCGCGCCGGCCGCTGGCCAGGTGCACGGCGCGCGCGAACAGCTCCTTGCCCGTGCCCGACTCGCCCAGCAGCAGCACCGTGGCCTGGGTCTGGGAGACGCGTTCGAGTTCGCCCAGCGCCTGCAGCAACGAGGGCGAATTGCCGATCAGGCCGTAGCGTGCGCTCTTGGTGTTGAGCGCGTTGGCCAGCACGGCATTGCGCGCCTCCAGCTGGCGCGTCTGCTCGGCCACCAGGGCTTCGAGCTGCAGCAGCTGCCCTACCAGCGTGGCCAGCACGCGCAGCACGGCCAGGTCGTCGTTGAGGTGGCGCTGGCGGCTGCGGATGCGGTGGCAGGCCAGCACGCCGATCGGCGCATGGTGGAGCTCGATGGGCAGGGCGATGAAGGCGACTGTCTCGGGCGGCAGTTGGCTGCGTTCCACGGCGCGGGCCAGGAACAGGGGCTCGGCATCGATGTCCTGCACGATGGCCGGCTGGCCCGAGGCCAGTACCCGCCCGGTGATGCCTTCGCCCCAGGCATAGCGCCCGCGCTGCACCTCGGCCTGGGTCAGGCCGTAGGCATGCTGGATGGATGCCGTGCGCGGCGCGCCGGCCCCGGTGGCGTCCACCAGCACGATGCGCCCGCGGTTCAGGCCCAGCAGCTCGCTCATCAGGTGCAGCATTTCGCGCAGCACCAGCCCGGGTGCCAGGCTGCGGCCGATCAGGCGCATCACCTCGCGCATCAGCAGCAGCTCCTGCGCGTGCCAGTCGGGCTGGCTGCGCGGGTTGCCGGGGGAGGGCGGGACGGTCATGTCCCCGGTATTGCAAGTTCTGCGCCACGCGGGCCGCCTCCGGGTGCATTAAAGTTGGCACCCACGGGCCGGCCCGCATCGCCCCATCCCCTTCTACCTTCTGTCGAAAGCACCGCCATGACCACCTTCGGAACCCCCCTGTCCCCCCATGCCACCAAAGTCATGCTGCTGGGCTCGGGCGAGCTCGGCAAGGAGGTGCTGATCGCGCTGCAGCGCCTGGGCGTGGAGACCATCGCGGTCGACCGTTACGACAACGCCCCGGGCCAGCAGGTGGCCCACCACCGCCGCACCATCACCATGAGCGACCCGGCCCAGCTCAAGGCGCTGATCGAGGCCGAGCGCCCCCACCTGGTGGTGCCCGAGATCGAAGCCATCGCCACCCCCATGCTCGAAGAGCTGGAAGCCGCCGGCACCGTGCGCGTGATCCCCACCGCCCGCGCCGCGCGCCTGACCATGGACCGCGAAGGCATCCGCGTGCTGGCCGCCGAAACCCTGGCCCTGCCCACCAGCCCTTACCAATTCTGCAACTCGCTCGAAGAGCTGCAGGTTGCCATCGACGCCGGCATCGGCTACCCCTGCATCGTCAAGCCGGTGATGAGCAGCTCGGGCAAGGGCCAGAGCAAGATCGACGGCCCGGACGACGTGAAGACCGCCTGGGACTACGCCATGGCCGGTGGCCGCGTGAGCCATGGCCGCGTGATCGTCGAGGGCTTCATCGACTTCGACTACGAAATCACCCAGCTCACCGTGCGTGCCGTGGGCGCCGACGGCCAGATCGAGACCCACTTCTGCGACCCCATCGGCCACGTGCAGGTGAGCGGTGACTATGTCGAAAGCTGGCAGCCCCACCCCATGCACCCGGCGGCGCTCGAAAAGTCGCGCCAGATCGCCAAGGCCGTGACCGACAACCTGGGCGGCCAGGGCCTGTTCGGGGTGGAATTGTTCGTCAAGGGCCAGGACGTCTGGTTCAGCGAAGTGAGCCCACGCCCGCACGATACCGGCCTGGTGACCCTGTGCACCCAGAACCAGAGCGAGTTCGAACTGCACGCCCGCGCCATCCTGGGCCTGCCGGTGGACACCAGCCTGCGCAACCCCGGCGCCAGTGCCGTGATCTATGGCGGTGTGGACGCGGTGGGCATCGTCTTCGATGGCGTGGAGGACGCCCTGCGTGTGCCGGACACCGACCTGCGCCTCTTCGGCAAGCCCGAGAGCTTCACCAAGCGCCGCATGGGCGTGGCCCTGGCACGTGCGGCCGACGTGCACACCGCGCGCGACAACGCCAAGCTCGCCGCCAGCAAGGTCAAGCCACGGAAAGTGAACACCCCCTGAGTCGCTTCGCGCCTTCACCCCTCTCTCGCATTGCTGTGCAATGCGGGAGGGGGACGCCCCCGGTGCAGCGGGGCGGCCCTTGCACGGGGGCACTGGCCTTAGCCGCGCCAGTTTTCTCCGATGTGCAGCACCTCATGCAACGGGGAAAACTAGCTCAACCGTCCTCGCGGATCTGGCGCCCTGTGAGCTTGAGGAACAGGTCTTCCAGGTTCGCCGGCCGGTGCAGGGTGCGCAGGTGCGGGTGCGCGCCCAGCGCGTGCAGCAGCGGCTGGGCGTTCTGGGTGTAGAAGAACACGGTTTCGCCGCTGACCTCCACGCGCGCCGCCAGGGTGCGCAGCGCAGCGTCTTCTGCCAGGGCCACGGCGCCCACGCCGAAGACCTCCACCACGTCGGGCTCCAGGTGCTGGGCGATGAGTTCACGCGGGCGGCCTTCGGCGATCTTCCTGCCGTGGTCGAGCACCAGCAGGCGCGAGCACAGGCGTTCGGCCTCGTCCATGAAGTGGGTGGTCAGCAGGATGGACTTGCCCTGCTGCAGCAGCAGTTGCAGGCGTTCCCACATCAGGTGGCGGGCCTGGGGGTCGAGGCCCGTGGTCGGTTCGTCCAGCAGCAAGAGGCGCGGGTCGTTGACCAGTGCGCGCGCCAGACTCAGGCGCCGCTTCATGCCGCCCGACAATTCACCCGGCTTGGCGTTGGCCTTGTGCGTGAGGGCAGCGAACTCCAGCAGCCGGGGCACGCGCTCGTCCATGGCCGGGCCCTTGATGCCGAAGTAGCGGCCGAACACGCGCAGGTTCTCGTAGCAGGTGAAATCGGGGTCCAGCGTGTCGAACTGCGTCACCACCCCGATCTGCGCCTTGATGGCCAGGGCATCGTGTGGCATGTGCAGAGGGGCCGCGCCTGCGGTGGGGAAGAAGCGCACGCTGCCGCTGTCGGGGTTGGTCAGGCCCAGGCACATGCGGATGGTGGTGGTCTTGCCCGCCCCGTTGGGGCCGATCACGCCCAGGCATTCGCCGGGGGCGATCGCGAACGAGACGTCGTTGACCACCGTGGTCTCGCCATAGCTTTTGCGCAGATCGCGCACTTCGAATAGATCCGTCATGCACCGATTGTGTGCGATACCGGAATCCGGGGTGCGCTCATGCCTCGACCATGCGGCCGCGGCCCTGGGCCTTGGCCAGGTAGAGCGCGGCATCGGCCCGCGCCATCAGGTCGGGCAAGCGGGTTTCGGCGGGCAGCAGCACGGCCATGCCGGCGCTGTAGTCGAGCGTGAAGCCCAGTTCGGCGGCACTGGCATCCTGCAGGCGCGTGCGCAGGCGGCGGTCGAAGGCGATGCCCGCGGGCGCGCTGTTGTGCAGCAGCAGCACGCCGAACTCCTCGCCCCCCAGGCGCCCGACGAGGTCACCGGTGCGGCAGGTTTCCTCCAGCAGACGGGCGAAGAGTTTCAGGGCGCGGTCGCCGGTCTCATGGCCGTGGGTGTCGTTGATCTGCTTGAAGTAGTCCAGGTCCAGCACCAGCGCCGTCAGCGGCAGGTGGTGGCGCCAGGCGTGGGAAAGCATGTTCTCGGCCTGCTTGGTGAAGCCGCGCCGGTTGAGCACGCCGGTGAGCCCATCGGTCATGGCCAGCGCGCGCAGCTTCTGCTCCGCCTCGGAGCGCCAGGCCACCAGCACCGCCACGGTACCCAGCACCAGGCTCACGTTGGTGGCCACGGCGGCGGCCAGGTTCACGGGGTGCGGGGTGCGAAAGCTCGGGTACTGGTCCGTGAAGGCGCCCAGCAGGCCGCGCGCCAGCGTGAAGGCTGCAGAGGTGACCAGGCAGGCCATCAGCAGGCGCCGCCAGCGTGGGTCGGCGTAGTGCGCGGGGTAGAGCGTGGCGCGCGCCACGATGAGCAGGATGGCCGCCATCAGCAGGTTGGCCCAGCCCACGCGCCAGGCATAGTTGCCAAACGCGAGCGCATAGCCCAGCGGGGTGATCACCACCAGCACCAGCAGCAAGGACTTCAAGGGGCGCTCGCCCAGCCATTCGCGCAGAGCGCGGTACAGCATCCACTGCGCCAGCGCGTTGCAGGTCACCGACACGGTGGACAGGGCCTGGTCCCACCACGAGCCCGCTGCGATGATGGCGGCCCAGGCCGTGGCCTGCAGCAGCATGCTGGCCTGCACATGGCGGGCCGCGGGGCTCACCCCGGGGCCCATGATCAGCGGCAGGGTGGCCGAGATCATGAACAGGTTGGCGGCCATCACCGCCATCAGTGTCAAAAAGTCCAGTGGCATGGGGGTGCCGCCCTGCGGCAGGGGAGATTTACTGGAACGCCACCTCGGCAAAGCTGCGCAGCTTGCGGCTGTGCAGGCGGTGGATGCCGCCTTCGCGCAGGATCTCGATGGCGCGCATGCCGATGCGCAGATGCTGGTCCACCCGCTCGCGGTAGAAGTGGTTGGCCATGCCGGGCAGCTTGATCTCGCCGTGCAGCGGCTTGTCGCTCACGCACAGCAGGGTGCCGTAGGGCACGCGGAAGCGGAAACCGTTGGCCGCGATGGTGGCGCTTTCCATGTCCAGCGCCACGGCGCGGCTTTGGCTGAAGCGGCGCTGGGGCATGTTGTCGGGCAGAAGCTCCCAGTTGCGGTTGTCGGTGCTGGCCACCGTGCCGGTGCGCATGATGCGCTTCAAGTCCGCCTCGGCGATCTGCGTGACGTCGGCCACGGCCTGCTCCAGCGCCACCTGGATCTCGGCCAGCGCCGGGATGGGCACCCACAGCGGCAGTTCCTCGTCGAGCACATGGTCCTCGCGCACGTAGGCATGCGCCAGCACGTAGTCGCCCAGTTGTTGGCTGTTGCGCAGGCCCGCGCAGTGGCCCAGCATCATCCAGGCATGCGGGCGCAGCACGGCGATGTGGTCGGTGATGGTCTTGGCATTGGCCGGGCCCACGCCGATGTTGACCATGGTGATGCCGCTGCGGTCCTTGCGCACCAGGTGGTAGGCGGGCATCTGCGGCAGGCGCGGCGGGGCCACGCCCAGGGCGTCGGCCTCGGCGGCCGGCAGGCCGGTGCGGCGCGTGATCACGTTGCCGGGTTCGATGAAGGCCACGTACTCGCTGTCGGGCTTGGCCATCTCGGCATGGCCCAGGCGCACGAACTCGTCGATGTAGAACTGGTAGTTGGTGAACAGCACGAAGTTTTGGAACCACTCGGGTGCCGTGCCCGTGTAGTGGCGCAGGCGGTGCAGCGAGTAGTCCACGCGCGGCGCGGTGAACAGCGACAGCGGTTGTGCCTCGCCCGCGCGCGGCGCCCAGGTGCCATTGGCGATGCCGTCGTCCATGGCCGCCAGGTCGGGCAGGTCGAACACGTCGCGCATCAGCATGCGGCGCTCCTGTGTCAGCGTGCCCTCGATGTGGTCGTGCTCGGCGAACGAGAAGTGGATCGGGATGGGCTGGGCGCTGGTGCCCACCTCCAGTTCCACGTTGTGGCTCTTGCGCAGCAGGCGGAACTGCTCGGCGTAGTAGTCGCCGAACAGGTCCGGGCGGGTCAGCGTGGTTTCGTAGCGGCCGGGGCCTTCCACGAAGCCGTAGGCCAGCTTGGTATCGGCACGCGCCACCGTGGCGGTGTGGATGCGCACGAAGGGGTAGAAGGCGCGCACATGCCCCCCCGGCGTCTCGCCAGACACGAACTGGTGCATGGCCTCGCGCAGGTGGCCGATCTGCTGCTGGTAGATGCGCTGCACCTGGGCCAGGGCCTCGGCGGGGTCGGTGTGGCGGGTCGGAGCGATGAAGTCGGGAATGAGGGGCATGGCCCTATTGTCCACATGCGGCGGGGTGGCTGGCATGACAGCCGCTTGCCGCGCATCAGAAATTCATGGGAAAGCCTCCCGATCGGCCCTTGGCGGCGCCGGGCAGGCGTTCAGGCCGCCGTCCGCGTGGAGTGCGCAAGGAGCCACTGGCGGATGGCGGGGGCGTCCATGGGCACCGAGATCAGGTGCCCTTGGGCCAGGTCGCAGTCCAGGCTGCGCAGCAGCGCCATCTGTTCGGTGGTCTCCACCCCTTCGGCCACGGTTTGGAGCTGCAGGCTGCGGCCCATCTGCACGATGGCGGTGACGATGGCCACGTCATCGGCACTGTCCGGGGTGTCCATCACGAAGGACCGGTCGATCTTGAGCTTGTCGATCGGGTAGCGCTTGAGGTAGGCCAGCGATGAGTAGCCGGTGCCGAAGTCGTCGATGGAAATGCCCACGCCCAGGTCCTTGAGGGCCTGCAGCGTACCAAGCACCTGGCCGGTCTGGTGCATCAGCACCGATTCGGTCAACTCGATCTCCAGGTACTGCGGCGCCAGGCCCGTGGCCTCCAGGGCGGCGGCGATCTCGCCGGCCACGTCGCGCTGGCGGAATTCCAGCGCCGACAGGTTGACGGCCACCGGCACCAGGGCCAGGCCCTCGTCCTGCCAGGCCTTGAGCTGGCGGCAGGCCTCGTGCAGCACCCAGCGGCCGATCGGTGTGATCAGCCCGCGCGACTCGGCAAAGGTGATGAAGTCGCTGGGCCCCACCAGGCCGCGCACCGGGTGGCGCCAGCGCACCAGGGCCTCGAAGCCCCGCAGCGCACCGTCCTTCAGGCAGATCTGCGGCTGGTAGTGCAGCACGAAGGCGTTGTCCGCGATGGCCTCGCGCAGTAGGCGCTCCTGCTGCAGCACCTCCATGGCGCGCAGGTCCATGCCGGGCTGGTAGAACTGCCGGTTGCCGCGGCCACTGTCCTTGGCCTGCTGCATGGCCGCGTCGGCACAGCGCAGCAGCGCATCGCCGCTGGCCCCGTCGTCCGGGAACAAGCTGATGCCGATGGACGGCGACATGGTCAGCGGCAGGTGGCCCACCGTGAAGACGGTGCGCATGGCCTGCAGCACGGCGTCGGCGACCTGGGCCGCATCATCGGGCGCATGGATGCCGGTGAGCACCAGCACGAACTCGTCGCTGCCCAGGCGGGCCACCATGTCGGCTTCTCCCACGCAGTGGCGCAGCCGGTCGGCCACCTCGCGCAGCAACTGGTCGCCCGCGTGGTGTCCGAGCGAATCGTTCACGGTCTTGAAATGGTCCAGGTTCACGAACAGCACGGCCAACCGGCCCTGGCGGCGGGCCAGCGCCTGGGACAACCGGTCCATCAGGTGGCGCCGGTTGGGCAGTTGCGTGAGTGAGTCGTGCAGGGCATTGAAGGCCTCGCGCTCCTGCGCCTGCTTGCGCGCCGTGATGTCGCGCACCACCACGATGCGGTAATCCGCATGGTGGAACGGCATGGTCTTGCCCACCACCTCCACCGGAATGGCGTGGCCGTCCTTGTGGCGGATGGTGACCTCGTAAGGGTCCTCGCGGCCGCTGCGTGTGTAGTCGAGCGCCACGGCGCGCCATTCGGGGCTGATGAAGTTGAAGATGGACAGGCCCACCACCTCGTGCAGCGCGTAGCCGGTGAGCCGGTACAGCGCCTCGTTGCCGTCGGAGATCAGCCCGTCGCGGTGGAACACGATGGCTTCGTCCGTCGCCTCGGTGAACTTGCGCATGCGCTCTTCGCTCTCGCGCACCGAGCGTTCGGCACGCCAGCGCTCGGTGATGTCGGTGATCAGCACGAAGGATCCGACCTGCCGGAGCTTTTGCGCATCCTCGAAATGCGGAATGAGATTCACCTCGATCATGCGCGACTCGCCATTGGGCAGGGTCTGCTCGCGCGCGTACTTGACGTGCTCGCCCCGGCTGGAGCGCTCCACATGGGGCTGTATGGCCTGCCAGGCCTTGTCGCCGATGGCTTCCTGCACCGTGAGGCCCAGGATGGATTCGGTGGAATGGCCGTTGTAGGCTGCGTAGCCCTGGTTGGCGAAGAGGCAGCGCAGGCCGGGCAGGTCGAAATAGGCCATCAGCGCGGGCACGGAGTCCGCGATCAGGCGCAACAGCAGGTCGCTGGAGCGGCCTTGCTCGGCGGTGCTGGCTGCGTTGATCGTTTCTGGCATGTACCACCCGGTTCCTGCACTGTCTTCGTTATAGCCGATTCATCCGGCGCTGGCGCAGGTAGTTGCACCTATGCTGAGCGGCATCAAATAGGGCATTTCCGGCCCTCCCCGGATAATCGCCCCATGACCTCCAAAGAAAACCAAGCCGCCACCGATTTCAGTGCGCTGGCCCTCAGCCCCGCCACGCTGGCCAATCTGCAGCAGCTGGGCTACACCCAGATGACCCCCATCCAGGCGGCCAGCCTGCCGCCCGCGCTGCTCGGCAAGGACCTGATCGCCCAGGCCAGCACCGGCAGCGGCAAGACGGCCGCCTTCGCCCTGGCCCTGCTGGCCTACCTCAACCCGCGCCGCTTTGCCGTGCAGGCGCTGGTGCTGTGCCCCACGCGCGAGTTGGCCGACCAGGTGACCACCGAAATCCGCCGCCTGGCGCGGGCCGAAGAGAACATCAAGGTCGTGACCCTGTGCGGCGGCGTGCCGCTGCGCGGCCAGACCGTGAGCCTGGAGCACGGCGCCCACATCGTGGTCGGCACGCCCGGCCGGGTGATGGACCACCTGGAGCGGCAGAACCTCTCCCTGGAGGCGCTCAACACCCTGGTGCTCGACGAGGCCGACCGCATGCTGGACATGGGTTTCTTCGACGACATCGCCACCGTGGCGCGCCAGTGCCCCAAGGAGCGCCAGACGCTGCTGTTCTCGGCCACCTACCCCGAGGGAATCGCCAAGCTCAGCCAGCAGTTCATGAAGGCGCCCGAGCAGATCACGGTGCAGGCACAGCATGCCGAGGGCAAGATCGAGCAGCGCTGGTACGAAGTCAAGACCTCCGAACGCCTGCACGCCGTCTCGCAGATCCTCGACCACTTCCGGCCCGAATCCTCGCTGGCCTTTTGCAACACCAAGCAGCAGTGCCGCGACCTGGTGGCCGTGCTGCAGTCCCAGGGCTTCAGCGCCCTGGCGCTCTATGGCGAGCTCGAGCAGCGCGAGCGTGACCAGGTGCTGGTGCAGTTCGCCAACCGCAGCTGCTCGGTGCTCGTCGCCACCGACGTGGCCGCGCGCGGCCTCGATATCGCCAACCTGGCGGCCGTGATCAACGTGGACGTGACGCCCGACCCCGAGGTGCACATCCACCGCATCGGCCGCACCGGTCGCGGTGATGCCGAGGGCCTGGCGCTGAACCTGGCGAGCATGGACGAGATGGGCAGCGTGGGCAAGATCGAGCAGCTGCAAGGCCGCGAATCGCGCTGGTACCCGGTGGCCGAGCTCACTCCCACGGGCAGCGGCCCCCTGGTGCCGCCCATGGCCACGATCCAGATCATCGGTGGGCGCAAGGAAAAGATCCGCGCCGGCGACGTGCTGGGCGCGCTCACCGGCGACATGGGCTACACCCGCGAACAGATCGGCAAGATCAACGTCAACGAGTTTTCCACCTACGTGGCGGTGGACCGGGCCATCGCCCGTCAGGCGGCAGACCGCCTCAACAGCGGCCGGGTCAAGGGCAAGGCCGTCAAGGCCAGGCTCGTTACCGACTGAGCATTTGCACCATGGCATCGTAGCCCCGCTGGCGCGCCAGTTGCAGCGGCGTGTTGCCCTGCCGGTCGGTCAGTGCCTGGCTGGCGCCGGCCTTGACGAGGGCCTTGAGCGTGGCCTGGTGGCGCGGCCCGCCGTTGCCCAGCACGATGGACTCGATCAATGCCGTCCAGTGCAGGTTGTTCACATGGTCCAGCGGGGCGCCGGCCGCGATCAGCTGGCGCACCACGCCATCGTGGCCCAGGTGGGCGGCGGCGATCAGGGCCGTGCCGTCGTAGCGGCTGGTCACCTGTTTGGCACTGGCGCCCAGCGAGAGCAGCAGGGCCAGGGTGTCCTCGTCGTCCGCCACGGCGGCGATCGTCACGGCGTCGTAGCGGTCGTTCTCCAGCAGGTCCAGCCCGGCGCCGGCCTTGGCCAGCACGCGGATGGCCTCGCGCTGGCGGGCAAAGGTGGCCACGTGCAGGGGCGTGCGCCCATGGGCGTCGCGGGCATTGACCTGGGCGGCGCCGGCTCCTGCAAGCAGGCGCTGCAGGGCCGCACTGTCACCTTGGGCCGCCGCCGCATGCACCCCCTGGTAGGCGGCGGCGTCCGCCGGGCTGGGCGGCACCTGGGCCTGGGCCTGCTGCAGCGCAGCGCAGGCCAGGGTTGCGGCGATGGCGCACAGCGCACGCGCCGTGCTCGCGAAAGAAGGGGCGGTGCGGTGGGCCATGGCTTTGTCTCCGTCGGTTGCCTGAGGCTTACTTGAGCTGGTCCTGCACCTTGGCGATGCCGGCCACAGCGCATTGTTCGTCCAGGTGGCCGCCGGGCGCACCGCCCACGCCCACGGCGCCGATCACTTCGTTGCCCACCTTCACCGGCACGCCGCCGCCCAGCAGCAGATAGCCGGGGATGTTGACCAGGTTGGCGGCTGCGGGGTTCTTCTGCGCACCTTCCATCATGGCCAGCGTGGTGTTCTTGGCCGAGGCCGAGGTGTAGGCCTTCAGGCGGCTGGCTTCCAGGGTGTGTGGGCCGGCGTTGTCGGCGCGGTACACGGCGCGCACGGTGCCGGCGCGGTCCACCACGGTGGCGGTCACGGCATAGCCGTTGGCGGTGCAGGTGGCCACGGTCTGGGCGGCGATCTGCGTGGCCAGGTCCAGCGAGATGTTCTTTTCGGTGCGAACGCCTTCGGCGCTGGCAGCGGTGGCGACGAAAGCGAGGGCGATGGCGGCGGTCTTGAAGTGGCGTTGCATGGTGTGTTCTCCGGTGGTGTGGAAGGCCGGCCTGGCAGGGTGTCGGGCCGTGGGAGAACTGTAAAAAATGCGGGCCGCCGGCACCATTCGTGCGGCTACGCGCGCGCCTCCGTAGAACTACGGAGCGCTGTCCACCAGCGCGGCGTAGCGCCGTATCAGCTGCGCCAGCGACTCGATGCCGAGCTTGGCGAACAGGTTGGCGCGGTGGGTTTCCACCGTGCGCGGCGAGAGTTCCAGCGCGCGGCCGATCTCCTTGTTGGTCAGGCCCTCGACGATCAGGCCCAGCACCTCCCGCTCGCGTGCCGATAGCTGGGCGTGGCGCTCGCGGGCCTGCTGGTCGGCCTGGTGGCGCTCGCGTGAGCGCACGTGCTGGCGCACGGCGTTCTGCAGCGCTTCGAGCAGCACCTCGTCGTCCACCGGCTTTTCGAGGAACTCGGCGGCCCCGGTCTTGAAGGCGCGGCGGCACATGTCCACCGTGCCATGGCCGGTGAGCATGATCACCGGCTGGTCCACGCCCTGCGCCAGCAGCTGCTCCAGCAGGGCCAGCCCGCTGGTGCCGGGCATGCGCACGTCGAGCACGATGGCGCCGATGCCGGCACGGTCGAAGCCCGCGGCAAAGGCCAGCGGGTCGGCCCAGGCCTGCACGCGCAGGCCCACGGTGCCGATCAGCAGGGACAGTCCCTCGCGCACGGCGGCATCGTCGTCCACCAGGTGGATCAGCGGGGACAGGGGCGTGGCATGGTCGGTCATGGAAGCACGGGAGTGTGGATGGGTGCAGCCGGGTGCGCTGCCGCGGGCGCCTGCGCCGTGACCGGCAGCACCAGCACGAAGGCCGCGCCCCGGCCGGCCGCGGGCGCCAGCCACAGCTGTGCACCCATGGCCTGGGCCAGGCTTTCGCACAGCGTGAGCCCCAGGCCCAGGCCGCCTTCGCGCGTGGTGTAGAAGGGCTCGAACAGGCGGTCGCGCGCCTCGGCCGGTATGCCCGGGCCATGGTCGCGCACGGTCAGCGCCACCTGTCCCGTGTCCTGCCGGGCCAGGTGCAGCTCCAGCCGGCGCTCGCCTGCCGGCACCTGCTCCATGGCCTGCAGGGCATTCATCACCAGGTTGTGCACGATCTGCTGCAGGGCCACGGGCTCTGCCAGCACCGCGGGCAGGTCGGGTTCGGCGGCCAGGTCCAGCGCCACGCCGCGCTGCTTGAGCTCGGGCTCCACCAGGTGCAGCACGTCCTGCACGGCGGCCGGCAGGGCCAGCGGCTGGGCCTGCCCGGCCAGGTCGGGGCGCTCCACCAGGCGGCGCAGCCGGCCCACCACGGCCGATGCGCGGCGTGCCTGTTCCACGGCGCGGCCCATGGCGTCGAAGGCGGTGTCCAGGTCGGGCGGCGATTCGCCCAGCAGGCGCTTGGCGGCCTGGGTGCTGGCCAGCAGGGCCGTGAGGGGCTGGTTGAGCTCGTGCGCCATGCCGGCGGCCAGCTCGCCCAGGGTGTTGAGCCGGGCCACCTGGCCCAGGCGCAGCAGCTCCTCGGCCCGCTGGCGCGCCACGCGCTGGCGCCACCAGGCCAGCGCACCGGCCCAGAGGGCGGCCGTGAGCACGCACCAGCCCAGCATGGTCCACCAGGGCAGCTCGGCCGGGGTCACGGTGCGTTCGGCCACCACGTCCAGGGGCTGGCTCGGCGATGCCAGCAGCTTGTGCACGTTGAAATGCCAGCCCATGCGGTCCAGGCGGCGCCCCGGCTGCACCACGAAGGACTGGCCGGCCCAGTCCAGCGCCACGCGCACCGGGCTGGTCACCGGGTTCATCGGCCATTCCTCCAGCGGCACGGTCGCCGCCAGGTCGATCTGCAGGGCATAGCTGGCCGGCGTGCCTGCCAGCACCAGGTGGTAGCGGCCGGCGGCCAGGTCGGCCAGGGCCATCTCGGCGCGGCCGGAGCGGCGCGACGCGGCCTCGGCCGCATCCAGTGCGGCTTTCTGCGCGGCAGGCCAGGCACCGCCGGCCGGGCGCTGCAGCACGGCCAGGATCTGGGGGTAGACCGAGGGCAGGCGCGGCAGGGTCGAGGCGGCAGCCGTGTCGGCCACGGCGCCGGGCACCGGGGGCTGCAGCAGCGCCAGCGTGGCCATCACGGCATCGTGCTGCACCACCCGCTGGCTCAGCAGCCGGTGCACGATGCGCGCGTCGGTGTCGAAGGCCGCACGCAACTGCTCCACGCGCGCATGCGCCAGCCAGCCGGCACCGGCGGGGGCC
>NZ_AKJX01000271.1 GCF_000276605.1 Acidovorax sp. CF316 | reverse complement strand
CGCCTTTTCTTTGCCTTCTTTCTTTTGGCGACGCAAAAGAAAGAAGGTGCGCCGCCGGGCGCACATCCCGGCCACCGCCCTCAAGACAACAACAGAAGCAAGCACCGCCTCAGGTCTTGAAGAAAAAATGCAAATCGAATCCCCCCCCATCCTCCGCGACACCCCCAAACCCCAAGGCGAACGCCGGGGGCTTGTGCTGGTCCACACCGGCACAGGCAAAGGCAAGAGCACCGCCGCCTTCGGCCTCGCCATCCGAGCGCATGGAAGAGGCAAAACCGTCAAGATCTACCAGTTCATGAAGGTCCCCACCGCGAGGTTCGGCGAACACCGCCTGTTCGAACAACTGGGCATCCCCATCGAAGGCCTGGGCGACGGCTTCAGCTGGAAGAGCCGCGACCTGGACCACTCGGCGCAACTGGCCCTGGACGGCTGGGCCAAGGCCGAGGCCACCATCCGCGCGGGCGAGCACTTCCTCGTGGTGCTCGACGAGATCATGTACCCGCTGCGCTACGGCTGGATTCCGCTCGAATCCATCCTCACCTGCCTGCGTGAGCGCCCGCCGCATGTGCACGTGGTGCTCACCGGCCGCAATGCGCCGGCCGAGCTGATCGAGCTGGCCGACACGGTGACCGAGATGACGCTCGTCAAGCACCACTTCAAGGCCGGCGTGCCCGCCCAGCGCGGGATCGAGGACTGATGGCCGCAAGCAGCAGCGCCCTGTCCCTGCCGCTGGCAGCCCGCTCCCGCCTGCACCCCACGGTGCCGGCGCTGGCCGTGCTCGGTCTGCTGGGCGGTTTGGCTGCGCCGATCGCGCAGGCGCAGCAACAGCACCGCATCGTCACCCTGTCCCCGTCGCTCACCGAGGCCGTCTGCGCCCTGGGCCACTGCGCCGAGCTGGTGGGCACCGACCGCTATTCGAGCTGGCCCGGCACCGTGGCCAGGCTGCCCAAGGTGGGCGGCCTGCAGGACGCGCAGATCGAGCGCATCGTGGCCCTTCGGCCCGACATGGTGCTGCTGGGGCCGCGCAGCCGGGCGGGGGAGCGTCTCTCGGCCCTGGGCGTTCCGGTGCAGGTGTTCGATGCGCGCACGCATGCCGACCTCAGGCGCATGCTGCTCAGCGTGGGCCAGTCGCTCGGCGAATCGGCGCGCGCGGCCGAGCTGGTGGCACGCATCGAGCGCGAGCTCGACGCCGCGGCGCGCCGTGTGCCGGCCCACCTGCGCGGGCGCAGTGTGTATGTCGAGGTGGGCGTGGGCCCCACGGCGGCCAGCGCGGCCAGCTTCATCGGCGAGACCATCGCGCGCCTGGGCCTGGTGAACATCGTGCCCGGCGACATGGGGCTGTTTCCGCGCGTCAATTCCGAGATGGTGGTGCGCCGCGCGCCGGACCTGGTCATCGGCCCGCAGACCACCCTGTTCAACGTGGCCGACCGCCCCGGCTGGGCCGGCATGCAGGCGCTGCGCCAGCACCAGGTCTGCCAGCTCGATGCCGACCGCATGGACCTGCTCTCGCGCCCCGGCCCGCGCCTGGGCGAGGCGGCGCACATGCTGGTCGATTGCCTCATCGGTCTGCCCCAGGTGCTGCGCTGAGCCGCAGCCCTTTTCCTTTGATTTCCGATTTTTCTGACTGGAGATTCCTTCCATGCAAGTGAACAAGATTCCCGCCACCATCGTCACCGGCTTCCTGGGCAGCGGCAAGACCACGCTGCTGCGCCACCTGCTGACCAACGCGCAGGGCAAACGCATTGCGGTCATCGTCAATGAGTTCGGCGAGCTCGGTATCGACGGCGAGTTGCTGCGCAGCTGCGGCATCGGCTGCGACGAGAACGGCGTGGAGAACGGCCAGCTGTTCGAGCTGGCCAACGGCTGCCTGTGCTGCACCGTGCAGGAAGAGTTCGCGCCGGTGATGGAGCAACTGGCCGCGCGCCGCGACCAGATCGACCACCTGGTCATCGAGACCTCGGGCCTGGCGCTGCCCAAGCCGCTGGTGCAGGCCTTCCAGTGGCCCGCGCTGCGCAACGTGTTCACGGTCGATTCGGTGATCACCGTGGTCGATGCGCCTGCCGTGGCCGCCGGCCACTTCGCCGACGACCCCGTTGCGGTGGACGCCCAGCGCCGCGCCGACGAGAACCTGGACCACGAATCGCCCCTGCACGAGCTGTTCGAGGACCAGCTGGCCACCGCCGACCTGGTGGTGCTGCACAAGACCGACGGCCTGGATGCCGAAGCCCTGGCCCGCGTGGAAGCCATCGTGCGCGGCGAGACCCTGCCGGGCGTGAAGTTCGTGCACGCCCAGCACGGCCGCATCGACCCCAGCGTGCTGCTGGGCCTGGGCCATGCGGTGGAGGACGTGATCGACGCGCGCAAGACCCACCACGACGAGGAAGAGGACCACGACCACGACGAGTTCGAGTCGGTCCACGTCACGCTCGACGTGACCGACCGCGGCCGCCTGCTGGAGGCCCTGGTCGCCCTGGTGCAGCGCCACGAGATCTACCGCATCAAGGGCTTCGTGGCCCTGCCGGGCGCGGCCATGCGCCTGGTGGTGCAGGGCGTGGGCCAGCGCTTCGACAGCCATTTCGACCGCGCGTGGCGTGAGGGCGACCTGCGCGCCACGCGCCTGGTGGTGATCGGCGACCACCTGGATGCCGCGGCCCTGCAGGCCGAGCTGCAATCGGCCCTGGCCGAATCCGCCACCACCGCCTGAGGCCGTCGGCATGCATCTGCTTTCCACACGCCCGGGTGGCTACGTCGAGGACGGGGGCCAGGGCCTGGTGCGCGTGGAGCAGACGCCCGGCGACATCGTCATCCTGAGCGCGGCCGACACCACGCTGTCGCTGCTGTCCGATGCCGCAGCCAGCCTGGGCGAAGGCTTCCCCAGTGTGCGCCTGGCCAACCTGATGTGGCTGCGCCAGCCCGCGTCCACCGACATGTATGTGGACGACGTGCTGCGCCATGCGCGCGTGGTCGTCATCGACCACCTGGGCAGCCCCAGCGACTGGGCCTACGTGGTCGAGCAGGCGCAGTCGCTGGCCGGCAAGCGCGGCCAGTGGCTGGCGCTGTTCTCGGGCGACAACGTCGAAGACCCGCAACTGCTGATGCGCAGCACCGCCAGCCCCGAGGACTGCCACCAGCTGTGGCGCTGCCTGCGCGAAGGCGGGCGCGACAACGCGCTGGCCTTCTTCGCGCTGATCGGCCATGCGGCCTTTGGCATCGGGCCACGCCCACCCGCACCGCGGCCGCTGCCGCCGGTGATGGCCTACACGCCGGCCGCTGCCGCGCCCTGGGTGCCCGGTGCGCCGGTGGCGCTGCTGGTGTTCTACCGCGCCCACCTGCAGTCGGGCAACACGGCGGTGTTCGATGCCATGCAGGCGGCGCTGGCGGGGGTGGGCCTCAACATCCTGGCCGTGGCCGTCGATTCGCTCAAGAACCCCGAGAGCCTGGCCGTGCTGCAGGCCATGGCCGAGGAGCAGGGCGTGGCCGTGGTGCTCAACGCCACGAGCTTTGCCGTGGCCTCCATCGATGGCAGCGACGACGGGGATGCGCAGGCGATCACCCTGGCCGGCGATGCGCCGGTGCTGCAGCTCATCACCGCCGGCTGCTCGCAAGAGCAGTGGCAGGCCGACCCGCATGGCCTGGCGCCGCGCGACCTGGCGATGCAGGTGGTGCTGCCCGAGGTGGACGGGCGCATCGGCGCGCGCGCCATCAGCTTCAAGGGCCTGGCCTGGCGCTGCGAGCGCACCGAGGTCGACGTGGTGCGCTACCAGCCCGAGCCCGAGCGCATCGCCTTCGTGGCCGAGCTGGCGCGCCGCTGGTGTGTGCTGCGCAGCAAGCCGCACGTGGGCAAGCGCGTGGCGCTCATCCTGGCCAATTACCCCAACGACGATGCGCGCCTGGCCAACGGCGTGGGCCTGGACACGCCGGCCTCCACCGTGCTCATCTTGCAGGCGCTGCGCGATGCGGGCTACACCACGGGCGAGCTGCCCGAGGGCGGCGACGCGCTGATCGCGCAGCTGGTGGAGGGCGTGACCAACAACCTCGACGCCAATGCCGACCGCCCCGCGGGCCAGAGCCTGGCGATGGCCGACTACCTGGCCGACTTCGGCGCGTTGCCGCAGGCCAGCCAGGACGCGGTGAACGCGCTGTGGGGCCCGCCCGGTGCCGACCCCATCGTGCGCAGCGGCCGCTTCATGGTGCCGGGCGTGCGCCTGGGCAATGTCTTCGTGGGCATACAGCCCGCGCGTGGCCGCGACCTGGACCTGGTGGCCAGCTACCACGATGCCGACCTGGTGCCCACGCATGGCTACCTGGCCTTCTACTTCTGGCTGCGCCGCGTGTTCGCGGTGGACGCCGTGGTCCACGTGGGCAAGCACGGCAACCTCGAATGGCTGCCGGGCAAGAGCGTGGCGCTGGGCGCCGCCTGCTGGCCCGACGCCATCCTGGGCCCGCTGCCGCACCTGTACCCCTTCATCGTCAACGACCCGGGCGAGGGCAGCCAGGCCAAGCGGCGCACGCAGGCGGTCATCATCGACCACCTGATGCCCGCGCTCACGCGCGCCGAGACCTACGGCCCGCTGCAGCAGCTCGAGCGCGCGATGGACGAGTACTACGAGGCGCTGTCGCTCGACCCGCGTCGCGCCAAATTGCTGCGCCAGAGCATCCTCGACCAGGTGCTGCAGCACCGCCTGCACCAGGAGCTGGGCTTTGCGCCCCCGGCCGACGACGCGCAGCGCGAAGCCCTGCTCGGCCGGCTCGATGCCTACCTGTGCGAGATCAAGGAGTCGCAGATCCGCGATGGCCTGCACACCCTGGGCCGTTCGCCGCGGGGCCGCCAGCGCACCGACACCCTGGTGGCGCTGGCGCGCTTTCCGGGTGGCTCTGCGACAGGGCAGGGCAGCCTGCTGGTGGCGCTGGCGCAGGACCTGGGCCTCACCGATTTCGATCCCTTGAACCCCGAGTGGGCCGCGCCCTGGACCGGCCCGCGACCCGACGCGCTGCAGGCCCTGGGCGACGAGCCCTGGCGCCACGTGGGCCACACGCGCGAGCGGCTGGAAAAGCTCGCTGTGCAGTGCGTCGAGCGCTACCTGGGCGCCGAGGATGTGCCCCTCGACGCCGCGCTGTGGCCCGGTGCCGCGGCGGTGCTGGCGCGCATGCGTGCCGTGCTGGCGCCCCGGCTCGATGCCTGCGGTGCGAACGAGATGGGCCAGCTGCTGCGCGGCCTGGCGGGCCGCTTCGTGCCGCCCGGGCCCAGTGGCGCGCCATCGCGCGGCCGGCCCGACGTGCTGCCCACGGGCCGCAACTTCTATTCGGTGGACACGCGTGCCGTGCCCACGCCCACGGCCTACGGCATGGGCGCGCTGGCGGCCGACCGCGTGGTTGAGCGCCACCTGCAGGACCATGGCAGCTTTCCCACGGCGGTGGGCCTGTCGGTCTGGGGCACCAGCACCATGCGCACGGGCGGCGAGGACATCGGCCAGGCCTTTGCCCTGCTGGGCGTGCGCCCCCAATGGGCGCCCGGCAGCCACCGCGTGGTGGACATCGAGGTGCTGCCCATGGCGATACGCAACCGCCCGCGCATCGACGTGACGCTGCGCGTGTCGGGCTTCTTCCGTGATGCCTTTCCGGGCGTGATCGACCTGTTCGACACGGCCGTGCGCGCCGTGGCCGCCATCCCCGAGGACGACGAGCCCGACGACGTGAACCCCATCCGCGTGCGCGTGCGGCGCGAGGCCGCGCAAGCCCAGGCGCAGGGCATGGCCGCTGACGATGCCGAGCGCCGCGCCACCTGGCGCGTGTTCGGCCCGCGCCCCGGCGGCTATGGCGCCGGCCTGCAGGAGGTGATGGCCAGCGGCCGCTGGAGCACCGCCGACGACCTGGCCCAGGCCTACCTGCGCGCTGGCGCCTTTGCCTATGGGCAGGGCGGCCATGGCGAGGCAGCGCGTGCGGCCTTCGAGCAGCGCCTGGCGGCCGTGGACGCCGTGCTGCACAACCAGGACAACCGCGAGCACGACATCCTCGACTCGGACGACTACTACCAGTTCCAGGGCGGCATGGCCGCCGCCGTGCAGCACCTGGCTGGTGCCCCCGCCGCGCTGTACCACGGCGATTTCAGCGTGCCGGGTGCGCCGCGCATCCGCACCCTCGGCGAAGAGCTGGCGCGGGTGGTGCGTTCGCGCGCAGTCAACCCCAAGTGGATAGCCGGCGTCAAGCGCCACGGCTACAAGGGGGCGTTCGAGATCGCGGCAACGGTGGACTATTTGTTCGCCTTCGACGCGACCACGGGCGTGGTGGGCGACCACCAGTACGCGCTGGTGGCCGACGCCTACCTGCACGACGACGCCACGCGCGAGTTTCTGCAGCAGCACAACCCGCTGGCCCTGCGCAGTGTGGGCGAGCGCCTGCTCGAAGCCATGCAGCGTGGCCTGTGGGCCGAGCCTGGTGAGCACCGCGAGCGCATCGAACAGCACCTGCTCGCACTGGAGCACCGCCTTGAAACCCAGGGCGAAGGACCTTTGACATGACTATTTTCGCACCTCCCGCCACTGCGTTCCCCTTCACCGCCCTGGTCGGGCACGAGGCCCTGCAGCGCGCCCTGCTGCTGGCCGCCATCGACCCCGGCATGGGCGGGGTGCTCATCAGCGGCCCGCGCGGCACGGCCAAGTCGACCTCGGCACGCGCGCTGGCTGCGCTGCTGCCCGAGGCACCCTTCGTCACGTTGCCCCTGGCCGCCAGCCTGGAGCAACTGGTGGGCACGCTGAACATCGAAGACGTGCTGCGCGACGGCCAGGTGCGCCTGGCGCCCGGCCTGGTGGCGCGTGCGCATGGCGGCGTGCTCTATGTGGACGAGGTCAACCTGCTGCCCGATGCGCTGGTGGATTCGCTGCTCGACGTGGCCGCCAGCGGCGTGAACACCGTGGAGCGCGATGGCGTGTCGCACCAGCATGCGGCTCGCTTCGTGCTGGTGGGCACCATGAACCCGGAGGAGGGCGAGCTGCGCCCGCAGTTGCTGGACCGCTTCGGCCTGTCAGTGGCCCTGCACAACCCGGCCGATGCCGCGCAGCGCCAGGCCATCGTGCGTGCCCGCCTGGCCTTCGATGCCGATCCCGCGGCCGTGGTGGCGCGGCATGCAGCCGCGCAGGCCGAACTGGCAGCGGCGGTGGCCCGCGCCCGCGCCGCGCTGGCGGCCCTGGAATGGACCGACGCCGTGGTGCAGCATGCCGCCAACCTGGCCCTGGCCGCAGGGGTGGACGGCATCCGCGCCGACCTGGTGATGCTGCGCGCCGCGCGCGCGCTGGCCGCGCTGCAGCAGGACGACAGCGTGGGCCCGGCGCATGTGGATGCCGTGGCCGATCTGGCGCTGGCGCACCGCCGCACGGAGAGCAACGCCGGCTCGGCGCCACCGCCTGGCGCCACGCAGCCACCGCCTTCGTCATCGACGAAACCATCGCCTGCCGGCGCGCAGGGCCCTGCCTCGTCGCAGAACGTGCCCGAGGGCGACTGGGGCGCCCTGCCGCCCGAGCCCCAGGCCATGGCGCGCGTGCGCAGCACGGGGGCATGGCCACCAAAAAAAGCCTGAGCCACCCCGGCCCGCGCTCGCTGAAGACCAACAAGGCAAGCGCAGGCTGGAGGTGGCAAGCCCCCCGCAATGCCTGGCTGCGCACGCCGCAGGCCGTGGCCCGGCCCGCCGACCCACAGGGTGCGGGCATCGCCTGGCTGCCCACGCTGGTGGCCAAGGGCCCGGCGCGCCTGCAGGCCGCGCATCTGCGCCGCCAGCCTGCCAGTGCCGTGCAGCCCTGCCTGCACCTGATCGCGCTCGATACCTCGGGCTCCATGCGCCAGGGCGGGCGCCTGGCCTGGGCCAAGGGCTATGCGGCGCGCCTGATCGAGCAGGCCGCGCGCGCGGGCGATGAGGTGGCGCTTTTGTGCTTTGGCGGCCAGGGGGTGGAGCTGCTGCTGCCCCCGGGCCCCGCGCGCACGGCCGGCACGGCCCGCGTGCGCCCGCTGGGCGCAGGAGGCGGCACGCCCCTGGCGGCCGGCCTGGCCGAGGCCGAGCGCCTGCTGCGCACCACGCGGCGCAGGCGCGGCGCAGGCGCTCCGTCGTGCCTGTGGCTGCTGACCGATGGCCGCACGCTGGAGCAGCCTGCTGCACCCGCTGCGGCCACGCATGTCGTGGTCGTGGATTTCGACGACCCGCTGCGGCCGGTGGGCCGCTGCGCCGCCTGGGCCGCGCGCTGGCATGCCGAGCACCGCATGCCCGAACCCCTTTCTTTTTAGAACGAGCTTTTCCCCGATGTCCGACGCAGCATCCCCGATGCCCCTCCCGACCACCACCGACGTGATCGTCTGCACCACCTGCCGCCCGGCCGGTGCCCCGCGTGACCTGCCTGCCAGCGGCGAACTGCTGTTCGAGGCCGTGCAGATGGCCCAGCTCGAAGACGACGCGGGCGCCTGGGCCCAGGTGCGCGTGCGCGGCGTGGCCTGCCTGAGCAGTTGCGGGCGGGCCTGCTCCGTTGCCTTCCAGGCGCCCGGCAAGCACACTTTTGTCTTCGGCGACCTTAAGCCCGATGACGAGACCGCGCGCCATGTGCTGGAGTGCGGCGCCATGCATGCCCGTGCCAGCGACGGCATGCTCAACCGCAACGAGCGTCCTGCGCGCCTCAAGAGCGGCATCGTGGCTCGGTTACCGCCCTTTGTGCCGACCCCCACCGGTTGATTCAGCAACGCTGCCATGCCCCTGGTTCCGTTACTTCCCTGAATTTGCCTGTTTTTGGAGTCCCTTTCCCATGCACCGACACCTCACCCCCCTGTCCCTGGCCGTGCTGGCCTGCATCGCTCAGACGGCTGCCCATGCCCAGTCCGCCGCCGCCACCCAGTTGCCCGCTGTGCAGGTCACGGACACGCAGTCCGCACCCGGCAGCACGCTGTCGCTCGATGCCCCCAGCGCCACGGGCTCGCGCCTGGGCCTGACTGCGCGCGAAACGCCGGCCAGCGTGAGCAGCCTGGGCGCGGCCGATATCGCCGAGCGCAGCCTGACCCGAGCGCAGGACGTGGCCGTGCGCATGCCCGGCATCACCGAGGCACCAGCCCCCGGCAACGGCGGCACCAGCCTGGTGGCGCGCGGCTTCGCCGGCCACAACTCGGTGGCGCAGATGGTGGACGGCACGCGCCTCATCGTCGCTTCGGGCACCATCACCTACCCGTTCTCGACCTGGCCCATGGAGTCGGTCGAGGTGCTGCGCGGCCCGGCCTCGGTGCTCTACGGTGACGGCGCCATCGGCGCGGCCGTGAACTATGTGACCAAGCGCCCGGGCTTCGAGACCACGCAGCGCGAGGCATTCTTCTCCGTGGGTTCGTTCGGTACGGTACAGGGCGGCGTGGGCCTGCGCGGCCCGATCAACGACGTGCTGGCCTACTCGGTCTACCTGGATGCGGAAAAGAGCGACGGCTACCGCCAGTTCATGGACACGCAGCGCCACAACTACGCCCTGGCCCTGGCCGTGCGGCCGGGCCGCGACCTGAACATCACCCTGTCGCTCGACGGCGGCGTGAACGACGATGCGCGCTACTTCGGTACGCCACTGCGCAATGGCGTGCTCGACGAGCGCCTGCGCCGCACCAACTTCAATGTGGCCGACTCGGTGGTCAAGTACGACGACCGTGTCTGGCGCGCCAAGGTCGACTGGCAGGCCGCCGCCGGCGTGCGCCTGCGCAACGAAACCTACCACCTGAGCACCGACCGCCATTGGCGCAATGCCGAGGCCTATGCCTTCAACGCCGCCGGCACGGCCGTGAACCGCAGCGACTACCTGGAGATCCTGCACGACCAGGAGCAGACCGGCAACCGCTTCGACGCCGCCTTCGACGGCAACCTGGGCAGCATGAAGAACCGCTTCATCGTGGGGCTGGACTGGTACCGCACCAAGCTGCTGCACACCAACAACTCGCCCTACGGCGGCGCAAGCACGGTGGACCCGTTCAACTTCGCGCCCGGGGGCTTCATCAGCCCGGTGCCCACCATCCCTGGCCGCGCCTCCGAACTCAAGACCACGGCCCTGTTCGCCGAGAACGCGCTCGACCTCACGAAGGAGTGGAAGCTGGTGGCCGGCCTGCGCAGCGACCACATGGAACTCGATACCACCGACCTGCGCGGCGGCGTGAACCTGGTCAAGAAGTACTCGCCTGTCACTGGCCGCCTGGGCGCCGTGTGGTCGCCCAGCGAGGCGCTGTCGCTCTACGGCCAGTTCGGCACGGGGACCGATCCGCTGTCCGGCGCGCTGTCGCTGCCCGGTGGCGGCAATACGTTCGACCTCACCAAGGGCCGCCAGGTCGAAGTCGGCGCCAAGGGCGCCGTGCCCGCCGTGCGCGGAGAATGGACGGTGGCGCTGTACAAGATCGAAAAGCGCAACCTGCTCTCACGCGATGCCAGCAACCCCAACATCACGCAGCAGATCGGCCAACAGTCCTCCACCGGCATCGAGCTGGCCTTTGCGGCCGAGCCCGTGCGCGGCTGGACCATCGACGCCAATGCCGTCTTCTTGCGTGCGCGCTACGACGATTTCAAGGAGCTGGTATCGGGCGCGCTGGTCTCGCGTGATGGCATGACGCCCACCGGCGTGCCCGAGCGCACCGCCAGCATCTGGACCGCGTACCGCTTCCTGCCGCAGTGGCAGGCCGGCTTCGGCGCGCGCTACGTGGGCGAGCGCCAGGGCAATACCGCCAACACCACCAGGCTGCCGTCGTATGCGGTGCTCGACGTCTCGCTGGCCTATGACTACTCGCGCAACCTGAAGCTCGGCCTGGCGGTGAAGAACCTGGCCAACCGCGACTATGCGCTGGCGGGTACGGCCAACGCACGCTGGCTGCTGGGCGCGCCGCGCACCGTGCAGCTCACGGCCCGCGCCACGTTCTGACGCCGGTGGGCAGGGCAAGGAGCCGCGCATGGTGAAGAAGCTCGTCATCTTCGTGCACAAGTGGCTGGGCGTGGTGCTGGCGCTGTTCTTCCTCATGTGGTTCGTGAGCGGGGTGGTGCTGTACTACGTGCCGTTCCCCAGCCTCACGCAGGCCGAGCGGCTGGGGGCGCTGCCG
>NZ_AKJX01000270.1 GCF_000276605.1 Acidovorax sp. CF316 | reverse complement strand
TGAGCCCATGCGGCGCACCCGAAGCATCCACTCATCCCGATTGCACTCCAACGCGGCTGCAAAAAGGCATGGAACAGGCTCTAAGATACAACGCCGCAAACAATTGCCGACACCGTTCTTTCCCTCCCCCATTTTTCGATATCCAAGGAGCAACCCCATGGCCGACCTGAATGCCGCCTTCGAAGCCGCCAAAGCCAATTCCGAGAACCTGAGCGAGCGTCCCAACAATGCCACGCTGCTCAAGATCTACGCGCTGTACAAGCAGGCCACCGTGGGCGACAACACCGAGAAGAAGCCCAGCTTCTCCGACATGGTGGGCCGCGCCAAGTGGGATGCCTGGAACGCGCTCAAGGGCACCGAGGCGGATGCGGCCAAGCAGCAGTACATCGATCTGATCACCGAGCTCAGCTGACCGGAACCCGTACCGGTTACTGACCAAGCGGCCTGTGGGCCGCTTTTTCGTGGGCGTTGCCGCACGGGCTGGACGGGTCGGGGTATCAATGTTTCAATAGACAGAACGTCATTCTCTTGCGCGCCTCATTCAAGCGCCTTGGCTCCCCATGCCCCGCAAAGCCGTTTCCGAATCCGTTGCCGATGCCGATGCCGCCCCGGGCGGCGCGGCTGCCGTGGACCGCGCCCTGACCCTGATGGCCGCCTTCCGCCAGGGCGATGGACCCCTGGCCCTGACCGAGCTGGCCACGCGCACCCGGCTGTACAAGAGCACGGCGCTGCGCCTGCTGGCCTCGCTCGAGCATGCGCGCTGGGTGCAGCGTCTGGTCGATGGCCGCTATGCCATCGGGCCCGAGGTGGGGCGGCTGCATGCGCTGTATGCGGCCTCGTTCTCGCTCGACCGGGTGGTCATGCCCGTGCTGCGTGAATTGGTGGCCGCCACGGGCGAAAGCGCGGCCTACCATGTGCGCCAGGGCGATGCGCGGCTGTGCCAGTTCCGCGTGGATTCGCCGCACCCGATCCGCGACCACATCCGCGCGGGCGACCTGCTGCCGCTGGACCGGGGCACGGGCGGGCGGGTGCTGGTGGCCTTCGACGCCGCGCTGTCCAATTCGCTGGGCCGGCACGACCGCGCGCTGTACGCGCGCATCCGCGCCGACGGCTACCTCGCCAGCGTGGGCGACCGGCTCAGCGAGGTGGCGGGCATCTCGGCACCGGTGTTTGCGGCCGATGGCGCGGTGGCCGCCGCCGTCACACTGACCATGCCGGCCCACCGCTACGACGAGCGCTATGTGAAGAGCGTGCTCGAGGCAGCGCGCAGCCTCAGCGGTCAGGTAGGCTGAAGCCTTTTCTTCAACGGTATGTGGTGAGGTGGATATTGGTCTCGGTGCTGCGGATGCCCGCGATCAGGCGGATGCGTTCGAGCACCTGGGCCAGTTCGGCCATGCTGCGTGCCTCCAGCTCGGCCAGCAGGTCCCAGCGGCCGTTGGTGTCGTGCAGGGTGGCCACGCCGGGCTCGCCCAGCAGGCTGGCCACCACCTGCCGCGACTGGTTGCCCTCCACCAGCACCCCCATCCAGGCGCGGATGCGGTCGGGCTCGGCCTCGGGCCGCAGCTTGACGGTGTAGCCCACGATCACCTGGCTGTCTTCGAGCTTGCGGATGCGGTTGGTCACCGTGCCGCGGGAGACGCCGAGCTTGTGCGCCAGGTCGGCGACGTTCATGCGCGCATTGCCACGCAGCAGGGCAATCAGGGAGCGGTCGAGTTCATCCATGGTGTCATGCCATAAAGTGAGCGATGACTGTCATTTTGACAATCAATCCTGCATTTCGGTACATTTTTGACGATTCACATTGCCTCGTGCCCGCCGGACACTGGATGCCACCGAACCGGAGACACCACCATGCGACACGACGCCAGCCCCCAACACACCAGCGTATCCACCCTCTACCTGAGTGCGCCCGAAGCGGTGGAGCTGATCCGGCGCAAGGGCCTTGCGGCCTGCCTGTCCGGCATTGCCGCCCACATCACCGAAGACTTCCTGCGCTGGGAGAGCTTCGACAAGTCCGCCCGGGTGGCCAGCTACTCGCGCGACGGCGCGATCGAGCTCATGCCGATCGCCGACGACGTGACCTACACCTTCAAGTACGTCAACGGTCACCCCAGGAACACGCGCCTGGGCCTGTCCACCGTGATGGCCTTTGGCGTGCTGGCCGACGTGGCCACGGGCACGCCGCAACTGCTCAGCGAACTGACCCTGACCACCGCCCTGCGCACGGCCGCCATGTCGGCCGTGGCCGCCAAGGCCCTGGCGCGGCCGGACAGCCGGGTGATGGCGCTGATCGGCAACGGTGCGCAAAGCGAGTTCCAGGCGCTGGCCTTCCAGCACTTGGTGGGCATCACCGCAGTGCGCCTGTACGACACCGACCCCGCCGCCACCGCCAAGCTGCAGGCCAACCTGCAGACCTCGGGCCTGGTGGTGACGGTGTGCGCCAGCACGGCCGAGGCGGTGCGCGGTGCCGACATCGTCACCACCATCACGGCGGACAAGGCGCGTGCCACGATCATCACCGCCGACATGGTGGAGCCGGGCATGCACATCAACGCCGTGGGCGGCGACTGCCCCGGCAAGACCGAGCTGCAGGCCGAGGTGCTCACGCGCGGCCGGGTCTTCGTCGAATACCCACCCCAGACCCGCATCGAGGGCGAGATCCAGCAGATGCCGGCCGACTTCGCCGTGACCGAGTTGTGGCAGGTGCTGGCCGGCCGCCAGGCCGGGCGCCGCAGCGATGACGAGGTGACGGTGTTCGACTCCGTGGGCTTTGCGCTGGAGGATTTCTCGGCCCTGCGCTTCATGCGCGATGCGGCGCTGGAATTGGGTGTGGGTGAGCGCATCCAGCTGATCCCCGACCTGGCCGACCCCAAGGACCTGTTCGGCATACTGCGGCAGGCCGTGGCGGTTGCGGCTCCGCGCCTGCAGGCCGTGGCCTGAGGTTCAGGCCGCCGGGGCGAGGTCGGATAAGGCGATCAGCAGGCTGTTGGGCTCGGGGTTGTGGCAGGCCAGGCCCCGTGCCGCCACGTCCTCATCGAAGCGAACGAGCATACGGCCTTGCGCATTGGCGGGGCCGAGCACCGTGCCGCTGCTGCCGATCAGCCGCCAGTAGTCGTCCGCGGGCTTGCCATCCGGCGGGCCTTCGGCCGTGCCGTTGAAGCGCTGCAGCACCACGCGGGTGCCGGGCGCATGCACGGGGCTGCCGCCGCTCAATCGCGCCACACCACGCTGCTGGCCGGGTCGGCGCGCGTGGTACGGAACTGGTTGGCAGGGTGCGCAGGATCGGCCAGGCCGAACGAGATGCCGCAGACGATGCTGCGGTCTGTGCCGATGCCCAGCACCTCGCGCAGCACGCCCGGGTAGGAGGCCAGCGCCGCCTGCGGCACCGCGGCCACACCCAAGCTGTGCGCGGCGATCAGGAAATTGCCCACGTAGGCGCCGCAGTCCACCGCGCCGTACACGCCCAGGGCCTCGTCGCTGCTCACGATGGCCACGTGCGGTGCGCCGAACATGCTGAAGTTCTCGGCCGCCTGGCGCGCCGACGCAGCCCGGTCGCCCTTGGCGATGCCCAGCGCCTCGTACAGGCCGTAGCCGCATTCGCGCCGACGCTCCTGGTAGACGCCGCGGTACTCGCGTGGCCAGGGCAGGTCGGGCGAGGGTTGCGCACGGGTGATGGCGTCCTCAAAGGCGGCACGCAACCGGTCCAGGGTCTCGCCGCTGGCGATGTGCACCTGCCAGGGTTGGGCGTTGCACCACGAGGCCGTGCGCTGTGCCGTGGCCAGGATGCGCTCGATGGTCGCGCGGGGCAGGGCTTCGGGCAGGAAGGACCGGCAGCTGTAGCGCGTGTGCAGCAGCTCGGAGAGGGTGTCGTGCGCAGGCGTGGTCATGGCCCGCCTCAGGCCTTCCTGGCCTTGGCCGGTGCCTTGGCGGCCGGTTTGGCCGGAGCCTCTTCGGTGGCCTTTTTCTTGGGAGCGGCCTTCTTGGCGGCGGCGGGTGCGGGTGCGTTGAGCAGCGCATCGAGCTGCTCGCCGATCTCGCTCTCGATGCGGTCCTTGAACGCTCCGAACAGGAAGCCGAGCTGGGCATTCATCTCGAAGCGCGTTGCATCGACCAGCAGCGTGCCCTTCACACCCGAGCGGCTGAAGTGCAGCGTGTCCTCGGTGTCGCCTTCTTCGTAGGTGCATTCCATGTCGAACTTCTTCTCGGCCTTTTCGGCCCAGGAAAAAGCGACTTTGCGGGCCTGCTTGAAGCCCAGTTGGTGTTCGCGGTGGATATGGATGTCAGGCACCGGGGGTCTCCTGGTTGGGTAGCAATTGGCGCAGCACTTCGTGGCGCTGCGCCTGGGGTTGTTCACTCAGCACACGCACCGCATCATAAAACCGGCGCCAGTCGCGTCCCTCGCGCTCGAAGATCGCCACGAAGGCGGGCACGAACTCGTTGTAGGCCGCCTGGGCACCAAAGCTGGCGTTGTTGGCGCTGGCCACCCAGCGGTCGTAGCCTGCCGTCTGGGCCGGCGTGGCCTGCCAGCGCTCGCGCAGGGCCGCATAGTCGGCGCGAAAGGACTGCATGGCTGCGGCCTTCAGCGCCTCCCTGTCCGGCACGCTGTCCTGGGCGTAGAGCTTGGCGAGACGCTCGCGCGTGGCCTGGGTCAGCGCGCGGAAATCGCGCCGGCGCACCTCGCTGGCCGCGAAGGCCGTACTGGCCTGGGGCGTGGCCTGCTGGGCCAGCCAGCGTGCGCTGCCCAGCCGTTCCACCGCGGTGGCAAAGGATTCGTTGAACAGGGTGTCGCCCTTGGCGTAGACCACCTGGTGGGCCAGCTCATGGAACAGCAGGCGCACGAACTCCCCCTCCGGCCAGCCGATGAAGGTGCTCAGCAGCGGGTCGCCTCCGGCCCAGTTCATGTAGCCCAGCGTGGAATAGGCGGGCACGCCATAGACCTCGACCTCCAGCCCCGCCTTGGCGAGCCGATCGGCCTCGGCGCGCGCATCGGCTTCGTCGAAGTAGCCGCGGTAGCCGATGCAGCCCGTGACCGGAAAGCACCAGGTGTGCAGCGTGAGCGAGTAGGGCGGCGCGGCCACCACGTTCCACACGGCGGCCGTGCGTTTCAGGTCCGCATAGCGGCGGTAGCTGGCGTTGTCGGGCAGGCCGAGTTCCGCCACGGCAAAGGCGCGGGCGCGCTGGGCCAGTTGCAGGCGCTCGCGCAGGGGCACGGGGATGTCGGTGCGCGCGATCCAGTCCTCCAGTGGCTCGGCCGAGCGCATCAGCTGCACATGGCCGCGCACCGATTGCCAGTAGTAGCCGAGGGCATTGCCATTGCTGGCGCAGCCGGCCAGGGCCAGGCTGGCCATGAGGACCGGCAGGGCGGCCTGCAGGCCGGGCAGAGCGGAACGTGATGCGAATGGCGTTGGCATATCCTGCGGTCAGTTTAGGGCCTGTCAGCAGCATGGCGGATGGAATTCCTAGAATCAACCTCATGACCGAAGCTACCGCCATCTCCGAGATACCCGACGGCCTGTTCGCCGACGACGCTGGCTGCCCGCGCTGCAGCTGGTGCCAGGCCACGCCGCTGTACCGCCACTACCATGACAGCGAATGGGGCTTCCCGGTGGCGGACGACCGGCGCCTGTTCGAGAAGCTGTGCCTGGAAGGCTTCCAGTCCGGCCTGAGCTGGCTCACCATCCTCAACAAGCGCGAGGGCTTTCGGGCTGCGTTCGCGCAGTTCGATGCAGTGCAGGTCGCAGAGTTCACCGAGGCCGATGTGGAGCGCCTGGTGGCGGACGCGGCCATCGTGCGCCACCGGGGCAAGATCGTCTCGACCATCAACAACGCCCAGCGTGTGCTGGAGCTGCGCGAGGAGTTCGGCTCGCTCGCGCACTACGCCTGGCGCTACGAGCCGCCGGCCGGCGAGCGGCCCGAGCGCATCACGCGCGACGTGGCGCGCACCTTCATCACATCGCCCGGGTCGGTCGCGATGTCCAAGGACCTCAAGAAACGCGGCTGGAGCTTCGTCGGCCCGACCACGGTGTATGCCTTCATGCAGGCCATGGGCCTGGTCAACGACCACCTCGAAGGCTGCCATGCGCGCGAGAAGGCGCTCAAGGCGCGGGCGGACTTCGCCGTGCCCGGGCGCTGACCCGGTTCAGCCCGGCCAGCCGGGCAGCCTTTGAAGGGCCTGCAGCAATTGCCGGCCCGCCTCGTCCAGGCTGGTGTCGTTGCGCACCTCGATGCCGGCCGTGCCCGGCGGCGCCAGAAAGCGCAGCGCGCGCTGCACGCGCTGTTCCACTTCGTCGGAGTTTTCCCGGCCCCGGGATTGCAGGCGCTGGCGCAGCACCTCGGGGCTGGCCGTGATGTGCACGGCCACCAGGGCCGGGTAGCGCTGCAGCGCCTCGGGCAGGTAGGCGCGCGAGCCGTTGACCAGCAGCCAGCGGCCCCGGGCCAACGGGTCCAGCTCGCCGTGGCGCACGCCGTAGGCCAGTCCATTGGCTTCCCAGTGCAGGGCAAACGCGTTGGCGGCGCGCAGCGTGGCATGCTCTTCGGGCGTGGTGCTTTCGTGGGCCTCGCCTCCGGAGGCCGCGGGGCGGCTGATGGTGCGCCGTGCCCATTGCATGGGCAGTGCGGGCGGCAGGTGCTGGCGCAGCCAGTCGAGCAGGCTGTCCTTGCCGGCGCCCGAGGGGCCCATGAAATACAGCAATTTCGCCGCGGTGCTGCTCATGCGCCCAGCTCCAGGTGGTCCAGCAGCACGAAGTCGGCGCCCGGCGTGGGCTCGGCGAAAAGTGCCAGGCTGTTGAAGCGCAGCGGCGGCAGGTCGGCGAAGAACTGGTCGGCAGCGTCCTGTACCAGCTCCACGGTCTCGTCATCCGCACCCGCGAGCGATCCGGTCAGCGACATGTGGAAGCGGAACTCCTCCAGCACGAAGGGATAGCCCCACTGCTGCAGCAGTTCATCCTGCCGGGGCGTGAGCCCGGCGGCGCGGCGGCGCGCCAGGTCAGCGGCCGACAGGGGCACGGCCAGGGGCTGCAGCTGCTTCACGCAGGCAGCGGCTGCGGCCTGGATCTCGGCGTTGGCCGGGTGCGATCGCGTGGGCACCAGCGCGAGGAAGTCGTCGATGCGCTCGACCTGCATGGGCGGCAGGGCGAAGGGGCGCAGGCTGCCGGCCAGGGTCTGCACGGCATGGTGCAGCGTGAGCCAGTCCACGCCCGGTGCCAGTGCAAACGGTGCCTTGAGCGTGGCGTGCCAGCCGTAGCGGCGCGGGGCGGCGGTCAGGCGTTCCAGCGCGTCCTTGGCGACGCCGTGGATGTCCAGTTGCTGCATGGGCTGCAGCAGCGCGGCGCATCGGCCCAGCCAGTGGCTGGCGGCCC
>NZ_AKJX01000269.1 GCF_000276605.1 Acidovorax sp. CF316 | reverse complement strand
CGCAATCTGGGAGGGGGACGCCCCCAGCGCGGCGGGGCGGCCCTTGCGCGGGGGCACTGGCCTGGGCCGCGCCAGCTTCATGCGCCACGGGTAATTGGTACGCGCATTTCTGCCTCTGATTTCGATTCAATTCCGCTATCCCAGCATCATTCGCCACATCGACAGCGTCATTGATCCTGCGACGGCATTGCCCATCAAGCGCCTTCTGCAATAGCCAACAGGCAGCAAAAAGCCACCGGCCGTCTTGCGACGTGCGGTGGCTTTTTTCTTCCCGGAGGGAAGCAGGACAGACGAAAGGAGGCCGCCGGCAGCGCCCTCCTTGCCTATATCCCGTTCAGTGCATCATCTGCGGCTGGCCTTCGAACAGGTGCTCGAACTGTGCCAGCCAGGGCTCGGCCAGGCAGCGGATCTGCGCATCGTTGCGCAGGATGCGCTGCATGATGCGCGTCTTCTCGCGGCGGTGCTCGGGCAGCAGTTCGTGCTCCTGGGACTTGAAGCGCAGTTGCTCAATCAGCACGGCGCAAGCACCCTCGTAGCGCACCACGCCATCCCAATCCTTGAGCTTGGCGGCCTCCAGCATCTTGGCGCTGCTGTCTTCAATGGCTTTGTAGTAATCAATCAGCATGTGGGACATGGTTCATGCCTCCACCAGCACAGGCTGGCCCGAAGCGGTGGCATCGGCCGATGGGGCCATGCCGTTGTTGTTCTTCTTGATCTCGTTCCAACCGAGCGCAACCGGCTCGATCAGGCGCATCACTTCCTGCATCATGGCGTCGTCATTGCGGGCATTGGCCAGGATCAGGCGGCGCACGCAGTAGTCGTACAGGGCACCCAGGTTCTGCGCCAGTTCACCACCATCGACCGTGTCCAGGGCGGTGCTCAGGCCCTCTTCGATGATGCGCACCGCCTTGGAGACGGCATTGCACTTGCCGACGATGTCACCACGCGCCATCGCGCCGCGCGCCGTGGCGATGGACCCCAGAGCACCCTCATACAGCAGGCTGACCAGCTGGTGCTGGTCAATCGTGTGCATGCTGGTTTCCACATTGATGCGCTGGTAGGCGTTGGCTGCACGGGGGTTGTGGGCGCTGAACATGGGGTGGTCCTTACGGTGTGATGCTTTATTTATCGGCTGGGGCCGAAAAAACTGAAGGCTTTCCGTCAGGTCGACTTGTTCCAGGCGGTCACCTGCTGCGCGATGTAGGCATTCAAGCCATTGAGCGAAGCCATCTGCTTGTCCAGCGCGTTGTAGCGGGCGGTGATGCGCTTCTCGAACGCATCCACCTTGTCATTCACCGTGGCCTGGTCCTTGGCATTGCGCTTGAGCGACAGCTGCAGCGTATCGTCCTTGGACTTGAAGAACCCATCGGCGGACAGCAGGTTGGTGGTGACGGCCTTGATCTTCACGGCAATGCCCTCTGCAGAGCCGCTGCCGGTGTTGCGGAACAGGTTCTTCAGGTCGTCCGGATTTTCCGTCAAGGCCTTGTTGAACTTGGTGGAATCCAGCGTGAGGTCACCACCGAGTTGCTGGGTCAGGCCGATGTCGGCCAGGCGCTTGAAAGCGCCGCCTCCCGAGGTGACCGACTGGATGGCATTGCGCAGGGTATTTTGCAAGGCAATGGCCGTCGAGTCGCCTTGCAACAAGCCGGCCGCATTGGTTTTAGCGTCGTACTTGGTGGCATCCTGCATCAACTGGTTGATGGCGTTGTAGGCCTTGACGAATTCGTCGACGTTGGTCTTGACGGCCGCGGTGTCCTTGCCGACCGTGATGTCGATGGGAGCGGTCGTAATCTGCTCGGCCTTGAAGGTCACCCCCGAGATCGTGGTGGCGAAGGTATTCGTGGCGGACGACACCGCGATGCCATTGACCGTGGCCTTGGCGTTGAGCGCCGCCTGCGTCGTCGTGCTGCCCGCGACCAGACGGGACAGACCCGTGGCATCGGTATTGCCGGCGCTGGCGATGTCGGTATCGCCTCCTTCCATGACGCTCAGGCGGAAGCCGAATTCCTCGCCCGTGCTCTTGCTGCGCAGCAGCAGGCGCTCACCCGAAGCATCGGACAGTATCGAGGCCGTCACCCCGGCCGTGCTTCCATTGATCTTGCTCGCCACATCCGTCAGCTTGTCGCTGGCGCTGATGGAGATATCGACAGGCTGGCCGCTGCCGGGCGTGAAGGAGGCGGGCGCCACACTCCACTTGCCGAGCTCCAGGCGCAGGGTGCCGGCACCCAGGGCACCGCCCACCGGCAGGAGCGCGGCCGACGCGGTGGCCTGCGCCTTGGCAAGGCCCTGCACTTCCACGCTGAAGGTGGTGGGCAAGGTGCCGCCGATCGCGGTGGCCGACACGAATTTGGAATCCGAGGAGGTCGTGGTGACCCCGTTCCAGCCAGTCACGCTGGTGAGCTTGCCGGCCGCATCGGCCAGCGTGGAGACCAGCGACTTGATCTGGCCGTAGGCGGAGATCTTGGTGTTGACCGTGGCCGCCTGCAACTTCAGCGTATCGAGGGGCTTTTTTTCCAGCGTGACCAACTGGGAGATGATGCTCTTGACATCAAGTCCATTGGTGCCGACCCCTGGGGATGAAATGGTTGCCATACAAACCTCCTGAACTGTCCAAAGGAAATTATGGAGCCAATCCCGCGCCAGTAACGTCCTTATTCACACCAGGAAACCCGCCAATTCCAGCGCTCCCGGTACGCGCTGTTTCCAGAAGCCCCCTGCACCTGTGCTTACGGTCGGCACAAAGGGCCTCAAGGTGAAAAGGCGGCGACAGGAAAACTGTCGCCGCCGATGCACCAGGGTCTTCTCAGACCCTGCCAGCCATTGTGCGCTTAACGCAGCAGGGCCAGCACACCTTGTGGCAACTGGTTGGCCTGGGCCACCATGGCCGTACCAGCCTGCTGCAGGATCTGCGAGCGCGACAGGTTGGCGGTTTCTGCCGCGAAGTCAGCGTCCAGAATGCGCGAGCGGGAAGAAGACAGGTTCTCCGAGGTCACTTGCAGGTTGGCGATCGAGGTCTCGAAGCGCGATTGCAGAGCACCGAGCTTAGCGCGTTCGCCGTTGATGAACGCCAGGCCCGAGTCCACCGTCTTGAGCGCTTCCGTGGCCTTCTTGAACGTGGTCACGTCCAGGTTCGCCACTTCCTGCAGATCCGAAGCCGAGTTCGCAGGGGTTGCCGTGCTGAAGGCATTGGTCGTGGTGGCCACCGTCGAGAAGGACTTGTCGGAGTCAAGCACCACATAGCCGCTGACCGTCGATGCGTCCGCACCCGAGGCTGCCGCCAGGGTATCGGCAGCGCCGATGGTCGTGCCATCCGCCTGCAGCTTCTGGATATTCACCGCACCCGCATTCGCACCGGAAGTGGCACCCTTGGCCAGCGTGATGTCCTGGCCCGTGGCACTGGTCAGGATGATGCCATTGTTGGTGGAGTTCAGCGACGCGGTCACGCCCGTCTTGGACGACTGCTCATTGATGGCCGACACCGCGTTCGACAGACCGTCCGCCGTGGTGAGGGAGGTCACGTTGAAAGAGACGGACTGGCCGAGCGCGGGCGAGGTGGGCACGTTGTCCGAACGCAGCTCGAAAGTGTAGGAACCCACCGATTCGAAGCTCAGCTGCACCTCGGTGCGGGCAGAGGCGGTCACACCCGTGTTCCCGGTCTGCAGGTTGATGTTGTCGGCCATGGCCTTGGCCGTGTCGTTGGCCGCGATGGTGATGTTCCTGGAACCCAGGGCACCATTGACGGCCAGCGTACCGGCGGTCACGCCGTTGGTACCCCAGGAGGTGGCGCTGGCACCGCTGCCCGAACCGTTGGCCGAGGTGTTCTGGTTGTTGCCGTACACGCTGGTGCGCAGGTTGGCCGTGGCCGCCACGATGGTCTGGTTGGCATTGGCGCCCACTTGGAACTGTTGCGTACCGAACGAGCCGTTGAGCAGCTTGGCACCGTTGAATTCGGTGGTTTGGGAGATGCGATCCAGTTCGCTGACCAGTTGGCCCACTTCCTGTTGCAGGGCCTGGCGGTCGCCGGCGCTGTTGGAGGCGTTGGCCGATTGCACCGCCAGTTCACGCACACGCTGCAGGATGTCGCCGGAAGCCTTCAAGGCGCCTTCAGCCGTTTGCGCCAGGGAGATGCCGTCATTCGCATTGCGAACAGCCTGGTTCAGACCACGGATCTGGCTGGTGAAACGCTCGGAAATGGCCAGGCCGGCGGCGTCGTCCTTGGCGCTGTTGATGCGCAGGCCCGACGACAGGCGCTGGATGGAGGTGTTGAGCGAAGTTTGGCTCATGCCCAGGTTGCGCTGGGCCGTCAAGGAGGCGACGTTGGTGTTGATGGTGGATGCCATGGCAAATCTCCTGAAAAGAACTGACTGAAATGGCGTTGCCGCCAACCTGGTGCCAGGCAAGGCACCCGGCTATACGGTCCACAGTGCCGACATGGCCTTCTGGTGAACGGCGGAGAGCGCATTTGCCTTCCGTTGTGAGTCTTTTCGACGCCGGCTGCGGAAACTTTAGGCCCAAAAGTGCAAGTTGGCAGGCTTTTCGGCTCTTTATCGGGCCAACGCCAGGGAGGGTCCTTGGCCACAATTCCTCATCGTTCCCGTATCGCCTGCCGGACGGTGGTAGTCCCCCTCAGGCACAAATGTCCACTCAAGCCTCAAGGAGCATTCCATGGCAGCCACGATCAACACCAACGTCGCTTCGTTGACGGCCCAGCGCAACCTGGGCATGAGTCAAACCTCGCTCAACACCTCCATCCAGCGCCTGTCGTCGGGCCTGCGCATCAACAGCGCGAAGGACGACGCCGCCGGCCTGGCCATTTCCGAGCGCTTCACCAGCCAGATCCGCGGCCTGAACCAGGCGGCACGCAACGCCAACGACGGTATCTCCCTGGCGCAGGTCACGGAAGGCGCGATGAAGGCCGCAGGCGACATTCTGCAGCGTGTGCGTGAACTGGCTGTGCAATCGGCCAACGCCTCCAACAGCCCCAGTGACCGCCAGGCCCTGAACCAGGAAGTGGGCCAGTTGGTCGCCGAACTGGACCGCATTTCCCAAACCACCGAGTTCAACGGCGCCAAGCTGCTCAACGGCACGTTTGGTACGCAACAGTTCCAAGTCGGCGCCAACGCCAACCAGACCATTGTCGCCGCCACGGCCAACCTGCGCACCAGTGTTTACGGCAACAACCAGAACACCTCTGCCAATGGTTCCGGCAGCGGTGCCAGTGCCACTTCATGGAGTACCAATGGCGTGACTGCTGGCACGCTGGCGGTGAACGGCGCCCTGGGCTCCCGCAACATCACCATCAACGCCAACGACACGTCCAAGGCGATGGCCGACAACATCAACCTGCAGACGGCCAATACGGGCGTGACCGCTTCTGCTCGCACCGAGGTGGACCTGTCCTTCGCCTCCGTCGGCTCCTACACCTTCGAGCTGCGCTCGGAAAACACGCCCACCGCCCCTGCGCTCGGCCAGTCCGTCTCGTTCAACATCTCCGCGATCAACACCTCGGATGGCCTGTCCAATGCCATTTCCGCGATCAATGAACAATCCGCCAAGACAGGCGTCACCGCGTCGCTGAACTCCACCAGCACCGGTATCGTGCTGACGAATGCGACCGGCCAGGACATCGGTATCTACAAGGGTGCCACCTCGGGAGCCAATGCAGGTGCCGTCACCATCCAGAAGCTCCAGGCGGACGGAACCTCCGCCGGTGGCGCGGATACCCTGGCCGCAGCCTCTGGTGCGGACGCCTCGACGGTGAGCGGCTACGTCGTGCTGGACTCCGAGAAATCGTTCTCCACCAATGCCACGACGACCAACGCCTTCAGCACCGCGACGCCTGCCAATAGCGCTTCGGACCTGCAGGAAGTGGCCAACCTCGACGTGACCACCTTCAAGAAGGCGACCGAAGCCCTCAAGACCGTGGATTCAGCCCTGGCTTTCATCAACGGTGAACGCGCCAAGCTCGGCGCCTTGCAGGCCCGCTTCGAGACGGCGATCTCGTCCCTGAACATCACGTCCGAAAACCTGTCGGCCTCGCGCTCGCGCATTCTGGATGCTGACTTTGCGGCGGAAACCGCCAACCTGTCGCGCTCGCAGATCCTGCAGCAGGCCGGAACGGCCATGGTGGCCCAGGCCAACCAGATTCCGCAGGGCGTCCTGAAGCTGCTGCAGTAATAATAGCCACCACCAGTGAGGCGACCGGCCGCTTCTCGTCGCACGCCAGTGGCTGGGGGTGCCGGCCCTACAGATTGCGAAGGACGCACAGTGCACGGCAGAAACAAAGCCCCAATGGATGGCCGACTCAACGCAGCCCTGGAAGCCAGGGATTGGGACCTGCTAGCAAGGCTGTGCAAACAGAGCCTGCGCAAGAACGCGCGCGACCTGCAGGCCACGCGTCTTCTGGGATATGCGCTCGACTGCCAGGGCAAGATCGAGGAGTCGATCGAGGTCTATCGCCGGGGGGCGCTGCTGTGGCCCCAGGACGCCGAGCTCCTGATCAACTACGGCAACATCCTTCTCAACCACGTGCGCAATGCACAAGCGCTGCCCATCCTGGAAAAGGTCTGCGAACTCAGGCCCGAGAAAGCCATTTGCTGGCTCAAGCTGTCGCAATGCTGCTACCTGATCACGCAGCACGAAAAGGGTCTGCGAGCGGCTGAAAAGGCCGCCGAACTGGCCACCGATATCCCGGGGCGATCTGCGGCCCTCACCCAGAAAGCCATCCACCGGCGTGAACTGGGGCAGGTGAGCGAAGCAGTGCAGGACTGCCTGGATGCCATCGCACTGACCCCCACGGAACCGTCCAACCACACCAACCGGCTGCTGTTCATGCTGGCCGACCCCAGCGCAGATGCCGCCAGCCTGTCCCAGGCAGCGCTCGATTACGCAGCCGTCTTCGAGCCCCCCCTCAAGCCGCAATGGCCGAACTTTGCAGACCACCAGGGTGATCCCTGGCGCAAACTGCGCATCGGGTTTCTGTCCCCCGACTTCCGGGTCCATTCCGTCATGTACTTCGTGGAAGGACTGCTGGCCCAACTGGACCGGCGGCAGTTCGAAGTGTTTGCGTTCTACCTGTTTCCACGCGATGACCAGGTCACGGCACGGGTCCAGCGCCATGTCGATCACTTCGTGCGCTTGGCGAATCTCGGCACGGAGCAGCAGGCCGAGGCCATCCGCGCACAGGGCATTGATATTCTGATCGATCTGGCAGGGCACACCGGCTACAACGGGTTACTGACCCTGGCACGCAAGGCAGCTCCGGTGCAAGTATCGTGGCTAGGCTTTCCCGCCACTACCGGGCTGCAAGCCGTGGACTACAAGTTCACCGATGAAGTCACCGATCCGCCGGATGCGCAGGCAAATTACACCGAGCAGCTGTACCGCCTGCCCACCCTGTTTGCCTGCTACCGGCCGATGAGCCGCAATCCGCTGTGGCGCTACCAGCCCCGCTATGTGGTGCGCCCCACGCCGGCGCTGGACAACGGCTTCATCACCTTTGGCTCCTGCAACAACCTGGGCAAGCTCACGGACGAGGTGCTGGCCCTGTGGGGGCAGATCCTGGAAGCCGTGCCAGGCTCACGCCTGCTCATCGAAGGCAAGAACCTCGACCAGCCCGACTTCGCCAACGCCTACCGGCAGCGCTGCCGGGGCCTGGGGCTGGACCCGGACCGGCTGGAGCTAGTGGCACTCAACGGCGACAACCAGTACCTGACCTACCACCGCATCGACATCGCGCTGGATCCCTTTCCGCTCACCGGCGGCACCACCACTTTCGACGTGCTGTGGATGGGCTTGCCCATCGTCTCCATGGTGGGAAGCAGTTTCAAGAGCCGCATGGGCGTGGGCCTGCTCAGCTACCTCGGGCGCACCGAGTGGCTGGCCGAAACGAGCGAGGACTACGTGCGCATTGCCAGCGGCCTGGCCGCCGACATCCCGGCACTGAATACCCTGCGCCTGGGCCTGCGCAGCGAGGTGGAAGGCTCGGCCCTCATGCGCGAGGACATCTTCAACCACCATTTTGGAGAGGGCCTGCGCGCCATGTGGCTGCAGTGGCTGGCCCGCGCCCAGCATCCCGGCGATGAAGAGGCGCAGATGCAGGCCATCCAGGCCTGGTTGCCCGGGTTGCCAGAAGAATGGACGCAGCCGCCGACCCCAGGGGTCGGGCTGAAACCCGGCCAGCGGATCGCCCTGGCCGAGGCACACCAACGTTTGCAAAGTCTGGTGGAAAAAGCCAAGGGCGCCTCGCAGCCCATGGCCGCGGCAGATGCAGAAAGTGCACAGATCACCGACCGCAACTGGGTTGCAGTGACCCAATTGGCGGAAGTCGTGCTCAACGCCGTTCCGCACGATCCCGTAGCGCTCGCGTGCCTGGCGGAGGTGGAGCATGCGCATGGCCACACCGAATTCGCCGTGACCTACCTGCGGCACGCCACCCAGGCGATGGGGATGGAGCCTTTTGGGGCGCTCTGAGCCCCCGCCGGGGTCAGGCCTTGCGGCGCAGAAAGCCGTGCGGCGCCACCGTCACCTGCAGGCGCTGCTCCATCTCGGTGTCGACCTCGAACTCGGCATGCCCGCCAAGCCACTGGCGCACTGCCGTCTTGGGGTTGTTGCCCACGTCCCAGGGCCTGTCGGCAAAGAAGCGCGGCGGCATGTCTTCGACAAAGGTGTCGAACACCACGCAGTAGCTGCCCGGCGTCACCAGCGGCGCATAGGCGTCCAGCTCGCCGAGCACATGGTCGTGCGTGTGCATGGAATCCAGGCACACCAGGATGCGCTGGTAGCCCTTGGCAAAGTCACGCACCTGCGCCACCACATCGGGCGCGATGGCCGAGCCCTGGACCATGGCAATGCGGCTGGCCATGGGATGTGCCTCGATGGCCGCCCGGTTGTGTGCGCGGATGTCGATGTCCACGCCCAGCACCTTGCGGCGCGACGCGCGCGGATCAAGCATGGTGCCGGCCTCGATGGCATCGCTCATGTCCAGCAGGGCCAGCAGCGAGGCGCTGAGCACCAGCGAGCCGCCGTGGGCAATGCCGGTCTCGATGATGAGGTCCGGCCGCACGCGCCACACCAGCTCCTGCATGGCCACCATGTCCTGCGGGTACTGGATGATGGGGCGCCCCATCCAGTCGAAGTTGTACACGTACTGCCGCTGCATGGAGGCCTGCAGCCAGTCTCGTGACAAGGCCTGGAATGCGGCGTCGTCGGCATAGGAGGCGAGCCGGTCACGGCGTTCCTGGGCAAATTGGTCAACAGGGTTCATGGCGAAGTTACTCCAGGCAAGTCATTCGGAATCAAGAGGTCGTCGGCAAAGACCGGACGGGGGCGCACGGCGAGCTCGGCATGGAGCCGCCGGGCATCGATGGGCGGGAACTGCTGCAGCGGCGCGTCCTGCGGCCACGCCACCGTGCACCCGGTGCGCTCACGCAGCCAGTCGAGCCATTGGCCATGGGCAGTCTGCACGCCACTGGCAACGTTGTACACCGTTGCTGCGCCTGCCAGCGCGATGCGCGGCAGCCAGTCGAGCAGGTCGGCGATGTGCACGTAGTCCTTGCCCGAGCGCGGGTCCGAGCACAGGACCACATGGCCCTGGCGGGCCTGATGCACCAGGTCCGCCACGAGGTTGCCCGACGATGCATCCATGCCCGGGCCGACCACGTTCGACAGCCGCGCCACACGCACCCCGGCGCGTTCGCTGGCATGGCACAGCGATTCGCCCGTGAGCTTGGACAGGTTGTACAGGTAGGACGGGTCGCCCGGCAGGACCTGCAGCGGCGCATCCTCCTGGGTGCTGGCCGCCCCCATGTAGACCCGGGTGGACGAGAGGTACAGCAGCGAGTCGAACTGCCCACGCGCGAGCACATCGGCCAGCAGGCCCACATGCGCCTCGACCGTATCGAACGGGCGCGAACGGAAATCCGCCGTGAGGCCCACGCAGTACAGGACATGGCCCAGCGGCTGGCCGAAGACGCCCGTCTCGCCCCTGGCCGGCGCCCGGACCGCATGGCCCTGGCTCCTCAGGCAGGAAACGAGGCGGCTGCCGATATAGCCCGAGGCACCCAGCACCGTGAATGCCGTCACGTGCGCCCCCCCACGGCCCGCAGCGGGTGCCCTGCATACACGGTGTAGGCACGCAACTCCCCGCGCACGATGGAGCCGGCCCCGACCACGCAGCCCTGGCGCAGCACAGCCCCGTCCAACAGCACGCAATTGGCACCGATCCACACGTCGTCCTCGATCGTGATGCCTCCCTTGCTGGATTGAAAGCCCTGCTCGCGAATGAGCCGGTCCCGCTCGGCATAGGCGTGGTTCACCGGGGCAAAGGTGCAGTTGGCCGCAATGGCGACGTAATTGCCCATGCGGATGCCATTGCCCGTGTAAAGAACACAGCCCGCGTTGATGACCACATGCTCGCCCACGACGAGATCGCCCACGCCCCCTGCGGGCTTGACCTTGACGAAGCTGTCGATCACCGAATGCGCGCCCACCACGATGCGCGAGCCGCGCACCGAGTCTTCGATGTCGGCCAGGTGCGACACCTTGGCCGTGGCATGGATCTCGATCACGAGAAGACCTCCATGCGGGGCACCGCCACGGCAAACTGCCCGCCCCAGGCGCGGGCATAGTCCAATTGTGCCCTTACCTCCTCACGCAGGTTCCAGGGCAGGATCAGTATGCGGTCGGGGCGGTGCGCGCGCAGGTGCGCCTCATCGACCACCGGGATGCGGCTGCCGGGCAGGAACTGGCTCTGCTTGGCGGGGTTGCGGTCCACCACGTAGGGCAGCAGGTCTGCCCGCACGCCGGCAAAGTTCAGCAGGGTGTTGCCCTTGGCCGCCGCGCCATAGGCGCCCACCTTGAGGCCGCGCGCGTGGCAATCGAGCAGGAAGGCCAGCAGTTCGCGCTTGATGCGCAGCGCCTCGCCTTGCAGGCCCGCATAGAACGCTGCCGTCGGCACACCGGCCGCCGCTTCGCGGGCCAGCAGCTCGCCCACCCGGCCATGCACCGTGGGCGCGGCATCGCTGCGCTGGGCGAACACGCGCAGGCTGCCGCCGTGGGTGGACAGCTCCTGCACATCGGTCACGGCAAGACCGTTGGCGGCAAAGATGCGCTGCACCGCCGTGAGCGAAAGGTACGAGAAGTGCTCGTGGTACAGGGTGTCGAACTGGCACTGCTGCACCAGCTGCAGCAGGTGGGGAAACTCGAAGGTGGCCACGCCCTGGGGTTTGAGCAGCACGGCAAAGCCCGCGACGAAGTCGTTGATGTCGGGCACATGGGCCAGCACGTTGTTGGCCACCGTGAGATCGGCAGCGCGCCCCTGGGCCACCAGCTCGCGGGCCAGTGCCACGCCGAAGAACCGCTCCACGACCTCGATGCCGCGCGCCCGTGCCGCCGCTGCCGTGCTGGCCGTGGGCTCCACGCCCAGGCAGGGAATGCCGCGCCCGGCCACGTACTGCAGCAGGTAGCCATCGTTGGCGGCCACCTCCACCACGTGGCTGTGGGCCCCCAGCGACAGGCGCTGGGCCATCTCCTGCACATAGGCCTGGGCATGGGCCAGCCAGCTGCTGGAGAACGAGCTGAAATAGGCGTACTCGGCATCGAACAACGCGTCGGCGGCGGCAAAGTCCTCGGTCTGCACCAGCCAGCAGTTCTCGCACACCAGCACCCTGAGCGGGTACCAGCGTTCAGGGGCATGCAGCGCGGGCTCGCGCAGGTAGGCGTTGGAGGGCGGGGCTGTGCCCAGGTCTGCCATGGGCAGGGTCACGGGAGCGGCGCAGTGGCGGCATTTCATGGAAGCAACTCGGTCAGGGCAGCCGCAGCCCGGTGAAACCGGACGTCAGCAGGGGGTGTTCGGCATCGCGCGGCGAGCGTTCGGCCACGGGCAGCGGCCAGGCGATGGCCAGGCGCGGGTCGAGCGCATCGAGCCCGCCTTCCGCGGCGGGCGCATGGGGGGCGGAGTGCAGGTAGAGCATCTCGCAAACGTCGGCCAGCGCCTGGAAGCCGTGGGCGAAGCCCGGCGGGATGAGCAGCGCCTGGTGGTTGGCGGCCGACAGCTCGCGGCCAAACCATTGCAGAAAGGTCGGCGAGCCGGCCCTGAGGTCCACCGCCACATCCCACACGGCACCCCGCAGGCAGCTGACCAGCTTGGCCTCGGCCGCCGGGGGGTGCTGGAAATGCAGCCCCCGCACGGTGCCACGCCGCGCCGTGTGGGTGTGGTTGATCTGGGCAATCGGCCAGGTCCAGCCAGCAGGGGCCAGCTCCTGCGCGCAGAACATGCGCGCCAGGAAACCCCGGCTGTCCGCGAGCGGCTGGGGCT
>NZ_AKJX01000268.1 GCF_000276605.1 Acidovorax sp. CF316 | reverse complement strand
TTTGGTGACTTTCTCTTGGCGACGCAAGAGAAAGTTACTGCGCCGCCGGGCGCACATCCCGGCCTCCGCCCTTCAACAAAGAAGAGAAGCAACCACCATCAAAAAAATCAAACCTTGCTGAAGTCAGGCTTGCGCTTCTCCATGAACGCCGAGAACGCTTCCCGAGCAGCCGGCTCCCGCAGCATGCGCCCAAAGCTCGCGCCCTCCTCGCCCATGCGCTCCAGCACCGGCTGCGTCTGCCCCTTCTTCATCAAGCGCTTGGTCTCGATCAACGCAGACAAGGGCTTGGCCGCCAGCTTCTTCGCCTGTGCCTGCGCCACACCATTGCATTCCGTGGGAGGCACCACGCGATTCACCAGGCCCACTTCCAAGGCCGCTTCGGCCATGAAAGGCTCGCCCAGCAGCAGGGCCTCGGCCGCACGGTGGTAGCCCATCATCTGTGGAACCAGCAGGCTCGACGCCGCCTCGGGGCACAGGCCCAGGTTCACGAAGGGCATGGAAAACGCCGCGTTGTCACCGGCGTAGACCAGGTCGCAGTGGAACAGCAAGGTCGTGCCGATGCCCACGGCCGGGCCGCAGACGGACGCGATGAGGGGCTTGGGGAAGGCGGCGATGCCGTGCAGGAAGCGGAACACGGGCGAGTCCTGCGTGGCGGGCGGTTGCTGCAAGAAGTCACCGATGTCGTTGCCGGCGCTGAAGATCGCCACATCGCCCTGGAACACCACCACGCGCACGGCAGCGTCCGCCTCGGCGGCAACCAGTGCATCGGCCATGGCGGCGTACATGGTGGTGGTGATGGAGTTCTTCTTGTCCACCCGGTTGAAGGTGATGGTGGTGACACCGGCTTCGGTGTGGACGAGGATGTCTTGGGTGGATGCAGTCATGGCTGGAATCTCGGGGGTTTGGGATGATGAATCGGGCATCGAAGGACGGATGATGCGGCAGGCGAAGGATGCTGGTCCCCTGCCGGCCTTCCATCCATCATTCCTTGTAGTAAACGATCTGGTGGCTCGTGGCCAGCATGGTGCCGGCCTCGTTCCACAACTGGGCGGTCTGGTCGAAGAAGCCGTTGCGGAACTCCTGGCCCCGGGCCTGGCCCAGCAGGTGGCCCGTGCCAGTGGCCTCAAGCTGCTCGGCACTGGCATGGAAGTACACGGTGATGGACACCGTGCCGGCCGGCACGCGGCGCGCGCGGCGCAGCCAGACACGCGGGTAGAACACATCGGCCAGGGCGGCGAGCGACAAAAAGTCCAGCGGCCGCGGTGGCGCATCGCGCATCCACAACTGCGTGGTGCTGTGGTCGCCACTGCCATCCCAGGTATTGGGGATGGGGCCTTTCAAAGGGCGCATTTCGTAGCGGTTGATCCACTCCACCCCCTGCCGGGCAATGGGCGCCAGCTCGGCAGGCGGCGTCACCTCGGGCATGGGCAGGTCGCCCACACTCCAGGTCTCGCGGCGCACGGCCGTCACTGCCGTGCCGGTGGTGGTGACCACCAGCGCACCCTCGGCATCGGCCTGCAGGATGGACAGTGTCCAGTGCTGGGTGGAGCGGTTGGTGCGCACGGGCACGGCCTGGATGGTGAAGGCGCCCTCCACCAGTGCGCCCGCATAGTTGACCGTGAGCGACAGGGGGTCGCCGAGCCGGTCCGGGTGCTGCAGGATGGCCTTCAACAAGGTGGCTGCCGTGACACCGCCGAACGGGCCAACCATGTTCCAGTAGCCAGGATGGGTCTGCCCCTGGTACTGCCCCGGGACATCGGCGCTGGCGGACAGCTGCAGGGCCTCGTCGAGCGGGTGGGGGGCGGCGGCGGCAGCAGGAGGGTTGTCGCTGCCTTGCGGGGTCTGGGTGCTGCGGGTCATGCGCTGAGTGTGCCGCGAATTGCCGGACTACACCGTCGTGCCGGTGACTGTTGCCGCAGCGCCGAACCCGGACAGCAGGGCCGCCGCGCGCGGCCACAGATTGCCGCTGAACTGGTCGCGAAAGAAGCCGAAGTGCCCGATGCGGCGCACATGCAGGTCTGCCGGGGTGATGCTCTCCACGCGGCGCTCGGTGTTGGCATACAGGTTGACGAGGTTGTGCGTGCCGCGCAGCGTCATGAGCTCATCGTCGCTCATCGACAGGGCCAGCACCGGAAAGCGCACCGCCCCATAGCTTTGCGCCACGGCAGCCCCTTCGGCCCCCACGCTGTAGGCGGGGTTCAGGCACCAGCGCCGCCACTGCAGGATCACGCCGGCCGGCAGATCGCCGACCTTCTTGAGCGTGCGCCCGGGAAAGTACCCGCACAGCCGCGTGGCCAGCGGCACCAGCACCCACCAGAAATACGGCACGATGCGCTTGAGCTGCGGCGCGTTGTCGCGCCAGTAGCCACTGCCTGCGGCAATGCTGAGCAGCCCGTCGACCTGCGCCGGGTTGCGCAAGAGCCCCGGCAGCTGCGCCCCCAGGCTGTGCCCCAGCAGGTACAGCGGGGACGCCGGTAGCGCAGCCTTGGCCGCTGAAATCACGGCCTCGTAGTCCTGCGCCCAATCGAACAGATCCGCCTTCACGGCCCGCATACGGCCCTTCAGCGAATCCCCATGCCCGCGGTAATCGAACGTCGTGACCCGAAACCCCTGCTGCGCCAGCCAGCGCGCAAACGCCTCGTAGAACGCCTGCCGCACCCCCATGGCCCCGCCGATCACGACACTGGCGCGCGCGGCGCCAGCCCCACCTTCGGGTTCGTACACGCGCAGCGCCAAAGACACCGCGTCCGTCACCTGCAAAGTCTGCTTGTCCATGTCCGTCTCCTGTAAAGACCGATCTGCGCCGGCTCGATGGAAACACTTCAAACAATCCCGCTCTTCACACCCCGCCCTCAAGGGCGTAGCGAGCGGTCTTCAGGCTAGGCGAACGGAGCACAGGAACCGCAACGTACTTCCTGTACGTGAGGATTCCGAGCACCGCCCAACGACGCCTGAAGGCCGCGCAGTAGCCTCAAACAGATTCAAATATGCCGGCGGCGCCTTGGCCCATGCCTACGCACATCGTGACCATGCCGTACTTGAGCTTGTTGCGCTTGAGCGCATGCACCACCGTGGCCGAGCGGATCGCGCCCGTCGCACCCAGTGGGTGCCCCAGCGCGATCGCGCCGCCCATGGGGTTGACCTTGGAAGGGTCCATGCCCAGCGTGTTCATCACCGCCAGCGACTGCGCCGCAAAGGCTTCGTTCAGCTCGAACCAGTCGATGTCCTGCTGGTTCAGGCCCGCATAGCGCAGGGCCGCCGGGATCGCCTCGATCGGGCCGATGCCCATGATGTGCGGCGGCACGCCCTTGGAGGCATAGCTCACGAACCGCGCCAGCGGCGTCAGGCCGAAACGCTTGACGGCGGCCTCGCTGGCCAGGATCAGCGCACCGGCGCCGTCGCTGGTCTGCGAGCTGTTGCCGGCGGTGACGGAGCCGCGCGCGGCGAACACGGTCTTCAGCTTGGCCAGGCCTTCGAGCGTGGTGTCGGGGCGGGCGCCCTCGTCCAGGCTCACGGTGCGGCTCTTGGCGATCGACTCGCCGGTTTCCAGGTTGGCCGTGCGGTCGGTCACTTCGATGGAGGTGATCTCGTCGGCGAAGTAACCGGCCTGCTGGGCGGCCAGGGCCTTCTGGTGCGACTGCAGCGCGAACTGGTCCTGCGCATCGCGACTGACCTTCCACTGCTGGGCCACCTTCTCGGCCGTGAGGCCCATGCCGTAGGCAATGCCCACGTCGCCTTCGCGCTCGAAGATCGAGGGCGACAGCGAGGGCGAGTTGCCCATCATGGGCACCATGCTCATGCTTTCCACGCCGGCAGCGATCATCACGTCGGCTTCGCCGACGCGGATGCGGTCGGCCGCCATCTGCACCGCAGACAGGCCCGATGCGCAGAAACGGTTGACGGTGATGCCGCCCACGCTGGTGGGCAGGCCGGCCAGCACGGCACCGATGCGCGCCACGTTCAGGCCCTGCTGGGCTTCGGGGATCGCGCAGCCGCAGATGATGTCCTCGATGGCCTTGGGGTCGAGACCGGGCGCCGCGGCCAGCGCTGCCTTGAGCGTGGTCGCCAGCAGGTCGTCGGGCCGGGTGTTGCGGAAGAAGCCGCGGTGCGAGCGCCCGATGGGCGTGCGCGTGGCAGCAACGATATAGGCTTCCTGGACTTGTTTGGCCATGGTGGTGAACTCCTTCAATTCTTGGCGGGGCGGCTGGAGGAAATCCAGGCCCACGTAAATGCACATTCGACCGGCTCGGCGCCAGCCTCATCGGTCACGGTGACGGTGACCTGGACCTCGCCCTTGTCGCTGGCCTGCATGGCTGCGCGCTGCTCGGCGCTGAGCACGGCCACGGCCTTGAGGCCACCCGTGGCGCGCTTGCGAAAGGCCATGCTGAACTCCTTGGCCAGCGGCAGGCAGTCGTCGCGCACGTTCATGCCAACGACCATGCCGGTGGCCGTCTCGGCCAGCAGGTTCATGGCCGAGGCGTGCACGCCAGCGATGTGGTTCTGCACGCGGCGCTCGTTGGCCAGGTGCACCTCGACCCGCTCGGGCGTGAGCGACACGAACTGCACTCCGGCCGTGCCCGTGAAGGGCACGGCGCGGCGCAGGATGATGTTCTGCACGAAGCCGCGCATGAAGGCCGGGGCTTCGTCCAGCCGCATCAGCGAGCGCTGCAGCTTGTTCGGCGGGCGGGTGGTTTCGCTCATGGTGGACAAGGGCTTGGTCAGTTGCGCACCGGCTTGCCGGTGGACAGCATGCCCAGGATGCGCTCCTGCGTCTTGGGGTGCTCGATGAGGGCGCAGAACGCCTTGCGCTCCAGCGCCATCAGGTACTCCTCGCTCACCAGGGTGCCGGCATCCACGTCGCCGCCACAGACCACTTCGGCGATCAGGCCGGCGATGTGGAAGTCGTGCTGGCTGATGAAGCCGCCGTCGCGCATGTTGACCAGCGAGCCCTTGATGGTGGCGATGCCGCTGCGGCCGGCCACCGGGAACAGCCGCTTGGCAGGCGCGCGCCAGCCGCCCTTGGCCAGGGACCTGGCTTCGTTGATGGCCACATAGAGCAGTTCGTCCTTGTGCGGCACGATCACGTCGCTCTCGAGCAGGTAGCCGAGCTTGCGCGATTCCAGCGCGCTGGTGCCCACCTTGGCCATCGCGGCAGCCGTGAAGCCTTCGGTCAGGAAGGGCAGGATGTCCTTGCCCGTGGAGGTGGCGGCGTTCTCCGCAGCGCGGCGCGCGATGTAGGTCAGGCCGCCGGCACCGGGCACCAGGCCCACGCCGACTTCCACCAGGCCGATGTAGCTTTCCATGTGCACCACGCGGCGCGCCGAGTGCACGGCCAGTTCGCAGCCACCGCCCAGCGCCAGGCCGCGCACGGCAGCGACGACCGGCACGTTGGCATAGCGGATGCGCAGCATGGTGTTCTGCAGTTCGGCCTCGGCCCCTTCGATGGCGCTCACGCCGGCCACCATGAAGGCGGGCAGCATGGCCTGCAGGTCGGCGCCGGCGCTGAAGGGCTCGTCGCCCGACCAGATCACCAGGCCTTCGTAGTCCTTCTCGGCCAGGTCCACAGCCAGCGTGAGGCCTTCGGCCACGTCGGGGCTGATGGCGTGCATCTTGGTCTTGATGCTGGCGATCACGACGCCGGTGCCGGGAGCGCGGTCTGCACCCTCCAGCGTCCACACGCGCAGGGAATCATCCTCGTGCAGCGTGGTGCCGGCGGTGGTGAAGTCGGGCAGCGAGGTCTCGCCCAGCAGCTTTTCGGGGAAGTGCTGGCGCTCGTACACCGGCAGTGCGCGGCGTGCGATGAACTTCTGCGCCGATGCGCTCCACGAACCTTGGGCGGTGTGCACGCCACCGGCCTCGGCCACGGGGCCCTTGAACACCCACTCGGGCAGCGGCGCCTTGCTCAATGCCTTGCCGGCGTCGATGTCTTCCTGGATCATCTTCGCCACGTCGAGCCAGCCGGCTTCCTGCCACAACTCGAAGGGGCCCTGCTTCATGCCGAAGCCCCAGCGCATGGCCTGGTCCACGTCGCGCGCGTTGTCGGCAATCGTGGCCAGGTGCACGGCGGCGTAATGGAAACTGTTGCGCAGGATGGCCCAGAGGAAGCGGCCTTGCGCGCCTTCAGAATTGCGCAGCAGGCGCAGGCGCTCGGCGGCAGGCTTCTTGAGCATGCGGCCGTACACCTCGTCGGCCTTCTGGCCGCCGGGCACGTACTCTTCGCTCTCGAGGTCGAAGCGCAGCACGTCGCGGCCGACCTTCTTGTAGAAACCGGCCTTGGCCTTCTGGCCCAGGTTGCCCAATTCCAGCAGCTTCTTGAGCACGGCGGGGGTGCCGAAGCTGGCGTAGAACGGGTCGCTGTTCTCGTCCAAGTTGTCCTGCAGCGTCTTGATGACGTGGGCCATGGTGTCGAGGCCCACCACGTCGGCGGTGCGGAAGGTGCCGCTCGATGCACGGCCAAGCTTCTTGCCCGTGAGGTCGTCCACCACGTCGAAGGAGAGGCCGAAGTTCTCGACTTCCTTCATGGTCGCCAGCATGCCGGCGATGCCCACGCGGTTGGCCACGAAGTTGGGGGTGTCGTGCGCGCGCACCACGCCCTTGCCCAGGCCGCTGGTGACGAAGGCTTCGAGCTGGTCGAGCACCTCGGGCGAGGTGGTGGGCGTGTTGATCAGTTCCACCAGCACCATGTAGCGCGGTGGGTTGAAGAAGTGGATGCCGCAAAAACGCGGCTTGATGCTCTCGGGCAGGGCCTCGGAGAGCTTGGTGATCGACAGGCCCGAGGTGTTCGATGCCACGATGGCATGCGGCGCGACGAAGGGCGCGATCTTCTTGTACAGGTCGAGCTTCCAGTCCATGCGCTCGGCGATGGCCTCGATGATGAGGTCGCAGTCGCGCAATTGCTCCAGGTGCTCTTCGTAGTTGGCCTGGCCGATCAGGGCGGCGTCGTCCGCCACGCCCAGGGGCGAGGGCTTGAGCTTCTTGAGGCCTTCCACAGCCTTGGTGACGATGCCGTTCTTCGGGCCTTCCTTGGCCGGCAGGTCGAACAGCACCACGGGCACCTTGACGTTGACCAGGTGCGCAGCGATCTGCGCGCCCATCACGCCCGCGCCGAGCACGGCGACTTTCTTCACTTGGAATCTTGACATCGGTGTTTCTCCATGAGGACGACGGCGACGCGGCGCCCGGCCCTCGTTGTTGCCTGCACCCGGCGTGGCCGGTGCATGCTGTTGTCTTGTTTACTGCACCCGCACCCAGGTCTGTGTGCGGCCGAAGGGGCCGAAGGAACCACGCACCTCGAGCTTCTTGCCGCCCTCGACAGGCGTCATGCGCAGCGTGTAGTTGCGGCCGTTCTCGGGGTCGAGGATCTTGCCGCCCTCCCACACGTCCTTGCCTTCAGCCTTCTTGGCACCGCGGATCAGCTCCAGGCCCACGAGCGGCTTGCCCTTGCGGTCATCGCTGCACTCGTCGCAGACCTCGTCGGGCTTGGCGTCCTTGGACAGGCGCTTTTCGAGCACGCCGTTCAGGGCGCCACCGCCCGCATCGCGGATGCGGATCTCGGCCTTGGCCTCGCCGGTCTTGTCGTCGATGTTGCGCCACAGGCCTTCGGGCGTCATCTGCGCCCAGGCCGGTGCCGCGGCGGCGGCGAACAAGAGAACGGCTGCGGTGGTTGCTGCATTGACCATGGTGGTGGCTGCTCCGTGGCTGAGGGGTCGGGATCCGCTGGCGGGGGCGCCGATCAGGCCAGGGCCAGGTCGGTGTCCATCAGCACCTTGCTGCCGGCGCGGGCCGTGCGCATCAGCGTCGCCGTCTCGGGGAAGAGCTTGGCGAAGTAGAAGCGCGCGGTCTGCAGCTTGGCGGCATAGAAGGGGTCGGTGTTGCCGGCGGCGATCTCGCGCAGGGCCACCTGGGCCATGCGGGCGAACAGGTAGCCGAACACCAGGTGGCCGGCCACGCGCAGGTAGTCCACGGCGGCAGCGCCCACTTCGTCGGGGTTCTGCAGGCCCTTGAAGCCGATCTCGGTGGTGAACTTGGTCATCTGGTCGGCCAGGTAGGCGACGGGGTTGATGAACTCGGCCATCTTCTCGTTCACGCCTTCTTCTTCCACCAGCTTGCCCACCAGCTTGCCGAACTTCTTGAGCGAGGCGCCGTTGTTGCCCAGGATCTTGCGGCCCAGCAGGTCCAGCGACTGGATGGTGTTGGTGCCTTCATAGATCATGTTGATGCGGTTGTCGCGCACGTACTGCTCCATGCCCCATTCCTTGATAAAGCCATGGCCGCCGAAGACCTGCATGCACGCATTGGTGGCGATGTGGCCGTTGTCGGTGATGAAGGCTTTGACGATGGGCGTGAGCAGGGCCACGAGTTCCTCGGAGTCCTTGCGCACCTTTTCGTCGGCGTGGCCGTGGGCCTTGTCCAGCAGCAGCGTGCAGAAGATCTGCAGTGCACGGCCGCCTTCGGCGTAGGCCTTGGCCGTGAGCAGCATCTTGCGCACGTCGGGGTGCACGATGATGGGGTCGGCGTCCTTGTCCTTGGCCTTGGTGCCCGACAGGCTGCGCATCTGGATGCGGTCCTTGGCGTAGGCCAGGGCATTCTGGTAGGCCACTTCGGTCAGGCCCAGCGACTGGTTGCCCACGCCCAGGCGGGCGGCGTTCATCATCACGAACATGGCGGCCAGGCCCTTGTTGGGCTGACCTACCAGCGTGCCGATGGCGCCATCGATGGCGATCTGCGCCGTCGCATTGCCGTGGATGCCCATCTTGTGCTCCAGGCCGGTGCAGAAGATCGGGTTGCGCTCGCCCAGAGAGCCGTCGGCCTGGATGTTGAACTTGGGCACGACGAACAGGCTGATGCCCTTGCTGCCCTTGGGCGCATCAGGCAGGCGGGCCAGCACCAGGTGGACGATGTTGGCGGCCATGTCGTGCTCGCCAGCCGAGATGAAGATCTTGTTGCCGGTGATCTTGTAGGTGCCGTCGGCCAGGGGTTCGGCCTTGGTGCGCAACAGGCCCAGGTCGGTGCCGCAATGCGGTTCGGTCAGGCACATGGTGCCGGTCCACTCGCCGCTGGTGAGCTTGGGCAGGTACAGGGCCTTCTGCGCGTCGGTACCGTGCGCGTGCAGGGCTTCGTAGGCGCCGTGCGACAGGCCGGGGTACATGGTCCAGGCCTGGTTGGCCGAGTTCATCATCTCGTACAGGCACTGGTTGAGCACGAAGGGCAGGCCCTGGCCGCCGTAGGCGGGGTCGCAGGAGAGCGCAGCCCAGCCGCCTTCTACGTACTTGGCGTAGGCGGCCTTGAAGCCCGTGGGGGTCTTCACTTCGTGGGTGGCCTTGTCCAGCACGCAGCCTTCGGTGTCGCCGCTGATGTTCAGCGGGAAGGTAACCTCGGCAGCGAACTTGCCCGCCTCTTCGATCACGGCATTGATGGTGTCCACATCCACCTCGGCATGGGCCGGCAGGGCCTTGAGTTCGTCGCTGACCTTGAGCACTTCGTGCATGACGAATTGCATGTCGCGCAGGGGCGGCGTATAGCTGGGCATGGGGTTACTCCTTGGAGATGGTGGTTTGGTTGGAAACTTTGCGGCGTGCAGCAGCGGGTGCGGCTGCGGCCACCGGGGTGCGTGGTGCGCTGTAGCGCGCCAGGATGTTCTGAAAGCCCGTGACGGAGCGCGCCATGGAGCCGGGGGTGCGCAGGAAGCGCGCTTCGTAGTGCAGTGCGAGGATCAGGCCGTGGATCTCGAAGAGCATCTGCTCCTCGTTGGTGTCCGGGCGCAACTCGCCGCACTCCTTGCACTGCTCGATGGCGCGGCGCATGGCGGCCAGCCAGGTGAGGACCGAGCTGGCCAGCGCGTCGCGCACCGGGCCGTTGCGGTCATCGAATTCGACCGCACCGCTGATGTAGATGCAGCCCGAATCGATCTCGATCGAGGTGCGCTTCATCCAGTTGTCGAACAGCGCGCTCAGGCGCGCCACGCCGCGCGGCGCCGACATGGCGGGGTAGAACACCTCCTGCTCGAAGCGGGTGTGGTATTCGCGGATCACGGAGATCTGCAGTTCCTCGCGCGAGCCGAAGTGGGCGAACACACCCGATTTGCTCATGCCCGTGACATCGGCCAAGGCGCCGATGGACAGGCCCTCGAGCCCGATGTGCGTGGCCAGGCCCAGCGCCGCCTCGACGATGACCGCCTTGGTCTGCTGGCCTTTTTGCAGGGCACGACCCGTGCCGGTGCGGGGGCGCGGGATGCGGGTGACCGGAGTAGAGTCGGGGATGGCGGGCATGCGGGCAAATAAAAACGAACGTTCGTACTATTCTGCAGCAAATTTGCCCGCCCACCAAAGGCCTCTCCAAAAATAGGGAGACCGTACCAAAACTTTGTTGCATGGCAGCGACCCGCCGCGCGCGGGGGCTGGAGAGAAGCACGCAGGCCCGGGCGGCCTGCGGCAAAAGGGAGCCGCTAGGGCCGGCTCCTAGCGCGCAAACACATTCACTCTTAGAGCATCAAGGCCAGGCTGGCGTCCAGGTGCTCGCTGGGCATGCGGCGAAAGCCCGAGCGCGCATAGCGCTGCAGCCGCCCCAGCGCGAAAGCTGTGAGCACGCTGGCAGCCACCTGGGCGTCCACGGTCGGCGTGGCCGAGTCCGCATTGGCAGGCCGCAGGCACTGGCGCAGCGTGGACTCGATGCGGTCGAAGAACTGGTTCATGCGCTGCTGCAGGCGCTCGTGCTCGAACACCAGGGCATCGCCGACCATCACGCGCACCATGCCGGGATTGCGCTCGCCGAACTGCAGCAGCACGGCGACGATGCGGGCCGCCTGGCGCCGACCCACGTCGGCGGGCTGGGCCGGGTCGGGAACCTCTCGGCCGGTGATCTGCTGCACCAGGGCGAAGACCGACTGCTCGATGAAATCGATCAGGCCCTCGAACATCTGCGCCTTGCTGGCGAAGTGGCGGTAGAGCGCGGCCTCGCTGACGGACAGGCGCGACGCCAGCGCCGCAGTGGTGATGCGCTCCGCTCCCGGCTGCTCCAGCATGGTGGCCAGCATCTGCAGGATCTGCACCCGGCGCTCTCCGGGCTTGGGCCGTTTGCGCGCCGCAGGGCTGTCTTCTGCGTCGGCAGTGCTGGCTGGCTCGGGAAGCGGCGAAAGATCGGACATGCGCAAGAAAGGAATGGAGGGCATGCAGGGCTGGCGGCCCGGCGCCCTGGGGGCCGTGGTCCCTGCCACCTGGACGCATGCCGGGTCTCGGCATGCCCCGGGCTTGCGGCAGGGCGTAAATCATGTGTGGAAATGATTCTCGCACAGGCCTCGGCGCCCGCCGCCGTACTGCGCAGGCTACAGCGGAAACACCACAGTCACCATCAGGCCGCGTCCCTGCGCCCCGGTGCCCAGGGTCAGCGACGCACGGTGCACACGGGCGATCTCGTCGGCGATCGCCAGGCCCAGGCCCGTGCCCTCGCCCACCGTGCCCGGCACCCGGTAAAAGCGCTGCATCACCCGGGTGCGCTCGGCGTCGGGCACGCCCGGGCCATCGTCCTCCACCTGCAGGAAAACCCGCGGCGGCCCGCTCTTACCCTGGCGCATGCCGCAGCGGATGGTGACGATGCCCGAGGGCGGTGTGTACTTGATGGCGTTGTCCACCAGGTTGGACAGCAGCTCGCGCAGCAGCCAGCCGTGACCGGTGACGTGCACGGGCTGCACCTCCAGGCCCAGGTCCAGGCCCTTGCCGGTGGCGGGGTCGAGAAAGGTTTCCAGCAGGGTCTCGCACAGATCCTTGAGGTCCACGCGCTGGGGCTGCTGGGCGTCGAGGCTGCGCGCATCGGCCCGCGACAGGGCAAGCAACTGGTGCGCGAGCTGCGAGGTACGGCGTGTGGCGTTGCGCAGCTTTTCGATCTGGTCGACACCCAGCACGATGGCGCCCTGCGTACGCCCGTCTGTGGACACCGGGCCCTTCTTGTCATGGCCGGACGGCGACTGCCGCTGGGGCGCCGCCGCCTTGGCCATCATGGCCCAGGCTTCGACCTGGGCCTGCAGCCCGGCGAGCGGGGTGCGCAACTGGTGGGCGGCATCGGCCACGAAGCGGCGCTGGCCCTCGGCCTGGGCATTGACCAGGGCGAACAGGCGGTTGAGCGAATGCACGAGCGGTCGCACCTCGGATGGCGAGGCGGCTTCGTCGATGGGGCTCAGGTCGCGCGGCGAGCGGTGCTCCACCGCCTCGGCCAGGTCCACCAGCGGTTTGAAGGCCTGGCGCACCGCCCAGTGGATGGCCAGTGCGGCAGCAGCCACCAGCACCAAGTTGGGCAGCAGCACGCGCAGCAGCAGTTGCTGGGCCCATTGCTGGCGCGGGTCGGAGCCATCGGCCAGGGCCACCACCATCTCTCCGGCCCCGGTCCGGCCGCGCTGCACGGCCACGCGGTAGGTCACGCCGCTGTATTCCATGCTGTGGAACTCGGGCGCCTGGGTGGTGGGCACGGCGCTGTGCACCCAGTCGTCGCCCAGCAGCAGCTTGCCCGAAGGGTCGCGCACGCTGTAACCCGAAAAGCCGGCGTTCTGCCGCAGGAAGTCCTCCAAGGGAGGGGCCAGCAGCAGCAGGGGCGGGTCGTTGTCGCGGATGGCCGGCGCCAGCACCGAGTCGGACAGGGCCGGCAGCAGGCGCAGCAGGCGCTGGTCGTGCTGGCCGGCTGCCTCGTCCGCCGACCGGTAGTCCAGCCAGACCCCGATGGTCGCCAGCACGCACAGGGGCAGCACCAGCAGCAGCAGCAAGCGGTTGCGCAGGTCCGAGGTCATGGCCCGCAGTCCGGGCCGTCGCACAGGAGGGATCCGGGTTTCCATGGTCAGGGCCGCGAGAAGAAGAGAGGGGGAGGTTTCAGCCGGCCTGGAGTTCCAGCCGGTAGCCAAACCCCCGGATCGAGCGCAGTGCCACGCCGTGCGGCTCGAGCTTGCCACGCAGGCGGGAGACATACACCTCGACCGCGTTGGGGGTGATTTCCTTGTCCCAGCCGGTGAGCGCCTGCAGCAGCTTGTCCTTGCTGGCGGGCTTGGGCGCATTGATGAGCAGGTACTCGAGCACCGTCCACTCGCGTGGGCCCAGCTCGATGACCTGCTCGCCGGCATCGGAGCGCACGCTTGCGCGCCGGCCCGCGGTGTCGAGCTCCAGCGGGCCGAAGCTGAGCACGGCCGTGGTGGCGGCCTGCGAGCGGCGCAGCAGGGCCCGCAGGCGGGCCAGCAGCTCAGGCAGCTCGAAGGGCTTGACCATGTAGTCGTCGGCCCCAAGATCCAGGCCCTGCACCCGGTCATGCAGGGCGTCGCGCGCGGTCAGGATCAGCACCGGCATCGAAGGGCTGGCCATGTCCGGGCGGCGCAGGCGCCGCGTGAGCTCGAGCCCATCCATCGCGGGCAGGCCGATGTCGATGATGGCGGCGTCGAAGGATTCGACGCGCAGGACTTCTTCCGCGCGTTCGCCGCTGCCGACCCAATCGACTGCATAGCCGGCGTCGGACAACCCCAGCTTGATGCCGCTGGCCACCATCACGTCGTCTTCGACCAGCAGCAGTCTCATTCCATCACCAGGTTCAGTGGCTGCGGATCATCGTGCCGTAGGCCTGGTCGGTCAGGATTTCGAGCAGCATGGCATGCGGCACCCGGCCGTCGATGATGTGCACCGCGTGCACGCCAGCCTTGGCGGCATCCAGCGCGCCTGCGATCTTGGGCAGCATGCCGCCGGAGATGGTGCCGTCGGCAAACAGCGCGTCGATCTCGCGCGCCGTGAGGTCGGTGAGCAGGTTGCCCTGCTTGTCCAGCACGCCAGGGGTGTTGGTCAGGAGCATCAGCTTCTCGGCCTGGAGCACGGTGGCCAGCTTGCTGGCGACCACGTCGGCGTTGATGTTGTAGCTTTCGTTGTTCTCGCCGAAGCCGATGGGGCTGATCACGGGGATGAAGGCATCGTCCTGCAGCGCCTTGACCACGCTCGGGTCGATGGAGAGGATGTCGCCCACCTGGCCCACGTCGTGTTCGATGCTCGGGTCCTTGGAATCGAGCAGCTTGAGCTTTTGCGCCCGGATCATGCCGCCGTCGCGCCCGGTCAGGCCCACGGCCTTGCCGCCGGCCTGGTTGATCAGGCCCACGATGTCCTGCTGCACTTCGCCAGCGAGCACCCACTCCACCACTTCCATGGTCTCGGCATCGGTCACGCGCATGCCCTGGACGAACTCGCCCTTCTTGCCCAGACGGTTCAGGGCCGTCTCGATCTGCGGCCCACCACCGTGCACCACCACAGGGTTCATGCCCACGAGCTTGAGCAGCACCACGTCTTCGGCGAAGTCGGCCTGCAGGGCCGGGTCGGTCATGGCGTTACCGCCGTACTTGATGACCATGGTCTTGCCATGGAACTTGCGGATGTAGGGCAGCGCCTGGGCCAGAATTTCAGCCTTGTCGCGGGGCGCAATCGAGAGAAGATCGGTCATGGGGGCGTGCCATCCAGAGAAAAACGAGGATGCGCAAATTGTGCCGCATTCGCGGGCCGGTCTTGCAAGCATTACCCGCGCGGAGCGCAAGAAACTGGCCCGGCCCTGCCAGCGCTCCCGCGCAAGGGCCGCCCCGCCGCGCCGGGAGCATCCCCCTCGGGGGAATGGCGCAAAGCGACTCAGGGGGTGCTCACCTGCGCAGCCAATCCGGCACCTTGAACCGCACGATGGCCAGGTAGGCCACGACGTAGCTGATCACGAAAAGCCAGCAGAAGCCCATCAACACCAGGGTGTTGTTCCAGAACAGGATGGCAGGAACCACGGTGAGCAGGGTGAAACCCCACAGGTAGGGCGAAGTGCGGTTGTTGCGCATGAGCACGCGGCGCGACTCGTCGTCGTGGAATACGCCGCGCACGATGCGCCGGTAGATCAGCTGGTGGAAATGCAGCGCATCGGCCACCCCGGGGGACACCCCCCGCACCGCCTTGCGGTAGATCGAGAAGACCGTTTCCCAGACCGGGTAGATCAGGAGCAGCATGGGAAACCAGGGAGAGACATCGGCATTGCGCTGTACCAGGGAGATACTGGCCAGGGCAATGACGACGCCCCACACATAGGCCCCACCATCCCCTGCAAACAGCATGCCCCGCGGGTAGTTCCAGACCAGAAACCCTCCCGTAGCGGCTGCCGTGGTCACCAGCAGGGCCGCCAGGGAACGGTCTCCCACCTGCAGGGCCACGTGGGCCAGCGCGAGGCAGACGATGATGGCGACCATGCCGGCCAGGCCGTTGTAGCCGTCGATGATGTTGAAGGCGTGGGGCAGGCCCGCCACCGCCAGCACCACGATGGCCAGGCCCAGCCAGGGGCAGGCCGACAACAGCATGTCGACCCAGGGCAGGCCGATGCGCGGAACGGAAAGATCGAGGAGGAAGATGGCCAGCAACCCGGAAGCGCCCGTCAGGGCCAGGCGGTAGCGCACGGCCAGTCGCTGGGTCATGTCCTCGGCAATGCCGCCGAGCACCGCCGGCAGCAACACCAGCAGCCAGCTGCCGACCCACCACCCCAGGCGCAGGGAGCCGGGGTCTCCCAGGAAGGACTGCAGGATGCCCAGGCCCCAGGCGCTTGCCAGGCCCAGCAGCAGGGCAGCGCCTCCCAGGCGCGGCACATCCCCCATGTGGAAGCGCTGTGGCATACCGTTTCCATAGGCTGACGCATGTCCCCGCACCCAGCGTACGACGAACCCTGCAGCCATCGCCGCCACCAGAAAACCCACCACGGACAACCAAATCATGAGGCGCCAATCGTAACTGCAGGGCCTGTATCGGCAAGTAACCTCATGTACCCCTGCGTGCGGCTGGTCACACAAAAAGCGCCAAGGGGCAACAACACGAATGCATCTCGATTGCATTCATATACCCGAGCACCCTCCCCACCCCTGGCCGCCAACGACCTGGAGAAGCCGTTGGAGGCAGTGGCGCGCGCCCGAATCAAAGGGCCAGCCAGGCGTTGATCTCCGTCACGCTGGCAGCACGCTCGTCCCCAGCCAGGGACTGTAGGCGCAGGCGCGACGCCACATACAGGTAGCGCGCCTGGGCCAGGTCGCGCAGCGCCGTGGTCTTTTGCTGCTCGGCGTTGAGCACGTCCAGCGTGGTACGGGCACCGGCCTTGAAGGACATCTGGTTGGACAGCACGGCCTGCTCGGCCGAGCGCACAGCCTGCTCCAGGGCACTGATGCGCAGCACGCCCTCGGTCATGCCGCGGAATTCGCGGTGCACGCGCACACTGAGGTCCAGGCGCAGGGCCTCCAACAGCTCGCGGGCCCGCTCGGCACTGGCCACGGCCTGGCGCACGGTAGAGTTGACATAACCGCCGGCATAGATCGGAACCGTGAGCTGCAAGCCAATGGACTTGTTGTCATAGCGCGAATTCACGTTGGTCACGCTGTCGCTGCTGTTGCGCGACCACTGCGCGACGGCATCGAGTGTGGGCTTGTGCCCCGCCTTGGCCTTGTCGATCTCGAAGGTCGCGGCCTCCAGTCGGGCGCGCAAGGCCTTGACGTCGGGGCTCGCCTGCTCGGCACGGGCAATCCAGTCCTCCACCAGGTTTGGCGTGGGCGCCCCAGGGGTGAAACGCGCCAGGTCCAGCCGCGCAAGGGTTCCCACCGGCTGCCCGGTGATGGTCTCCAGCTTGCGGCGGGTGAACTCCACGTTCTGCTGGACCTCCAGCTCCTGGGCATAGGTCAGGTCCAGCCGTGCCTGTGCTTCGTCGATGTCCGTGCGGGTGCCGCTGCCTGCCGCAAAACCTTTCTTGGCCGCATCGAGCTGGGTGGTGTAGGTGCTCTTCTGCGAGCTGATGAGCGCCAGCTGCTCCTCGGCCAGCAGCGCCTCGAAGTAGGCTTCGCCCACACGCACCACGAGGGTTTGCTCCGCGCTTTCCAGCGTGGCATCCGCATCCTGCACCACGGCCTCGGCTTGCTTGACCAGCGCGCCAAGGAAGGGGCGGTACAGCGGCTGGCGAATGGTGAGCGCCTGGTTGCCGCTGTAGTACTTGTTTTCCGTGGTGACCGGTTGACCCAGAACGTTCTGGGTTTCGCTGGTGAGGTCGTTCTTGTTGCGACCCGCAGAGAAAGAGACGTTGGGTAGCCGCTGCGCCTTCGCCTGCGGCAGTTGCTCGCGGCTGGCATCGGCTGCCGCGCGCGAGGAGCGGATGGTCGCATCGTTGGCCAGGGCGGCTTCATAGGCCTGGCGCAGGTCGATGGACCAGGCCGGTGCCGCCGCCAGCAATCCGGCCACTGCAGCGGCCAGAAGGCCCAGACGGGCTACCGGCCCGCGTCGGGTGCTGCCCGCAGGCAGGATGGCATGTCGTTGCGGGGTCATGGCTTTACTCCTCGGTCATGGACGCAGCCAGCCGCTTGGTCAGCGGATGCAGCAGGTAGGTCAGCATCGAGCGCTCGCCGGTCTTGAAGATGACTTCCACGGGCATGCCCGGTTGCAACTGGCGCTTGCCCAACTTCTTCATGCCTTCCGGCGTCACCTGGATGCGCGCCAAGTAGTAGCTCACATTGGTCTGCGGCTCGACCAGCAAGTCGGCGGAGATGGACACCACCTTGCCGTCCACCACCAATTGGGGCGAGTGGGCGAAGGAGGAGAACCGCACATCCACCGGCAGCTCAGAATGCACGCGGTCGATCAGGTGCGGGGCCACATGCGCCTCCAGCAGCAGCGAGGCATCTTTGGGCACAATGTCCATGAGCTTTTGCCCGGGTGCAATCACACCGCCCACGGTCTGGATGGCCAGACTCACCACCTGGCCAGAGGCTGGCGCCTTGATCTCGGTGCGCCCCAGGTCGTCGGTGACGGCATGCAGCTTTTCATTGTCCGAGAGCACTTCGCGGCTCACTTCAGCCAGACTGCTCTCGACTTCCTTGCGATATTCCTGCTGGCGCGACAGGGCGCGCTGGCGCAACTCACCAATGGTGCGGCGCGCGCGGATGGTATTGCCCTGAAGATCGGCAATCCCCGTCGTGGAGTCGGCGACCATGCGCTCCATCTCCAGTTGACGGTTGCGTGGTGCATAGCCTTCCTTGACCAGACCACGCAGATTGCTCAACTCTTCATTGATCAGCGACAACTGGCTCTTGCGGCTGGCCAGCATGCCGTCATAGGCCTGCAGCAGGCCTTCCTGGCCCTGGATGCTTTCCTCAATGGATTGCAGGTCGGAACGCAACAGGCTGCGCCGCGTCATGAACAGCTGCTCTTGGTTCTGCATCTGCTGGCGGATGAGCGGGTCGGAGCCTGCGGCCTGCAGGTCGGCATGGAAACTGATACTGGCCAGGCCGCCCTGCTCTGCCAGCAGGCGCCCCTGCATGGCGCGCAGTCCCAGGTAGCGTTGGCGCACAGACTCGTAGTTGGCCCGTGCCACGGCCGAGTCCAGGCGGATCAGCAACTGACCTTCCTTCACCTCATCGCCTTCGCGCACCAGCACCTCCTTGACGATGCCGCCACTCAGGTGCTGTACCGCCTTGCGCTTAGTGTCGATGGCGACGATACCGGCAGCCGGCACCCCTTCATCCAGAGGAGCCAGAGACGCCCACAGCAGGAACCCGCCAAAACCGATGGCCAGCGCCCACAAGCCCATGCGCCCGGCACGGCCGGAGTCTCCGGCTGCGGGAAGCGCCACGGCTTCGTTGCCGTCCAGCGATGGATCCGGCTTCTTATTCAAAGGAAACAATGATTTGACCATGTCAGTACCCGACAGAAAGAGGCATCAATAAAACGGAGTGCGGCGTTGGCGCCGCGCTCATACGGGCGCGGGCTGCAGCCCGCCCGATGTCGCAGCCGGAGGCGAAGACTGCGCAGCTGCAGCGGCGGCATGGCCCGCGCGCAGGGCGTCCAGCACCGCGTCACGCGGCCCGTCGGCCACCACAGCGCCGTCCTGAAGGACCAGCAGCCGGTCTGCAACGGCCAGGATCCCGGGCCGGTGGGTGATCAGGAATACCGTGCACCCCTTGGACTTGAGTTCCTGCACCGCGCGAACCAGGGCGGCTTCGCCCACGTCGTCCAGGTTGGCGTTAGGCTCATCGAGCACCACCATCACCGGGTCGCCATACATGGCCCGTGCCAGGCCCACGCGTTGGCGCTGGCCGCCGGAGAGGAGGTTGCCCGCCTCGCCGATGGGCGTGTCATAGCCCTTGGGAAAGCGCAGGATCATTTCGTGCAGGCCCGCGCTACGCGCTGCGGCAATGACTTTTTCGGGGTCGACCTGCCCGAAGCGCGCAATGTTCTCGGCAATGGAGCCCTCGAAGAGCTCGATGTCCTGTGGTAGATAGCCCAGGTACGGCCCCAGCTCCATGCGGTCCCAGCCATCGAGGGGCAAACCATCGAGCAGCATCTCGCCCGACGCACCGGGCCAGATGCCCATCAGGCAGCGCGCCAGGGTGGACTTGCCCGACCCCGAAGGGCCCAGGACAACGGTCACCGTTCCCGCTGGGGCTGCCGTACTCACGCCCTTGAGAATGGGCAGCGGCCGACCGGGAGCCGTTGCCACCAGCCCACGCACCAAAACATCCCCCTTGGGCGCGACACGAGACAGTGCGGCATCACGTTCAGGGTGTGTGCGCAGCAGATCCTCCAGGCGCTCGAAAGCGCTGCGCGCACCGATGAAGCTGCGCCAGGTGCCGACCAGCATGTCGATGGGCGCTAGTGCACGCCCCATGAGCACGTTGGCGGCAATCATGCCGCCGGGCGACAGCTGGCCGTCGATCACCAGCAAGGCGCCAATACCAAGTGCAAGCGACTGCTGGCTGTAGCGAATGAGCTTGCTCCAGGCACTGATACGGTGCGTGAGCGCCTGGGCTTGGCCATGCAACTCCAGGGCCTTGGCATGGCGCTTGGCCCAGTGGGGGCGCAGGTTGTGCACCATGCCCATGGACTCCAGCGCCTCCGCATTGCGCAGCTTGCTTTGCAGATAGGCACCCGATTCCGATGTGGCCTTGGATGCGGCTTCCGATGGCGCTACGGTGTGGCGGTGGCCAAACCATGCCAACGCACCCTGGATCGCTGCGAAGACCAGCGCCGCATAGCCCAGCACGGGGTGCAGAAAGAACAGCACGGCCAGGTAGATAGGAGCCCAAGGAATGTCGAAGAACGCCAAAATGCCATTGCCCGTGAGGAACTGGCGGATCTGGATGAGGTCCGTGAATGCGCGCACCACCGAGGCCCCGGTCTGGCTCAGGCGGGCCTCGAAACTGGCGTTGAAGACACGGGTGCTGAGCACCCCATCCAGGCGCAGGCCGGCATGCACGAGCACGCGCGATCGCATCCACTCGGCAAACGCCATCACGATGAAAAAGAACAGCGTGATGAGCGACATGACGATCAGGGTCAGTTCGCTGCGGCTGGACATGACGCGGTCAAAGACCTGCAGCATGTACATGGTGGGCGCCAGCATGAGCACATTGGCCACCATGCTGAAGATGCCAACCACGATGAACTCCCGCCGGAAGGTCCACAGCGCCTCGGTGAGCTCGCTGCGGTGGAAAAAACCAGTTTTCTTCATGAATGGACTCGCGTGGATATCAGGATGCAGCCAGCGCAGGCGCCGAACCTTGCGGCGTTGCCTGCCGTGCTTGTGCCGCCTGGGCCTGCTGTTGTGCAGCCTGGTTCAAGGCTGCAATGACCTCGTCGCGCGGTCCGAAGACCTGCTGCAGTCCGTCGCGCAGCACCAGCATCTTGTCGGCCACGGCCAGCACGCTGGTGCGGTGGGTCATGATGACGAAGGTGGTGCCGCGCGCCTTGGCCGCCTGGATGGCCTGCGCCAGCGCCGCATCGCCCTGTTCGTCGAGACTGGAATTGGGTTCGTCCAGCACCACGAACACCGGGTCGTCGTAGAGTGCGCGGGCCAGCCCCACCCGCTGGCGCTGGCCACCCGATAGCCGGGCACCATCGGAACCCACGGGATTGTCGTAGCCGTGCGGCAGGGAAAGGATGAACTCGTGCAGGCCGACCGCGCGGGCTGCAGCTTCCACCTTGACCATATCGACCTTGCCAAACCGGGCGATGTTCTCGGCCAACGTGCCTTCGAACAGTTCCACGCCTTGGGGCAGATAGCCCATGTACGGGCCCAGTTCCGCCTTGTTCCAGGTGTACACGTCAGCGCCGTCGAGCCGTACCTTGCCCCCGGCCGCAGGCCACAAGCCCACCAGCAAACGGGCCAGTGTGGTCTTGCCCGAGGCCGATGGCCCCACCACCACCAGAACTTCGCCGGGATTCAATGCGAAAGCCACTCCGCGCAGGATATGGGCAGGGTTGCCAGGCGCCGATGCAATCAGCTGCTCGACCTGGAGCGCGCCCCGTGGTGCAGGCAGGGCCATGTTCACCGAAGCAGCAGGCAGGGCTGTCAGCAACTGGTCCAACCGCATCCAGGCATCCCGCACGTTTACGACCGTCTGCCACTGCGTCACCACCTGGACCAAAGGAGCCAGCATGCGCCCGCCCAGGATGGATGCGACGATCATCATCCCCGCGCCGCCATTGAGTTCGTTGCGCAAAAGCAGCCAGGCACCCAGCCCCAGCAGCAGCGAACTCAAGGTGTTCTGCACGAACTTGGAGAGCGCCTGAAAGCCGCCTGCGCGCTCGGACGCCAGCGCCTGCAAGCGCAGGAAATCGCGCTGCTTGTTCTGCCAGCGCTTGTGCGTGTCGCGCAGCATGCCCATAGACTCGATCACCTCGGCATTGCGCAGGGCGCCGTCGGCATACTGCTGTGCAGCAATCGAACTGCCATTGGCCTGCATCAGCGGCGGCTTGGTGGCACGCTCGTTGAACCAGGCCACGATCACCTGCAATACCCCGAAGGCGAGCGCCGCCCATCCCAACACCGGGCTGATCATGAACAGGAGCACCATCATCACCAGTGCGATAGGGGCCTCCATGACGGCCAGCAGTGCTGGAGAGTACAGAAAGTCGCGCACCATCCGGAAGTCATTCAGCGGCTGCTGAGATCCCCCGGGCAGGCGCTTGAGGCTGGCTTCGAAGATGGCGCCGAAGACACGCCCGCTCATGCGGTGATCGAGCTCTACGCTGGCAGAGCGCATCACCTCGCTGCGCGCCCATTCCAGCACCTCCATCAGCACGTAGGCCCCCAGCACCAGCAGCGTGAGCATCACCAGCGTAGTGTGGTTGCGCGTGTTTACCACCCGGTCATAGACTTCCAGCATGTACACGGAAGGCGCCAGCACCAGCAGACTGGAGAAGACGCTGAACCAGCCGGAACGCACGAAAAATGGCCTCAGCGAGGAAATTGCCTGACGCAGTTCAGAGGGAGGGAGGTTGGGTTTCATACTGTCTCGTGGACCATGATGTATTCGGGGATCTCGCCGTCGGGCATGGCCTGGTCAGAGGCCAATGCAGCGCCGTTGGATTCGCTGCCCAGTAAAAAAGACAATTCATAGACGCCATCAGCCCGCCGCGACAGGACGATTTCGCGCAACTTGCGCGCGTGAAAGCTCTCTTCGTCCGCTGGACGCAGCGCCAGCTGGAAGCGCATGCGTCCGTCCAGCGTGAACATGGACAGCTGACCACCCTTGACGCTCAGGGTGTGGCGGTCAAAGTACACCGGGCAACTGTCTGCAAACTGCAACAAGGGCAGCGGCTTGTCGCCCAGCCGCGAAAGATGGAAGGGGCTGGCCGGGTGCTGAAAGATCAGGCGCCCCGTGCGCGATACCGAATAAATGGCATTGCACACCATCTGCGAGCCCATTTCCGGGAACTGCTCGCGCAACTGGCGGTAGGTCAGGTGGTGCAGCGCCACACGATTCCATGTCCGGGTCTGTTGCACCACGGGCGAAATGGCATTGCACACCCTGGAAAAACCCACCTGCAATGCATGCAGCCGCTCCACCTGCTCGGGTGTAGCGTTGAGCGGAATGCGCAAGAGAGAATTCATATAGGAAGCGGAGTCTACCAGTTCCTATATGAATTTTTTCACCGGCATCCCAGGCGCCCGTCTTGCCGGAGTGATCCGAATCACAGGCAGCAGAAGATGCAGCCCGGATTGGGGCTGCCACAGGCGGAGAAAGCCGGCTTCAGGGCGCCCGGGTCAGGCGTAGTCAAGACCCCGCGCGCTCAGCCCCACCAGATCGATGTGGGCGGCATTGATGTCCAGGTTGGCCACGGCCACCGTGAATGACGCATTGGTGTAGGCACCTGACCGGATCAGGCCGGCCAGCGACTGCACGGTGGCAGCGTCTGCGGAAGCCCCCACCACGTTGCCGAATAGCAGCGCCACCACCTGCTCCGGCGTGGCCGAGGCGCCCAGCAACGCGTTCAGGCCCAGTTGCGCCAGTTGCAGCTGCGACGCACCCGAGTCCACCACGCCCAGCACCGCCCCCACGAGTTCCCGGCTGGAAAGCCCCACCGGGCCGACCAGCGCGCCCAGCAGGCGCGCTGTCGTGCCCGCCGCGCCATCGAGGTCCAGCGCCACGGAGCGGTCGGCAAAGCGCACGCGCTCGATCTGCAGCAAGGTGTCGGTACCATCCCGCCCCGCCGTCCCATCGGCCAGTTGCCAGCCCCCGTCCTTGCGCGTCAGCGAATAGCCACCCCGGGCACCCTGGGCCACGAGGGTGTCCACGCCCCCGGCGCCATTGAAGGCCTCATTGGCCTGCGTGCTGGTGAATACATCGGGGCCCGCCGTGCCGCTGGGCTGGCTGGAGAAGTTCAGCGTCGGGCCATTCGTGGAATTCATGCCCCAGGTGCCGCCCAGGCCGTCCCGCCCGTAGATCCAGTCCAGGGCCAGCAGGTCGAAGGCCTGGAAGGTGGTCTTGTAGGGGCCGGCACGCGTGTACGACATCACCGTGTTGTTGGTGTTGTCCTGCGATACGGGCAGCGGCCTGGCGAAGTCAAAAGGGTGCGCCAGCCCCAGCGCATGCCCCACCTCGTGCAGCAGCACCTCGTACCCGGCGCCGCCCGCCGTGGGCTGGTTGTTGATGCCGGCATGCTCCACGTTATCGAGGTAGACCACCGACTCCGCGTTGAGCCGGGTCAGTGTCTGGCTGCCGTTGTAACTGTAGTTGTAGAAGGTGGACGCCAGCCCGGCCGTCGACGCCCCTGGGATATTCGTCGCGACGAAGTGGAGGTCCGCCTGGGCGGAACTGCCCACCTCGGTGAAGGTGATGCCCGTGACCGCCGCGGCATGCTGCAGTATCTGCCGCGTGGCCTGCTGTTGCGCCGTATTGAATGCGGTGATCGCACGTCCCGCATCGGTGGCGGCAACGCTGCCGGGGCTGGCATCGAAGGTGTAGTACAGCACCTTGCGGCCATCGGGAAAGAAGTTCCACGGCGACGGGTTGTCCAACAGGGCGTCGGCCTGCGGGTTGCCGGAGTACACGACATTCTGGAGATCGGAAACGGTGGCCATGGTCGGGCTTTCTTCTTTCAGGCAGCCCCATCCGCCGAGACCCCATCCATCCCGCCCCTACAGACAGGCAGCGAATTGGGGTCGAAGAACGGATCTGGCCGCGGGACAGACAGGTGCCGCACCACTTTATCACTGCAGCCCGTTTGCGACCGATATGGAAAACCAATGGTCGCCGCTTTGCAGTGGGCTGTCGTTATCACCGGCCCCGCATGGCAGGCCACCAAGAAAAACGCCGCCCACCCGCAATGCGGGCCGGCGGCGTCGCGCGGCTTTCGGTTCCTTACTTGCCAGCAGGCTTGTCAGCAGCGGACTTGTCCTGCGGCGGCGCGGCCTTGCGAAGCAGGTTTGCCAGGTCGCTGCGCATCTTTTCCGGGTCAAGACCGGATGGCGAGGGCGTGGGGGTTTGGTTCGGTGTGTTCATGCCTTTACCTTATCACCGGCACTCCTGCCCGCTGCCATTAACCCTGCAAATGTCTCTGTTAAGCAAGGATGCCAGTGCCTGCAGGCGGCCCATCTGCTGCATGCGCAGCAACGCCAAAATCGCCTGAAGAGCGCATACAGCAGTGCTTTTCTGCTATCAAAGTCACACTCGCCTGACCCGACCTCGGAGGGCGGGGCCTTACATACGCTCACCGCTCATACCTCCGCGATGCAATGCCGCGCGCCAGGGGCACCCGCGCGCGGCAGCGGCTTCACCCGCCTACTTGGCCAGGTTCCGGAACGTCGAGGGGCTTTCCGCCTGGCCCAGCCCGGTGCCTTCGGCAATCGGCAGTTCGCGGGCCACGCTGCCCGACGATACATTCGCCATCACCGAGTTGACCGGCGCCACGCCCACCGAGCCATCGGCCAGCACCGTCAGCTCGTACACCGTCCAGACATTGTTGGAGCCGGTGTAGGGCGCTGCCGGCGGCGTGAACGTGTAGGCCTGGCCATTGGAGAGCTCCAGTCGCACGTTGGCATTCGATGTGCCCAGGTTGCCCGAGCCCGCATAGTGGTGCACCGAATAGCGGTAGACGCCCGGACGCAGCGCGCCAGGCCCCGCACTGCCCGTGCTGGCCGTGGGCGGGCAGGTCACCGTCTCAGGCCCGTAGGAGGAGATGTCATCCACGTCCAGCGCACACATGTCGCCCGCATTCTTGCCGGCAAAGTACACATGCCAGCGCGCAGCCCCGCTGGCCGATGGCCCTGTCAGGTGCGAATCCAGGTCGCGCGGATTCTCACCCCAGGTCAGGATGGTGCGGAACTGGCCGGCAACCAGACCTCCCGTACTGCCACTGGCTGGCGACAAGGCCACTGCCACCTGGTTGGGTGCGGCGCAGTTGAGCAGCACGGTCTGGTTGGCGGGCGAGTAGTTGGGCGCCGTCGTGGTCACCGTGAAGAAGCCCTGCGCCAGCCCCGCGAAAGAGGCTACGCCCTGCGCATTGGTGGTGGCCGAGCGCGTGCCCAGCGTGACCGACGCGTTGGCCAGGGGGAGGTTCGCGCCCCGCAGCGCATCGAACACCGTCACCTGGGCTGTGGCGCACTGCACCGCGCCCGACCCACCGGTCTGCTGAAGGCCCACAGGCACCAGGTGCAAGGTGGCCGGATCGAAGCGGAACAGGATGTTGTAGTTGGACTCCACCGTGGTCGTGGTGCCAGGCTGCTGCGGGTTGGCCACCGGCACCAGCAGGCGCAGGTTTTCCAGCAGCACATCCGTCTGGTTGACGCCCGCGCCCCGGGTGCCGGAAAAATCAATGACCTGTGCCTGCACCCCCAGCACCAGGGTGGCGGATGCGGCGGCGACGATGGCGCCACGCGCCCAGCGGGCGATACCGAATGTGTTCATGAAACCTGCCTCTCGTTGGATGGAACGCGAAGCGTAGGGCATGTGCACAAGCGTCCCCAAAACCACCCCCTCACCAAAGAACGCTTTTAAAGACAGTTGGCAGCCAAAGAAGCAAATAGGCCAACGAACCATTCATTTTCTGCTTCCGGCTGTTTCAACTTGATGGACGAATCAACGATTGGGAACAATTTCGGCCGCCGCGCAGGCCAAACCGCCCTGGCGACCCGGCTTTGGACCACTCCGACAGGGGTCAGTATTTTCACAAAGCACCCGCTTGCTAAAAATAAAACCCTTTGCTATCGTGCAGCCCATGGAATCCCCTGCAACCCGGCGCAAACGTCCCGCCGCCCCCAAGGCCCCTGTGCCCCTCACGGCGCCTGCTGCCCGCGCCCGCAAAGCCCCGGCAATTGCTGCCAATGAACCCCGGCGCCCACGCGGTCGCCCGCGCAAGACTGCGGAAGAAGTCGATGACGGCAACCGCCGCCGCAAGCTCATGGACGGGGCGGCCAGGCTGTTTCTGACCAAGGGCTTTGCGGCCACCACCACGCGCGACATCGCGGCGGCCGCAGGCATGCACAGCGGCTCGCCCTTCTACCACTTCGAAAGCAAAGGGGCCCTGCTCCACGCCGTCATGAACGAAGGCATGGTCATGGCTTTGCAAAGCCAGCAGCAGGCGCTCGCCGCGCTCCCCCCCACTGCCACGCCACGTGAACAACTGCGGGTGCTGATCCGCCACCATTTCGAGATCCTGCTGGGCCCACGCAGTGGCTTCATCCCGGTGATGCTGTACGAATGGCGCTCGCTGACGCCCGCACAGCGCAAGGGGATAGCCCGCGTCAAGGACGCCTACGAGGCCGCCTGGATGCCCACGCTCGAAGCGCTGTCCCGGCAGGGCACGCTGCAGGCCGCCCCCCGCCTGGCACGCCTGTTCCTTTTTGGCGCCCTCAACTGGGCCGTGCAGTGGTTTGCCCCCAAGGGCGGCAAGTCGCTGGACGAGCTGACCGGTGAGGCGCTGGCACTGTTCATACGGGAGGCGTGAGCCATGTACCAGAGCGTGTTTGCACCAGGTCTTTTCGCAGGACGGGTGGCCATCGTCACCGGCGGCGGCTCGGGCATCGGCCGCTGCACGGCGCACGAGCTGGCCCGGTTGGGTGCGCAGGTGGTGCTCGTCGGGCGCAAGGCCGAGAAGCTCCAGGCCGTGCAGGCCGAGATCACGGCCGACGGCGGGCAAGCCTCCTGGCATGCCTGCGACATCCGTTCCGAGGAGGCCGTGGGCATCGTCGTGCAGCAGGCCCTGGCCGAGCACGGCCGCATCGACGCCCTGGTGAACAACGCGGGCGGCCAGTTCATGGCGCCGCTGGCCAGCATCTCCGCCAAGGGCTGGGAGGCGGTGCTGAACACCAACCTGACCGGCGGCTTCCTGATGGCGCGCGAGTGCCACCGGCAGTGGATGCAGGCCCAGGGCGGCGCCATCGTCAACATCGTGGCCGACATGTGGGGCTCCATGCCGGGCATGGGCCACAGCGGCGCGGCGCGCGCCGGCATGGTCAGTTTCACCGAGACAGCCGCCCTTGAATGGGCGGGCAGCGGCGTGCGCGTAAATGCCGTGGCACCGGGCTACATCGCATCGAGCGGCATGGACAACTACCCGCCCGCCGCCGCCGACATGCTGCGCGCCATGCGCCACACCGTGCCGCAGGGGCGCTTCGGTACCGAGGCCGAGGTTTCGGCGGCCATCGTCTTTTTGCTCAGCCCTGCCGCCAGCTTCATCAGCGGAACCACCGTGCGCGTCGACGGCGCCCGCCCCCAGGCCCGCCTGGGCTGGCCCATGCAGGTGCCCGACGCCGCAAGGCAGCAACGGCCTGCCGTGCGGCCGTTCGAGGGCTTCCACCGCGCCCAGGTGCCGCGCGTGTTTGCAGCCCAGCCGCAGCAACCGCCGGAGGCAGCGCCATGACCGTCTTCGCCTCGCGGTTCAATGCCTTGGCGCCCGACGCGCAGAGGCGGCGCAGCGCCCAACTGGCGCGCCTGGACGCCCTGCGCGCCCTCGAGGACAGCGCCGCGGCCGCTTCGGCCCGCTCGCAACCGCAGTTCGACAAGCGCAACCAGTTGCTGCCGCGCCAGCGCGTTGCGCTGCTGCTCGATGCCGGCACGCCCTGGCTGCCCCTGGCCACGCTGGCGGGCTACCTGCAGGACACCAAGGACCCCGCGAAGTCCGTTCCCGGTGGTGGCATCCTCGCCGGCATCGGCATGGTGTCGGGCGTGCGCTGCATGGTGGTGGCCAGCGACTCGGGCATCGAAGCCGGGGCCATCCAGCCCATGGGCCTCGAGAAGATCCTGCGCGTGCAGGAGATCGCGCTGCACAATCGCCTGCCCTTCGTGCACCTGGTGGAGAGCGCGGGCGCCAACCTCATGCGCTACCGGGTAGAGGGCTTCGTGCATGGCGGCAGCCTGTTCCGCAACCTGGCGCGGCTGTCGGCGGCCGGCATCCCGGTGATCACGGTGCAGCACGGTTCGGGCACGGCGGGCGGTGCCTACATGCCGGGGCTGTCGGACGTGGTCATCATGGTGCAGGGGCGCTCGCGCGCCTTCCTGGCCGGGCCGCCGTTGCTCAAGGCCGCCACGGGCGAGATCGCCACCGAGGAGGAACTGGGCGGTGCCGAGATGCACACCAGCATCTCGGGCCTGGGCGAGTACCTGGCACAGGACGACCGCGAGGCCATCGGCATGGCGCGCGCCGTGGTGGAGGCCTCCGGCTGGGCCAACATGCGCCCGGCATCCGCAGCCCCGGCGCCGACCCTCGATGCCGAGGACCTGCTGGCCCTGATGCCCGACGACCTGCGCCAGCCCGTGGACATGCGCGAGGTGATCGCGCGCATCGCCGATGGCTCCGAGCTGCTCGAATTCAAGGCCCGCTACGGCGTGGCCACCGTGTGCGCCCAGGCGCGCATCGATGGCCGCCCCGTGGGCTTCATCACCAACAACGGCCCCATCGACGTGGCGGGTGCCAACAAGGCAGCGCACTTCATCCAGTGGATGTGCCAGCTCGGCCACCCCATCGTCTACCTGCAGAACACCACCGGCTACATGGTGGGCAAGGACAGCGAGCAGGGCGGCATGATCAAGCACGGCAGCAAGATGATCCAGGCGGTATCGAACGCCACCGTGCCGCAGATCACCATCCAGTGCGGCGCCAGCTTCGGCGCCGGCAACTATGGCATGTGCGGGCGCGGCTATGCACCGCGCTTCCTGTTCAGCTGGCCCGGCGCCAAGACCGCCGTGATGGGCGGCGAGCAGGCCGCGCGCACCATGCAGATCGTGACCGAGGCAGCGCTGGCGCGCAAAGGCATCGCGCCCGACCCGGCCGAGTCGCAGGCCCAGTTCGACAAGATCGTGGCCATGTTCGAGGCGCAGGCCGACGCCTTCTACACCAGCGGCCTGCTGCTGGACGACGGCGTGATCGACCCGCGCGACACGCGCGCCGTGCTGGCCCTGTGCCTTGCCACCTGCGCCGACGCCCAGACACGCCAGGTGCACCCCATGCAGTTCGGGGTGGCACGCATGTAGACCCCTTCCCCTGTCTTGCACTGGTCCACACAAAAATCAACGGAGACACACCATGCAGTTCACGCACGAGCACCGCGAGATCCAGAAGACCCTCAAGCGCTTCATCGACGAGGAGATCAACCCCCATGTGGACGAGTGGGAGGCAGCCGAGATCTTCCCGGCGCACGAGGTCTTCAAGAAGATGGGCCAACTCGGCCTGCTGGGCCTGTGCAAGCCCGAGGAATACGGCGGCTCGGGCCTGGACTACTCCTACTCCGTGGCCATGGCCGAGACGCTGGGCCACGTGCACTGCGGCGGCGTGCCCATGGCCATCGGCGTGCAGACGGACATGTGCACGCCAGCGCTGGCGCGCCACGGCAGCGAGGAGCTCAAGCGCGACTTCCTGGCCCCCGCGATTGCGGGCGACACGGTGGGCTGCATCGGCGTGAGTGAGCCCGCTGCCGGCAGCGATGTGTCCGGCATCAAGACCACGGCACGCAAGGATGGTGACGACTACGTGATCAGCGGCCAGAAGATGTGGATCACCAACAGCCTGCAGGCCGACTGGATGTGCATGCTGGTCAACACCGGCGAGGGCCCCGTGCATCGCAACAAGAGCCTGGTGATGGTGCCCCTGCGCGACGGCCGCGGCGGCCAGCTCACCAAGGGCGTGGAGGTGGCGCAGAAGATCCGCAAGATCGGCATGCACAGCAGCGATACGGGCCTGCTCTACTTCGACGAGGTGCGCGTACCGCAGCGCTACCGCATCGGCGCCGAGGGCCAGGGTTTCATCTACCAAATGCAGCAGTTCCAGGAAGAGCGGCTGTGGTGCGCCTCCAGCACGCTGGAATCGCTGACCAACTGCATCGGCTGGACCATCGAATGGGCGCAGGAGCGCAAGCTCTTCGGCGGTGCGCTGGCCGACCAGCAGTGGGTGCAGTTCAAACTGGCCGAGCTCAAGACCGAAGTGGAGGCCCTGCGCGCATTGACCTACCGCGCCTGCGAGCTTTACGTGGGCGGGCAGGACGTGCTGGAGCTGGCCTCCATGGCCAAGCTCAAGGCCGGGCGACTGAACCGCGAGGTGCCCGACACCTGCCTGCAGTTCTGGGGCGGCATGGGCTTCACGCTGGAGAACAAGGTTTCGCGCATGTTCCGCGACGGGCGCCTGGCTTCCATCGGCGGCGGGGCCGACGAGGTGATGCTGGGCATCCTCTCCAAGACCATGGGCATCGCCAAGCGTCCCACCGCCCACTGAACCAGGACACAGCATGCCCGATGCCCTGCTGATCGACCGCGCGCCGCTGGGCAGCGGCCTTTTCCTGGAGACCTGGACCCTCAATGACCCGGCCAGCCGCAATGCGCTGACCGATGCCATGGTGGATGCCCTGCTGAGCGCCTGTACGCGTGCACGCAACGATGCCGCGCTGCGCGGCGTGGTGCTGCGCGGCGCAGGCGGGCACTTCTGCGCAGGCGGCAGCCTGGGCGGCTTTGCCAAGGCCATAGGCCAGCCGCTCGACGCGGGCGTGCCCGATCCGCTGGTGCCGCTGAACCGCCGCTTCGGCACGCTGCTGCAGGCCTTGTGCGGCCTGCCCCAATGGCTGGTGATCGCGGTGCAGGGTGCTGCCATGGGCGGCGGCCTGGGCCTGGCCTGCTGCGGCGACCTGGTGCTCGCGGATGCGGATGCGCAGTTCGGTGCGCCCGAGGTCACGCTGGGGCTGGTGCCCGCGCAGATCGCCCCGTTTGTGGTGCGGCGGCTCGGGCCTGCTGCGGCCCGGCGCTGGCTGCTGTCGGGAGCGCGCAGCGGTGCGGCTGCCGCGCAACAGGCCGGGCTGGTGGATGAAGTGGTCGACGGCGCGATGGACGAAGCCGTGCAGGCAACCATCCAGCGCCTGGCGGCCACTGCGCCCCAGGCGATTGCCGCCACCAAACACCTGCTCCTGCAGGTGCAGGGCACGCTGCCCTTGCCAGCCCTGTTGGACGACGCCGCCCACCTGTTTGCCCATGCTCTGCGCGGGCCCGAGGCGCCACAGGGGCTGTCAGCCTTCACGGCCCGCAAGGCGCCACCCTGGAGTGCTTCGGCATGAAGAAGATACTGATCGCCAATCGCGGCGAGATCGCCCGCCGCATCGTGCACACGGCACACGCCATGGGCATTGCCACGGTCGCCGTGTACTCCGACCCCGATGCCCGGGCCCTGCATGTGCGCGAGGCCACCCAGGCCGTGGCACTGGGCGGCAGCGCCAGTACCGACAGCTACCTGCGCATCGACAAGCTGCTGGCGGCAGCACGCGCCACGGGCGCCGACGCCGTGCACCCTGGCTATGGCTTTCTCAGCGAGAACGCCGAGTTCGCGCAGGCGGTGGTGGATGCCGGCCTTGCCTGGATCGGCCCGCCGCCCGCCGCCATACGCGCGCTGGGCAGCAAGGCCGGCGCCAAGGCACTCGCGCAGGCCCAGGGCGTGCCCTGCCTGCCCGGCTATGCGGGCAGCGACCAGGGCGATGAACGCTTTGCGGCCGAGGCAGACCGCGTCGGCTTTCCGCTGATGGTGAAGGCCGTGGCCGGCGGCGGCGGGCGCGGCATGCGGCTGGTGACCGAGGCCGCGCAGTTGCCCGCAGCACTGGCCAGCGCGAGGTCGGAAGCGCTGGCAGGCTTTGGCTGTGGCGACCTGTTGATCGAGCGCGCATTGCTCAGTCCACGCCATGTGGAGGTGCAGGTGTTTGCCGATGCGCACGGCCACTGCATCCACCTGGGCGAACGCGATTGCTCGGTACAGCGGCGCCACCAGAAGCTGGTCGAGGAATCACCCAGCCCCGCCGTGGATGCCGCGCTGCGCGAACGCATGGCCGCCTGCGCGGTGGCGCTGGCCCAGGCGGCAGGCTATGTGGGAGCGGGCACCGTGGAATTCCTGCTTGACGAAGAGCAGCCCGGTGCCTTCTTCCTCATGGAGATGAACACCCGCCTGCAGGTGGAGCACCCGGTGACCGAAGCGCTCACCGGGTTGGACCTGGTGGAGTGGCAGATCCGCGTGGCACGCGGCGAGCCCCTGCCCCTGATGCAGGACCAGGTGGCCTTGCAGGGCCATGCCATCGAGGTGCGGCTGTGCGCGGAAGACGCTCACTTTACGCCGCACACAGGGCGGGTGCTGCACTTGGGCACGCCGCAGGCCACTGCCTTCCAGCGCGCTCCGCTGGGCGGTCTGCGCTTTGACCATGCGCTGGAAGAAGGCACGGAGGTCACGCCCCACTACGATGCCATGCTGGGCAAGCTCATCGTGCATGCCGCCACACGCGGCGATGCCATCGATGCGCTGGTGCGCGCGCTGCACGGTACCTCGCTGCTCGGGCTGCCCAGCAACCGCGCCTTTCTGGCCGCCTGCCTCGACCACACGCAGTTCCGCGCCGGGCAGGCGCGCGTGCCCTTCCTCACGGATGAAGGCGATGCCCTGCGCGCGTCCCTGCACCAGCAGCAGCAAGCCGCCCTGCTGCCCGGCGCCATGGCGGCCCTGTTCCCGACCCGCGCCACCACCCTGCCCTGCAGCTTTGCGCGCCCCATGCGGCTGCGCCACCAGGGTGAGGTGCGGCCGATGGCCGTGCGTGAGATGGGCCAGGGGTGCCTGCACGTCGAACAGATGGCTGAAGAAGAATCCATTGCCATCCAGCTGGTCCCGCTGCCCGATGGCCGCGTGCAATGCACCCTGGGTGGAGTGACGCATGCCGTGCGCACGGTGGCAGTGGGCCCGCACCGCTGGCACTGGCAGACCGGTGGTGCAGACGGCTGGGTGGAAGATGTGTCATGGGAACCCGCCGCACGCGCAGGCGCAGGCGCAGCCCATGGCACGAACGAACTGCGAGCCCCCTTCAACGGCCGCGTGGTGGCAGCGCCCGTGGCCGTTGGCAAGGCCTTGCCGGCAGGCGCCACGGTGGTGGTGCTCGAATCCATGAAGCTGGAACACAGCCTCACCTGCCCTGCCGCCGTGACGGTGGTCGAACTGCTGGTGGCACCAGGCCAGCAGGTTGCACCGGGCCAAGTGCTGGCGCGCTTTGCGTCGCAGGAGGCATAAGGCCATGCCGCTCCCCACGGATGACGATGGCCTGCGCGCCGACCGCGCAGCCCTGACCGACACGGTCACGCGCTTTGCCCGCACCGAGATCGCACCGCATGTGGATGCCTGGGACGCAGCGGGCGAGTTCCCCCGCACGCTGTACCGCCGCGCGGGCGACCTGGGCCTGCTCGGCCTGGGCTACCCCGAGCAGTACGGCGGCACGCCCGCCAGCTATGCGCTGCGCCTGCCGCTGTGGCAGGGCCTGTGGCGCTCCGG
>NZ_AKJX01000267.1 GCF_000276605.1 Acidovorax sp. CF316 | reverse complement strand
GCTGGGAGCGTCCCCCTCCCGACTCGCGCAGCGAGTCGAGAGAGGGGTGAAGGCGCGCAGCGCCTCAGGGGGTGACTCACCTCATGCCGGAACCGGCATCCCCTGCAAGGCCTTCACTTCCTGCAGGGAAAAGCTCGTGCGCACATGCTTGACGCCGGGCAGGCGCCGCAGCCTGTGCTGCATCAGTGCCGAGTAGGCATCCAGGTCCTGGGCCACGACCACCAGCACGAAGTCCTCGGGGCCCGAGACCCCGTGGCACATCACCACCTCGGGGATGTCGCGCACGGTGGCCTCGAAGGCCAGCGACAGCGCCTCGTCCTGGCTGTCGATGGTGATGGTGGCAAAGGCCATCACGCCCCAGCCCAGGGCGCGCCGGTCCAGCCTGGCGCTGTAGCCGCTGATCAGCCCCATGTCCTCCAGCCGCTTCACGCGCCGCCAGCAGGGCGACTGGGAGAGGTGGGCGCGTTCGGCCAGCTCGGAAGAGGTGAGCCGCGCGTCACCCTGCAGGGCATTGAGCAGCAGTCGGTCGGTGGCGTCGAGGGCAATGGGCATGGTGTTTCCTGAAAGGGTGGATGGCGGGAATATCTAGACCTGTACCCCCTGAAACGGGGGCGCGATTGCAAAGAAATTTCGGCGGTCACGGCATAGACTACGTTTCATGAATACAAAAATCAATTCTGGTATTCCAGATGTGGCCATTCATGTCCAGGGTGCCACTCCCATCTCCTGGGAAGATTGCCTGGCACGTGACGCCGCCGACCCCCTGGCCCCGGTGCGCCAGCGATTCCAGCTGCCCGAGGGCGTCATCTACCTGGACGGCAACTCCCTGGGCGCGATGCCGCGCGCGGTGCCGGCGCGCATGCACCGGGCCATCGAGCAAGAGTGGGCCACCGGGCTGATCCGCTCCTGGAACGACGCCGACTGGTACCCGGCGCCCCAGCGCGTGGGTGCGCGCATCGCCCGGCTCGTGGGGGCCGAGGACAACGAAGTCATCGTGGCCGACTCCACCTCGGTCAACCTGTTCAAGCTGCTCGTGGCGGCGCTGCGCATGCGGCCCGGGCGCAGCCTGATGCTGGGCGAGCGCGGCAACTTCCCCACGGACGCCTACGTGGCCCAGGGCGTGGCCGAAATCACCGGCACGCAGTTCCGCGCCGTGGAGCCCGAGGAGGTGCTGGCCGCGCTGAACGAGGACGTGGCCGTGCTCGCGCTCACGCATGTCAACTACAAGAGCGGCCAGGCCTACGACATGGCCGCCGTGACGCGGCGCGCGCACGAGGTGGGCGCGCTCGTGATCTGGGACCTGGCCCACACCGCGGGCGCCATGCCGTGCGCGCTCAACGATTGCCAGGTCGATTTTGCCGTGGGCTGCGGCTACAAGTACCTCAACGGCGGGCCGGGGGCTCCGTCGTTCGCCTTCGTGGCCCGGCGCCACCAGGAGGGGCTGCGCCAGCCGCTCACGGGCTGGCACGGCCATGCGCGGCCCTTCGCATTCACCCACGCCTACGAGCCCGCGCCGGGCATCGACCGCATGCTCGTGGGCACGGCGCCGCAGCTCGGCCTGATTGCGCTGGAGGCCGCGCTCACCGCCTTCGACGGCGTGGACATGCAGGCCCTGCGCGCCAAGAGCGTGGCACTGACCGGGCTGTTCATCGCCCTGGTGGACCAGGAGCTGGGCGCCCACGGCTTCGGCCTGGCCACGCCGCGCGATCCCGCGCTGCGGGGCAGCCAGGTCTCGCTGACGCACCCAGAGGGCTACGCCATCGTGCAGGCGCTGATCGCGCGGGGCGTGATCGGCGATTTCCGCGCACCCGAGATCCTGCGCTTCGGCTTTGCCGCGCTGTACCTGGGCCATTGCGACGTGTGGAACGCCGTCGCCGCGCTCAAGAGCGTCATGGCCGAAGGCGACTGGCGCAAGCCAGAGTTCACGGCCCGCAAGGCCGTCACCTGATTCCCGTCCTGCAGACCATTACCACCATAAAAGAGGAGACAAAGAACGTGAATCGAAAGAACACCATCCGACACTGCATGCCCGCCGCGGTCGCGGCCTGGGCCCTGGCTCCGACGCTTGCGCTCGCGCAGGTGACGCTGTCCGGCTTCGTCGATCTGAATCTCGAGATCGCCAAGTCCGGCGGCGGCACCCAGCGCAGCCTGGTCTCGGGGGGGCTGAACACCTCGCGCCTGCAGTTCAAGTCCGTGGAGGACCTGGGCGGCGGGCTCAAGGCCACCGCCGTGCACGAGCTGACCTTCCGCGCGGACTCCGGCCAGGCCGGGTCGCCGCGCCACACCTATGTCGCCCTGGGCAGCAAGGAATGGGGCGAGGTCAGCGCGGGCCGGCGCGACCTGCCCTCGGCCGAGATGTACGGCTACATCGACCCGACCTTCTCGGGCGACTACAGCCCCATCAGCAACACGCTGCTGTACTTTGCACCCTGGCGCGAAAGCAACGGGATCTTCTATACCTCGCCGCGCGTGGCCAACCTGCAGGCGCGCATCGGCACCACCTTCGGGCGCGAGGATGGCAGCAAGGACGCCAAGGCCACGAGCATCGCCATCGACTACTGGAACAAAGACCTGTACCTGATGGCCGCCGTCGACCGCCAGTACCGCCGTGACCTCGACAGCCCCGAGCGGATGCGCCACTCCAGCGACCACTACCTGGGCGGGGTCTACTCCATGGGACCGCTGGACCTGACCTTCCTCTACCACCGCTACAACGGCTACTACGCCTATTCGCCCTATGTCGGCTTCGCCTCCAAGGGCAATGACGTGCAGCTGGGCCTGCGCTACGAGTTCAATGCCCTGCAGCGCGTGTTCGCCAGCGTGGTGCGCAAGAACGACCGGCCGAACGCCGCGCTGTCCGATGCCACGAGCTGGGTGGCCGGCTACCTGCACGGCCTGTCCAAGCGCACCGACCTGTACACGATCGTGGGCGCGGTGCACCACGCCCGCGACTCGGAGCTGCGGTTCCCCGTGAGCTTCAACCACGCCACCCCCTTGTCCAACGAAAACCCGCGCGGCGTGCAGATCGGCATGCGCCACAAGTTCTGAAGGAGCGAATGACCATGAAACCCACTACCACCCTCCTGGCCTGCCTGCTGAGCGCCGGCCTGGTTGCACCCGCATTGGCCCAGACCATCGTGCCGCCGCCCGAGGGCGCGGCCCGGCTGCCCGTCAAGGAAGAGCGCGAAGAAGCCAAGGGAACGCCCGGCGAACCGGCGCGGCCCGCCGCCGGCAGCTATGGGCTGGATGCCAGCGGCGCCTTCCGGCACCCGGCCGAAGCCCCGGGCATCGGCGGCACGCACCCCTTCAAGGGCAGCCTGGACTACCTTGACCAGAACAGCTACCTGCACAACACCAAGGTCGAGGCACGCTACCCCGACATGCTGGGCAGCCCCTACCACTCGTGGCAGACCACGGTGGACATGGAGGGCCGGCGCTACATGGTGATCCACGAGAAGTCGTTCTACAAGGTGTTCGATATCACCGACCCGCGCGCTGCGAAGAAGGTGGCCGAGAAGAAGTGGGCCTGGGGCAGCAACGAGCACCCCTTCGGCCCGCTCACCATCCAGTTCAATGAAAAGCTGGGCAAGCATGTCGCCGTGCAGTGCTATGAAGTCACGCGTTTTGGCATCCTGGAGAACAAGTACAAGCCCGAGCAGAAGGCCAAGGTCGACCTCATTCGCCAGCAGCCCATCCTGCGCGGCTTCCGCGTGTTCGAGGTGGGCAGCCCCGACCCGGCGCAATGGAAGAAGCTCTCCGAGCTGCCGCTGGACAGCAAGGCCGTGGCCGACCAGTTCCCGCAGCAGGGCTCTGGCTGCGGCGACGTTCCGGTGTACTGGGGTGGCAAGTACCTGTTCGTCTCCGGCGCACCCGACGACAGCTTTGCCAACCAGGAGTACGCCAACTTCCTGTACAACCCGGCGCAGATGGCCTTCGACCTGAGCGATCCGCGCAAGCCGCAGCGCTTGTCGACCTGGTGGGTGCCGGGTGCGCGCACCGGCGAAGAAGAGGAATACCGCAAGAACCCGCGGGTCGGCAAGAAGACCGCGTGGATGGGTGCGCGCATGCCGCTGTTCATCCCGCGCGATCCCGAAAAGGGGGGCAAATACGGCTACGCGGCCATGGGCGGCATGGGCTTCCATGTGATCGACGTGTCCAACCCCGGCGCGATGAAACGTGTGGGCCACCTGGACATGCCCGTCAGCCAGGCGGGCACCGAAGGCGACAACGTCGACGTGAGCCAGGTGGAGAAGACCGGCATCGTCTACTTCAGCGGCTACCCGCTCAACGAGGACTGCTACGAGCCCTACAAGGACATCTATGCAATCGACGTGAAGGACCCGACCAAGCCGCGCATCCTGGCGACCCTGCCGCGTCCCACGCCACCCCAGGGTGCGCCCTTCACCGACTACTGCCAGCGCCGTGGCAGTTTCGGGCCCAAGCGCAGCGGCTACTGGCACCAGCCGGGAACGCCGAGCGGCAAGTACCTGGTCTACGCCTTCTACAACGCGGGCGCGCAGATCTTCGACGTGAGCAACCCGGCGCAGCCGAAGATCGCGGGCTACTTCGTCCCCCCAACCGTCGACCCCAAGGTCAACCAGCACTTCGGTGACCAGACGCATGGCGTGTTCATCGAGTGGGACCGCAACCTGATCTGGGTCTTCACCAACCACGGCGCCTATGCCGTGTCGTCGCCGCTCCTCGGGGCTCCCAAGTCCGGCCTGTGAATCTGCAAGAAGAAGGAAGATTGATGCCATACAGCCAACATTGGATGATCGGTGCCACCCTCGCGCTGCTGGGTGCCGGCGCCTGCGCGCAGGACGTCGTGCGCATCGGCCACGTGGGCCCCACCAGCGGTCCCATCGCCCACCTGGGCAAGGACAACGAGCTGGGCGCGCGCATGGCCATCGATGAACTCAACGCCAAGGGCGTGGTCATCGGCGGCAAGAAGGTCAGGCTCGAACTGCAGGGCGAGGACGATGCGGGCGACCCGCGCCAGGGCACGGCGGCCGCGCAGAAGCTCGTCGATGCCAAGGTGCACGCCGTGGTCGGCCACCTCAATTCGGGCACGACCATCCCTGCGTCCAAGATCTACAGCGATGCGGGCATCGCGCAGATCTCGCCCTCGGCCACCAACCCCAAGTACACGCGCCAGGGCTACAAGACCACCTTCCGGGTGGTGGCCGACGACGTGCACCTGGGCGGAACGCTGGGCAAGTACGCGGTGAACGTGCTTAAGGGCAAGAGCATTGCCGTCATCGACGACCGCACGGCCTACGGCCAGGGCGTGGCCGCCGAGTTCGAGAAGGGCGCCAAGAGCGCGGGCGGCGCCATCGTGGGCCACGAGTTCACCACCGACAAGGCGGCGGATTTCATGGCCATCCTCACCAGCCTCAAGGCGAAGAAGCCCGATGTGATCTTCTTCGGCGGCATGGATTCGGTGGCCGGCCCCATGCTGCGGCAGATGAAGCAGCTGGGCATCCAGGCCCGGTTCGTCGGGGGCGATGGCGTCTGCACGGCCGAGCTGCCCAAGCTCGCCGCGGGCGACATGGCCGACGGCCAGGTGGTCTGCGCCGAAGCCGGTGGCGTGGAGGGCGCGCAGAAGAAGGGCATGGACGACTTCCGCGCGCGCTTCAAGGCGACCACCCGGAGCGAGGTGCAGGTCTACGCCCCGTACTCGTACGACGCGGTCGGCGTGATCGTGGCCGCCATGGTCAAGGCAGGCTCCTCCGAGCCTGCCAAGTACCTGCCGGTGCTGGCGCAGACCAAGGGCTACCAGGGCGTGACGGGCAGCATCAGCTTCGACGCCAAGGGCGACCTGCAGGGCGGCGCGCTGACCCTGTACACCTACAAGGCCGGCCAGCGCGAGGCCATCGGCGTGGTGCGCTGAACGCAGCGGCCAGCGAGCGACCAAGGCTTGCCTCCATGCCCTGCGGCATGGAGGCTTTTTTTGGGCGTGTGGAGGGCGCAGGGGAAAGGGGGTGGATTCTCCATTGCTCGTGATTGGTGTTTTTGGTATACCTAAACATGTTTATGTATTCGTTGTGAAGAAATCACCAACCACGAGGATCTCTATGAACTCTTCCATGCACCGGGCTTTGGCCCTGGCGGATGCCGCCCGGGTCAGCCTCTATGGCTTTCTCAAGGTCGATGTGGAGCAGGTGCGCGCATCGGGCACCGCGGGGGCTGCGGCCCTGCGCGCCAACCGCCTGTCCAACAACCTGTCGGTGCTGGGTTTCCGGGCCCGGGAGGACCTGGGGGGCGGGATGGCCGCCTGGGCCCAGTTCGAGGGCAATGTCCGCGTGGACACCGGGGACGGGCCGTTCAGCGGGCGCAACACGGCGGTGGGGCTCTCGACCCCGGCCGGCGAGCTGGTGCTGGGGCAATGGGAGGCGCCGCTGCGGTTCACCTCGGTGTATGCCATCGACCCCTTCACGGCCTGCATCTTCGCCTCCAACTCCATCATGGGCAACGGCTTCGCGACCGCGGCCAACGGCCAGTCACCGGCCTCGTTCGACCGGCGCCAGCCCAATCTGCTGCAGTACTGGTCACCGGCCATGGGGGCCTGGTCGCTGCGGCTGGCCTATGCCATGCCGGAGGAGAAGACCGACCAGTCCTCCCCGGACATGGTCAGCGGCCTGCTCAGCTACCGGGACGGCCCGCTCTATGCGGCCTGGGGCTACGAGCTGCACCGTGCCTACTTCGGCGCCCACAGCCGCGACGATGCCCACCGCCTGGCACTGGCTTACACCTTGGGACGGACCCGGCTGCGTGGCAGCTGGGAGCAGTTGCGCTACGAGCCCGCACCCGGCCAGTCCCTGCGGCGCAGCGCATGGCAGGTCGCCGTGACCCACCAGCTCGACGACTGGCAGGAACTGGCGCTGTCCTACGTGCAGGCCCAGGCGGCGCGGGGCAATGCCAGCAGCGCCCTGGGCGGCATCGGCCTCCCGGGCCGCGACTCGGGCGCCCGCCAGATCTCGCTGGGCTACACCTACCGCCTGTCCAAGCGCACGGACCTGTGGGCGGCCTACACGCGCATCGCCAATGGCGCGACGGCGGCCTACAACCTGTCGGCCAACGGCATCGGCGGCCTCAAGCCTGGGCAGGACCCTTCGGGCGTGGGTATTGGCATCACCCACCGCTTCTGAGCAGTGGCCAGAAAAAACGGCACCCGAAGGTGCCGTCGTAGTGGGCTGGTGACTGGGCTCAGGCAGCTGCAGCGGCCTTGAGCTTCAGGCGCCAGGCGTGCAGCAGCGGCTCGGTGTAGCCGCTGGGCTGGGCCATGCCCTTGAAGACCAGGTCGCAAGCGGCCTGGTAAGCCATGCTGGTGCCGAAGTTGCCGGCCATGGGCTGGTACAGCGGGTCACCGGCGTTCTGGCCGTCCACCACGGCGGCCATGCGCTCGAAGGTCTCCTTGACCTGGGCTTCGGTCACCACGCCGTGGCGCAGCCAGTTGGCCATGTGCTGGCTGCTGATGCGCAAGGTGGCACGGTCTTCCATCAGGCCCACGTTGTGGATGTCGGGCACCTTGGAGCAGCCCACGCCCTGGTCCACCCAGCGCACCACGTAGCCCAGGATGCCCTGGGCGTTGTTGTCCAGTTCCTGCTGCTTCTCGGCATCGGTCCAGTTGGGCGTGGCGGTCACGGGCACGGTGAGCAGGCCGGTCAGCAGGTTGTCGCGCTCGGCGTTCACGTCGGTCTTTTCCAGGCCGATCTGGATCTCGCTCACGTTGACCTGATGGTAGTGCAGCGCGTGCAGCGTGGCGCCGGTAGGGCTGGGCACCCAGGCGGTGTTGGCGCCGGCCTTGGGGTGGGCGATCTTTTGCTTGAGCATCTCGGCCATCAGGTCGGGCATGGCCCACATGCCCTTGCCGATCTGCGCCTTGCCGCGCAGGCCGCAGGACAGGCCCACGAGCACGTTGTTCTTCTCGTACGACTGGATCCAGGCGCTGGTCTTCATGTCGCCCTTGCGGATCATGGGGCCCGCCAGCATGGCGGTGTGCATTTCGTCGCCCGTGCGGTCCAGGAAGCCGGTGTTGATGAAGGCCACGCGACTCGCCGCGGCGGCGATGCAGGCCTTGAGGTTCACGCTGGTGCGGCGCTCCTCGTCCATGATGCCCAGCTTCACGGTGTCGGTGGGCAGGCCCAGCAACTGCTCCACGCGGCCGAACAGGTCGCTGGCAAAGCCCACTTCGGCGGGGCCGTGCATCTTGGGCTTGACGATATAGACGCTGCCCTTGCGGGAGTTGCGGATGCCATTGGCACCGTGGCCTTGCAAGTCGTGCAGGGCGATGGTGGTGGTCACCACGGCGTCCATGATGCCCTCGGGGATCTCGCGCTCCTTGCCCTGGGCGTCGGTGTACAGGATGGCCGGGTTGGTCATCAGGTGGCCCACATTGCGCAGGAACATCAGCGAGCGGCCATGCAGGCGCACGCCACCGGCCTTGCCATCGGGGGCCGTGTACACGCGGTCGGCGTTCAGGCCGCGCGTGATGGTCTTGCCGCTCTTGGCGACCTGCTCGGTCAGCGTGGCCTGGATGATGCCCAGCCAGTTGCTGTAACCGAGCACCTTGTCCTCGGCGTCCACGGCGGCCACCGAGTCTTCGAGGTCGAGGATGGTGGACAGGGCGGCTTCCAGCACCAGGTCGCTCACGCCGGCGGCGTCGCTCTGGCCGATGGGGGTGCTGCGGTTGATCTGGATGTCCAGGTGCAGGCCGTTGTGCTGCAGCAGCACCGACGACGGGGCTGCGGCATCACCCTGGTAGCCCTTGAACTGCGATGGGTCCTTGAGGCCCGTGCTGCTGCCGTTGGCCAGCGCCACCACCAGCTGGCCGCCTTCGATGCGGTAGCCGGTCGAATCCTTGTGCGAGCCGCTGGCCAGGGGCGCCGTGTCGTCCAGCACCTGGCGCGCGAACGCGATCACCTTGGCGCCGCGCACCGGGTTGTAGCCCTTGCCCTTGTCGGCGCCATCGGTCTCGGGGATGGCATCGGTGCCGTACAGGGCGTCGTACAGGCTGCCCCAGCGCGCATTGGCGGCGTTCAGGGCATAGCGGGCGTTCAGGATGGGCACCACCAGCTGCGGGCCGGCCTGGGTGGCGAGCTCGTCGTCCACGTTGGTGGTGGTGGCCTGCACGTCGGTGGGCTGGGGCACCAGGTAGCCGATCTTTTCCAGGAAGCCGCGGTAGGCCACCATGTCCGTGATGGGGCCGGGGTTGGCCTGGTGCCAGGTGTCCAGTTCCGTCTGCAGGCGGTCGCGCTCGGCCAGCAGGGCGATGTTGCGCGGTGCCAGGTCGGCGACGATGGCGTCGAAGCCCTTCCAGAACGCGGCGCTGTCCACGCCGGTGCCGGGCAGCACCTTGTCTTCGACGAAGCGGAACAGGGAGGTGGCCACTTGCAGGCCGTGGATGGAAGTGCGGTCGGTCATGGAGTGCCTTGGGCGTTGGATGTGAAAAAAGCGGCGCCTGCCATTGCAGGCCATGGGCACACTGTATTGCAAATGTTTGTCGATATAAATATGCTCAAAAGCTGGAAACCAATGACTTTTTCGCACAAATCGAGCGGCGCCTCGCCTGCTCATCTTCCGGATCCACGCCATGGACAAGCTCAAGGCCTTTGAATCCTTCGTCTCGGTTGCCACGCGCGGCAGCCTCACCGCCGCCGCCAAGGCCGAGGGCGTGGCACCGGCCATCATGGGCCGGCGGCTCGATGCGCTCGAGGAGCACCTGGGCGTCAAGCTCCTGGTGCGCACCACGCGGCGCATCAGCCTCACGCACGAGGGCAGCGCCTTCCTGGAGGACTGCCAGCGCCTGCTGTCCGACGTGGCCAACGCCGAGGCCAGCGTGTCCGAGGGCGGCGTGAAAGCCACGGGGCACCTGCGCATCACGGCGCCGGCCGGTTTTGGCCGGCGCCATGTGGCGCCGCTGGTGCCACGCTTTCGTGCCGAGCATCCGGACGTGACGATTTCGCTGAACCTCAGCGACCGCGTGGTGGACCTGGCCGGCGAGGGCTTCGACTGTGCCGTGCGCGTGGGCGACCTGCCCGATTCGTCCCTGGTCAGCGTGCGCATTGCCGACAACCGGCGCCTGTGCGTGGCCACGCCCGGCTACCTCAAGCACCACCCGGCGCCGCGCCACCCGGGCGAGCTGCCCTCGCACGACTGCCTGACCCTGTCGAGCGAAGCCTCGCAGACGCGCGGCTGGGCCTTCCGCATGCCGGTCGAGGGCGGCGGTACCGAGGTCGTGCACCTCAAGCCCGGCGGCCCCCTCGACTGCTCCGACGGGCAGGTGCTGCACGACTGGTGCCTGGCCGGCTATGGCATTGCCTGGCGCAGCACCTGGGAGGTGGAGGCCGAGATCGCCGCCGGCCGCCTGGTCGAGGTGCTGGAGGAATTCGCCGCCCCGCCCAATGGCATCTACGTGGTCTTTCCGCAGCGCAAGCACATGCCGTTGCGCGTGCGGCTGTGGATCGACTTCCTCAAGCACCACTATGCACAGCCCGCCTTCTGGCGCGGCATGCCGGCCCCCTGACCAGGGTCTTGCGCCTGGATGCCGCGCCCCGGCCATGGCAGACTGCACATCCCATGTCCGAGCCCACGCTCCTGGTCGCCGACGACCACCCCTTGTTCCGCACCGCCGTGCTGCACGTGCTGCGCGAGCGCCTGCCCCAGTTCCGCACGCTGGAAGCTGCCAGCGCCGCCACGCTGGGCAGTGCGCTGCAGGAGCATCCCGAGGTCGAGCTGGTGCTGCTGGACCTGAGCATGCCCGGCGCACATGGCTTCTCGGCCCTGTTGCACGTGCGCGGCGAGTACCCGCAACTGCCGGTGGTGATCATCTCTTCCAACGACCACCCGCGTGTCATCCGCCGGGCCCAGCAGTTCGGTGCCGTGGGCTTCATCCCCAAGTCCGCTCCGGCCGAGGCCATGGGCGGGGCCATTGAGGCCGTGCTGGCCGGTGACAGCTGGTTTCCGCCGATGGCGGCCGAGCGCTCCGAAGCCGATGCCGAGCTGGCTGCCCGCCTGGCACAGCTCACGCCCCAGCAGTTCCGCGTGCTGCTGTGCCTGGCCGACGGCCTGCTCAACAAGCAGATCGCGGGCGAACTGGGCCTGGCCGAGAACACCGTCAAGGTGCATGTCACGGCCATCCTGAAAAAGCTCGCCTGCCACAGCCGCACCCAGGCGGCCGTGCTGGTCAAGAGCCTGGAGACCGAGGACGCTGCCTGAAGCGGGGCCTCATCGCTCCCGCAGGCGCAGCAAGGTCTGGCTCACCAGCGCCCGCAGCGCAGGCGCGCGCACCGGCTTGGCGAGGAAGCCCCAGCCGCGTTCGGCCGCCTGGCGGCGCAGCGTGGCATCGCGCTCGGCGGTGACCAGGATCACGGCGGGTGCCTGGCCCCAGCGCTGGCACAGCGTGGCATAGACCTCGGGGCCCAGGTGGCCGCCTTCCAGGTGCACGTCCAGCAGCACCAACTGCGGCGCCTGGCCGGGTTGGGCCCGTGCCAGCGCCTCGCCCGCACCGCCGGCCAGCGCTACCTGGCACCCCCAGCGCTCCAGCAGGGCCCGGGTGGCGGCGCAGGTCGGGCCGTCGTCCTCGATCACCCAGGCGCTGCTGCCATGCAGCGGGGCGTCCTCGGGCGCTTGCTGCGCGGCGCTGGCGGGTGGGGCCATCTGCTGTTGCAGAGAGGCCGGGTCGCCCAGCGGCACCAGCACCCAGAACACGCTGCCGCGACCGAGCTGCGAGCGCAGCCCGATGGGGTGGCCCAGCAGGCGGCCCAGGCGCTCCACGATGGCCAGGCCCAGGCCCGCGCCCCGGTCGTCGGCTCGGCCCTCGTCCAGGCGGCGGAACTCCTCGAAGATCTCGCGCTGCAGCGCCTCGGGGATGCCCGGCCCCTGGTCGTGCACCTCGATGCGCAGATGGCCGCTGCCTACGCGCCGGCAGCCCACCACGATGCGCCCGTGCCGGCTGTAGCGGATGGCGTTGGAGACGAAGTTCTGCAGAATGCGGCGCAGCAGGTTCTCGTCGGTGCGCACCACCTGGCGCGTGGCCACGCAATGGAGCGTGAGGCCCTGGCTCTCGGCCAGCACGCCGAAATTGTGGGCCAGCACCTGCAGCAGCGGGCCCAGGGCCACGTCGTGGATGCGCACCTCGAGCTGGCCGGATTCCATGCGCGAGATGTCGAGCAGGCTGTTGAGGATGGCGTCCTGCGCGGCCAGGGCCCCATCGATGCTGTCGGCCGCATGCCGGCCGGCATCGTCGTGCAGGTGGCCGCGCAGCAGCGAGGTGAACATGCGCGCCGCGTTCAGCGGCTGCAGCAGGTCGTGCACGGCCGCCGCCACGAAGCGGGTCTTGTAGCGGTTGGCCTGCTCGGCCTCGCGCCGGGCGGCGTCCAGGTCGCGCGTGCGGTCGGCCACGCGCTGCTCCAGCGCATCGGCCAGCGAACGCAGCTCGCGCGCAGCGTTCTTGTAGCTGGTGATGTCGGCATAGCTGGTCACGAACCCTCCCTCGGGCAGGGGGGTGCCACGGATCTCCAGCACGGTGCCGTCGTCCTTGGCGCTTTCGTGCAGGTGGGGCAGGCCGCCGCGCAGGTGCGACAGGCGCCGCTCCACGGATTCATCGACCGGGCCGGGACCCAGCAGGCCGCGCCGTGCGTTGTGGCGCAGCAGGTCCTCGATGGGTCGGCCCACCTGCATCAGGTCGGCGGGGTAGCGAAACAGCTGCACATAGCGCGAGTTCCAGGCCACGAGCCTCAGGTCAGCGTCGATGATGACCACGCCCTGCGGCAGGTGCTCCAGGCTGCGGGACAGTCCCATGTCGGCCTGCTGCGCGGCCTGCACGATGCCGTCCTGCGCGGTGCGCAACTCCTGGGCGTGCTGCTGCAGCACGGTCTCCAGCTCCTGGCGGCTGCGCTGGCGCAGCGAGGCCAGGCGCTGGCGCTGGCGCACGAACAGCACCAGCAGGGCCAGCGCCAGCCAGCCGCCGCCGCCGGCCGCCGCCGCCCAGCGGCTGTCGGCCACGCTGCTGTGGGTCTCGTGCACCAGGTGCAGCTGCCATGGGGTGCCGGGCAGGGGCTGGGTCTGCCACAGCAGGTGGCCGGGCACGCCGGGCAGGTCGGCGGTCTGCATGCGCACCAGGCGGCCGCCGTTGTCCATGTGGTCATCCACCCGGTAGTCCAGCGGGCGCAGCGGTTGGTCGGAGTACTGGCGCGTGGCGGCCAGCTCACGGCGCTCGGCATCGTCCAGGGGCTCCAGCAGCCGGTAGCGCCAGGCATCCTGGCTGGCCAGGAAGACCACGCCGTGCGCGTCGGACGCGAGCACGATGTCCTCGGTCTGCAGCCATTCGCGCTCCAGCTCCTGCAGCGCGATCTTGATCACCACCAGGCCGAGCGGCTCGCCCTGGTCGTTGCGGATGGCCTGCGACAGGAAATAGCCCGGCTCCCCCGTTGTCACCCCGATGCCGTAGAAGCTGCCGCTGCCCTGGGCCAGGGCCTGCTGCACATAGGGGCGAAAGCTGTAGTCCACGCCCACGTTGCTGGTGGCGCTGCGCCAGTTGCTGGCCGCTACCGCCAGGCCCTCGCGGTTGATCAGCGTCAGGGTGGAGGACTGGCTCGCGCCGTTGGCGCGCTCCAGCTTGAGGTTGAGCTGCTCCACCTGGGCCGGGCTGCGCGCTCGGCTCAGCGCGTCATACAGCTGGGCATCCAGCGCCAGCACCTCGGGCAGGGTGCGGTAGCGGTCGATGCGCTGGCCCAGCGTCTGCCCGTACAGGGCCAGCTGGCGCTGCACGCTGTCGCTCTCTTCGTGGAGCGAATGCCGCCAGGCCCATTGTCCGGCCACGAACATGCTGGCCGCCATGCCGGCGAGCAGGATCAGCACAGTCCAGAACTTGCGGCGGTGGGGCAGGGGCATGGCAGGGGGGGTGTCCGCAGGCAGGTTTCGGTGCGCAATCGGCAGGGATCGAAGGGTCGAACGCACCGGCGCAGTGCGCCTGGGAGTGTGCCGCAGCTTCTCCGGGGCTAAGTATTTCCACTAGGTCTTGCGGGTGCTCTCCCTATGGCGGCGCCAGCGACTACTACCAATTAGCTATCTGCTGAAACGGCTTGCAGCGGTACAAACGGCAGCCTCGACGCACCCCGCTGGTGCGGTTCCCGTGACTTCTGGAGTCCCCCATGCATGCCATCCCTGCCCAGGCCGCCCAACCGGTGCGTTTGCCTTTCTACCGCCAACTGTACTTCCAGGTGGTGATCGCCATTGTCCTGGGGGTGCTGCTGGGCCATTTCGAGCCGGCCTACGGCGAAGCGCTCAAGCCGCTGGGCGATGCCTTCATCAAGCTGGTGAAGATGATCATCGCCCCGGTGATCTTCCTGACCATCGTCACCGGCATCGCGGGCATGTCGCAGCTCTCCACGGTGGGCCGCGTCTTCGGCAAGGCCATGGCGTACTTCCTGTTCTTCTCCACGCTGGCGCTCATCGTCGGCCTGGTGGTGGCCAACGTGGTGCAGCCCGGAGCGGGCATGAACATCAACCCGGCCGACCTGGACCAGACGGCCGTGAAGACCTACGTGGCCAAGTCGCACGAGATGACGCTCACCGGCTTTGCCATGGACATCATCCCCAAGACCCTGGTCAGCCCCTTCGTGGGCGACAACATCCTGCAGGTGCTGCTGGTGGCCGTGCTGTTCGGCATCGGTCTGGCCATGGTGGGTGAAGCCGGCCGCCCGGTGCAGAACTTCCTCGAAGCCCTGACCAGCCCCGTGTTCAAGGTCGTGGCCCTGGTGATGAAGGCCGCGCCCCTGGGTGCCTTCGGCGCCATGGCCTTCACCATCGGCAAGTTCGGCCTGGGCTCGCTCGTGAACCTGGCCTGGCTGGTGGGCTCGTTCTACATCACCTCGCTGCTCTTCGTGCTGGTGGTGCTGGGCTTCGTGTCGCGCCTGTGCGGCTTCTCGGTGCTCAAGCTGTGCCGCTACCTCAAGGCCGAGCTGATGTTGGTGCTGGGCACCTCGTCGTCCGAGTCGGCCCTGCCCTCGCTGATGGAAAAGATGGAAAAGGCTGGTTGCAGCAAGTCGGTGGTCGGCCTTGTGGTGCCCACGGGCTACTCCTTCAACCTGGACGGCACCAACATCTACATGACCCTGGCCGCGCTGTTCATCGCCCAGGCCACCAACACCGAACTCACGCTGGGGCACCAGGTCGCCCTGCTGCTCGTGGCCATGCTCAGCTCCAAGGGCGCAGCCGGCGTGACAGGCGCAGGCTTCATCACCCTGGCCGCCACCCTGGCCGTGGTGCCCGAAGTGCCCGTGGCCGGCATGGCGCTGATCCTGGGCGTGGACCGGTTCATGAGCGAATGCCGCTCGCTGACCAACTTCATCGGCAATGCCGTCGCCACCGTGGTGGTCTCGCGCTGGGAAAACGCGCTCGACTACACGCGCCTGAATGCCGCCCTCGACGGCCACCCCTTGCCGGACACCGTCGCTGTCCCGGTACCCGTGGTGCCTGCCGACGTGACTGCCGTGGTGCGCCCCGCTGCCTGACCGGCGAAGGGCCGGCGCCCCAGCGGCGTCACGCCGCCTACAAAAGGTGCATGCCTGCAAGGGCATGCACCTTTTTTTTGCATGAACCGCCTGCCCCCGGGCAGTGTCAGGAAAGGCGCCTACTTCGATCGGGTCGTTCCTCGCGCACAATCGCCGCGAAACCGACCAACCCAAAAAGGATCCGCGATGACCCTCGAAGCCGTACTGGCCGCCCTGCACCTGGTGGCCATACTGACCCTGGTGGTGTTCCTGTCGAGCCAGGCCGCGCTGTGCCGGGTGGAATGGCTCAATGCCGCGGTGGTGGAGCGCCTGGCGCGCCTGGATGCCATCTACGCCGCATCGGCCATGGTGCTGGTGGCCACGGGGCTCGCGCGCGTGTTCTTCGGCGTCAAGGGAATGTCCTGGTACATCTCGCAGCCCATGTTCCACCTCAAGATCACCCTGGTGGTGGCCATCGCCATCGTCTCCATCTTCCCGACCATCGCGTTTCGCCGCTGGCTGCGCCAGCTGCGCAACGACGGCAAGCTGCCGGACGCCGCCGAGGTGTCCCGCGTGCGCCGCCTGGTGATGGTCCAGGCGCATGTGATCCCCATCGTCGCGGTGATTGCAGTATTCTGGGCCCGGGGCTGGTAAAAAAGAAAACCCGCCGGGCAGCAGGCCTGGCGGGTTGGGCTTGGCCGGCGGGTCGTCCCGCTCAGGGCTTCATTTCTTGAGGCATTCGCTCATGAAGGCCTTGCGCTCGTCGCCCTTCTTGCCGGTGGCGTCGGCGTTGCAGGTCTTCATCTTGTCCTGCTGGGTGGCGGGCTTGTTGGACAGGCAGGTCTTCATGAAGGCCTTGCGCTCGTCGCCCTTCTTGTCGGCCGCCTCGGCGTTGCAGGTGGCCATCTTGGTCTGCTGCTTGGTGGGCGCTGCGGCAGACGCTGCCGGCGCCGCGGGAGCGGCGGCTGCC
>NZ_AKJX01000266.1 GCF_000276605.1 Acidovorax sp. CF316 | reverse complement strand
CCTTCTTTCTTTTGGCGACGCAAAAGAAAGAAGGTGCGCCGCCGGGCGCACATCCCGGCCTCCGCCCTCAACCAAGGCATGCAGCAACCTTAGCCAACGAGCAGAAGCCATCACTCCTGCTCCAACGCATACCCCAACCCCCGCAAGGTCGTGATGCGTACCCCACTCCCATCCAGCCTCTTGCGAAGCCGATGCACAAACACCTCGACGGCTTCAGGATGCACATCCTCCTCATCCGAAAACACCCGGTCCAGTATCTGCTGCTTGGAAAACGGCTCCCCGCTGCGCTGCACCAGCACGCGCAGCACCGCCTGCTCCCGCGGCGACAGGGCCAGCGGCTCGCCGTGCAGCACGAACTGCTTGCGCGCCCCGTCGTACACCAGCGGCCCGCAGGCCAGGCGCGGGTGCTCGGTGCCGCGCGCGCGGCGCACCAGGGCGTGCAGGCGGGCCTCCAGTTCGGCCAGCTCGAAGGGCTTGGCCAGGAAGTCGTCGGCCCCGGCGTTGAGCGAGCGCACGCGCTCGTCGAGCGAGTCGCGCGCGGTCAGGATCAGCGCCGGCAGGCGCTGGTCGCGCGCGCGCAGGCGCTGCAGCACGGCGTGGCCGTCCAGGCCGGGCAGGCCCAGGTCGAGCACCAGGGCGTCGTGGTCGCGCTGCTGCAGCGCGCGGTCGGCCAGGCGGCCGTCGGTCACCCATTCGACCTGGATGCCGGCGTGCTCCAGCGCCCGGCTCAGCCAGGTGCCCAGGGTGTGTTCGTCTTCGGCCAGGAGGATGCGCATGGTGGTGGCTGGATGCTACCTGCGCGCCGACAGGGCGGCGCGTGGCTCAGAAGGTGTGAATGGATCCGGCGTGCCAGAGCAGGCCGTCAAAACGCGTGCGATCTAGGCGCAAAGCGCAGCCATAGCTCGGGCTATGGCGAGCATTTGCAACGACGAGCGCGCGTGTTTTGGCGGGATGAGCGGGCATGGCGGGTTCGTTCACACCTTCTTAGTCCGGTTTCACCTTGGCGCGCAGCAGCACCTTCTTCCAGCGCGCCTGTTCGGCCGCGATGAACTGCGCGAACTGCGCCGGCGTGTCGCCAATGGCCTCGGCGGCATCGGCATTGAGGCGCTCCAGCGAGCCCTGCGATTTGACGGCCTTGGCGGTCTCGGCGGCCAGCTTGTCCAGGTTGGCGGGCGCCAGGTTGGCCGGGGCCAGCATGCCGTACCACTGTGTCATCTCGAAGCCGGGGAAGCCCTGCTCGGCCACCGTGGCCACATCGGGCAGCTGCGGCAGGCGCTTGGCCGAGCCGGTGGCGATGCAGCGCACCTTGCCCGACTTGATGAACGGCAGGATGGCCGCAGCGCCCACGGCCGAGGCATCCACGCGGCCCGAGAGCAGGTCGGTCAGCATCGGGCCGGTGCCGCGGTAGGGCACGTGCAGCATGAACAAGTCGGCCGTCATCTTCAGGTACTCGAAGGCCAGGTGCCCGGCGCTGCCGTTGCCAGCGGAGCCGTAGCTCAGCTTGCCCGGTTTGGATTTGACGTAAGCCACGAACTCGCGCAGGTTCTTGGCCGGCACGTCGGGGTGCACCACGTACAGGCTGGGCACCTTGGCCAGCAGGCTCACGGGCTTGAAGTCCTTGTTCGGGTCGTAGGGCAGCTTGTCGAAGATGAAGGGGTTCACCGCCAGCGTGCCGATGTGGCCCAGGATCAGGGTGTGCTGGTCTTCTGCGCGCGCCACCTCGGACATGGCGATGTTGCCGGCCGCGCCGGGCTTGTTGTCCACGAACACGCTCTGGCCCAGGGTCTTGGTCAGCTCGGCCGCCGTGGAGCGTGCCACGATTTCGGAGCTGCCACCGGGCGCGAAGGGCACCACGAAGCGGATGGACTTGGCGGGCCAGGCGGCCTGCGCCCGGGCCATGCCGGGCAGCAGGCCCGCAAGGGCGGCGGCGCCGCCGGCGGACAGCAGCTGGCGGCGGCGCGCGTCCAGAGAGGACAAGGGGGAGGAAGAGGGGGCGTGGGGAGTGAGGAAGGGATGCATGGGGTTGTCTCCGTCAGAAGCGGCTCGAAAGAAAAAAATGGCCTGCGCCGATGGTGGCGCGGGCCTGCTTTCGGAATGCTGTCAGTCGGGGCCCATCCTGTGCCTTCGGGGGCCTGAAAGACTCGGGGTTTACCCGAGGCGGGCACTCAGCCCGCCAGCGCAGCAGCAGCAGCAGCAGCGGTGCCGCACAGCACGGCGCCTTCCAGCGTGGCCGGGTAGGGGCCGTCCACATAGTCGCCGCAGGCCACCAGGCCAGGCGCCACCTGCATGCCGGGGCGCGCCAGGCCGGGCGTGCAGGCAAAGGTGGCGCGCTTTTCCACCACGGTCTGCAGGGCCTGCAGGCCGGGCAGACCCAGTTGCTCGATGGCCTGGCGCAGCACCTGCTCGGTGACCACCGCGCGCTCGCCGGTGCTGGCGCTCACCACGAAGGCCAGCACGCCGTGCAGGCCGTCGAGCTGCCCGCGGTCGAACACGAACTGCGCGGGCATCTCTGCCGTGTTGCGCAGTGCCAGCATGGGCTGGGCGAGGCGCGCGCCCGTGCCATGGGCATACACGGTGGTGATGGCTTCGAAGCGCAGCGCATCGGCGGTGGCGCACCACTGCTGGCGCGTGGCATCCTGCCCCGCCGGCAGGCCCGTGGCGCCTGCGATCAGGCGGCTGGCCTCCCACGGTGGGCAGGCCAGGGTGATGTGGTCGAACGGGCCTGCGAAGTCCGTGCCCTGCAGTTCCCAGCGCCCATCGGCCTGCTGCGCGATGCCCTGCACGCGCTGCCCGGCATGCACCGCACCGCCATGCTGCGCGGCCAGCCAGCGTGCCGCGGCCTCGGGGAACAGGGCGCCCAGGTTCACGCGCGGCAGCAGCAGGTTGGAGCCGCCCCGTCCGCTGAACAGGCTGTCGCGCAGCACGCGCAGGAACACCTGGCCGCTGGCCTCGTGGGCAGGGGTGTTGAGGGCCGATACGCACAGCGGGTCGATGAACTCGGCCACCAGCCGATCCGGCAAGCCGGCGCACAGCTGCGCCACCGAGGTTTCGGGCGCGCAGCGAAAGCCGCCCAGTTGCCAGCCGCTGGCCGCGCGCAGCAGCGCCAGCTTGTCGCGCCAGCCCCAGCCGCGTGCGCGGGCGATGCCCAGCACGGCGTCGAAGGGGGGCGGCAGGTCGGGCAGGGCCAGACCCGTGCCGTCGGGGAACTGCAGCGTGAGCGGCAGGCGCAGCAGTGCGGACCCCGCATCCACCCCCACCAGGCGCATCAGGCGCAGGCTCTCGGTGTAGGCGCCAATCAGGATGTGCTGGCCGTTGTCCAGCGTGGCCGCCGTGCCGTCGGGCAGGGTGGCCTGCACCGCACGGGCGCGGCCGCCCACGGTGCGCGCGGCCTCCAGCACGGTGACGGCGTGGCCTGCCTGCGCGTGCGCGATGGCCGCGGCCATGCCGGCCCAGCCGGCGCCGATGACGGCGATCTTCATGAAGCGGATGGCCGGGGCTTGGCTGCGCTGGCGGGTTTGCTGGCCAGGGCCGCCTTGCAATGCGCCTGCACATCGGCCGGCGCGGTGCGCAGCACGGCGGGGTCGGCGCAGCGTTCGCGCAGTTCGTTCTGGGCGCCCCGGTGGCCCGCAGAGCCGGCATGCGCCAGCAGGCGCAGCCCGGCCAGGCTCATCTCGGCAGCCGCCGATGGGGCGGGGGCCGCTGCCGGTGGCTGCGCCGTGGCGCCGGCCTTGACCGGCACAGGCACGGGTTGCGCAGGCTGTGGCAGCGTCTTGGCCCCGTGCACCTGGGGCATGCGCTCGATCACGCTGAAATCGCCGGTCTTGCCCGCCTGCGCCACCATGCGCTCGTACAGGCCCATCATGGCAGCCGTGTCGGAGCCTGTGAGGCTGGCAGCGGGCTTGGCCAGGTACGCGGCCACCTCGGGCGGCAGCGCAGCGTTGACGGCGCTGAAGCCATGGGCCGCACCACCTGCGGCGTCGGCGGTGCCGGCCGCCTTGCCGCCGGCCCGGGCCGCATCATCGGCCAGCGTGGCGGCGCCTGCCCCGGCCGCGGCAGCCTTGCCGGCCGTACCGGCCGCGGTGGCTGCTTCGCCCGCCACCCCGGCGGCCCCGGCCGCGCCTGCAGCCCCGGCTGCCTTGCCCGCGGTGCCCCCGGCTGCCTTGCCGGCCCCGCTGGCGGCCTTGCCCAGCAGGCCCCAGAAGGCGTGTGCGGGCTGGGGCAGGGCGGCGGCGCCCAGGGCGAGCGCCAGCACGGCGGCACCGGCCAGGTGCGGGAGGGGCGAAGGGCGCACAGAATGGTTCATGGCGGGTTTCCCGGGGGACGGACTACATGCGCCCCAGCGCCTGCACCTTCCACGCCAGCCAGAACTTGCGCAGCGGGGTCAGGCGGATGCGCTGGTGCAGCACCTGGAAGTTGTCGCGTTCGATCTCGCGCAGCAGGGTGCGGTAGATGCTGGCCATCATCAGCCCGGGCTTTTGCGCGCGGCGGTCGGCGTCGGGCAGCAGGGCCAGGGCCTCGTCGTAGGTGCGGTGCGCGCGCTCGGCCTGGAACTTCATCAGCGCGGTGAAGCGGTCGGAGTACTGGCGCTTCAAGATCTCGTGCGCCTTCACGTCGAACTGCTGCAGCTCTGACACGGGCAGGTAGATGCGGCCCATCATGGCGTCCTCGCCCACGTCGCGGATGATGTTGGTCAGCTGGAAGGCGCGGCCCAGGGTGTGGGCGTACTGCGTGGTGCGCTCGTCGGTCTGGCCGAAGATGCGCGCCGTGACCTCGCCCACGATGCCCGCCACCAGGTGGCAGTACTGGGTGAGGCCGGCGAAATCCAGGTAGCGCGTCTGCTCCAGGTCCATCTGGCAGCCGTCGATCACGGCCTGCAGGTGGCGCTGCTCGATGCCATAGTCGGCCGCAAGCGGCATCAGCGCCTGCATCACGGGGTGGGTGGGCTGGCCGGCGTAGGCCTTGGCCACCTCGGCCTGCCACCAGGCCAGCTTGGTGCGGGCCACGCCAGGGTCGCTCACTTCATCGACCACGTCGTCCACCTCCCGGCAGAACGCGTAGAACGCCGTGATGGCCGCGCGCCGCGGCGCCGGCAGGAACAGGAAGGCGTAGTAGAAGCTGCTTCCTGAGGCGACGGCTTTTTGTTGTACGTACTGCTGCGGTGTCATGGGGGGCGATTGTCCCATGTCCGGGCCCCCACCCGGTGGCGGGCGGGATTTGCCTGTGGGGCAGTCAGCCGCCTGTCACAAAGGATGGGCAGCTATGCTTTTTGATGCGGCTTACAGCCGCTCGGCAGCCCAGTCGCACCAGTTGGCCACGGCTGTGTCGCCCGGCGTGGCGCGCTGGGCGAGGTCGGGCCAGCGGCGGTGGCAGGCATTGAGCACGCTCTGCAGCTGGAAAATCGCTTCGCGTCCCACCAGAGCCACCTCGGCCAGGCCCATGGCGTCGCCCTGCAGCTGGGCCATCAGGTCGGCCTGGTGCTGCGGGTGGGAGCCGGCCTCGACCAGGGCCTTCTGCAGCGCCATCAGCCGCGCATCGGCAAACGCGAAGGCGCTGGAGGGGGGCATGGCCTTGAGCAGGGCCGGAGGCAGGGCGGTCTTGAGTTCGTCCCATTTGATGAAGGCGTCGGCCAGCAGCTCGGCCTGGCGCGGGGCATCGTTGCCCAGCGGCATCAGCGCCGATTCGCGTGCCACCTCTTCCTGCAGCAGCGGGAGGATGTGCCCCACCAGCGCAGACGGGAACTTGCGGTGGTTCAGCCGCAGCACCAGCGACAGGCGCTGTGCCGGCATGTCGTCGTATTTCTCGAAGAAGGCGGCCACCACTTCGGCCAGCATCAGGATGCGGCCCATGGGCGAGATGTCGGCCCCCGCCAGGCCGCGCGGGTAGCCGCTGCCGTCCATGCGCTCGTGGTGTTCCAGCACGGCGGTCTCGGCCGCTTTGGGGTAGGCGTTGGTGTCGCGCACCATGAGCATGCCGGTGATCGGGTGCGCCACCAGGTGCTTGCGCTGCACGCCCACCGCCTTGAAATCGGGGTCGTTCCAGGCCGGGTCCATGTGCAGCACGCCCAGGTCATGCAGCAGGGCGGCAGCGGCCAGCGTGGCGCAATCGCGCTCGGGCATGCCGGCTTTGAGGCCCAGGAACACGGCCACCATCATCATGCGCAGGCTGTGCTGGTACAGCTCGGGCCGCTTGTCACGCATCACCGTGAGCTTGCAGGCCACGGGCCCGGGCAGCGGCAGGGAGCGCAGCGGGGCCAGCAGGCGCACGGCGGACCCGATGGCCTCGGCCAGCAGATTGACCAGGACATCCTGCGCCGCCAACTCCTGGCCGGTGGCAATCAGGACCTCCACGGTCACGGGGTTGTCGATGGTCAGGTGCTTGTCGATGGGCTCGCGCAGCTTGTGCTGCACCAAGCGGTCGTACAGGCGGCTGTCGATGCGCGCGCCCTTTTCCACCAGCTTGATGCCGTTGTCGGTGTAGATGGCGGCGCCCGCCACCACCGTGCGCTCGTCGGCCATGTCGGTCAGCGCGCGCAGGTAGTGGGGGCTGTCGGTACCATCCAGGCCAGCAGCCATGAGAGGGTCTGTCGTCGTCATGCAATAGCTACAAATTATTACTATCGACTATAAAACGACTACGGTCCATCACCGACGGGAATTCGGCTGGATTTCAGGAAGCGAAAGGGGTCGTCTTGATGCAGGTCAAGCCCCTTGCCGTTCGCAGGGGCTCAGAACGCGATCTGCTCGACCCCGATGTCGCTGGGCCGGCGCAGCGCTTCCTTCATGAAGATGCTCATCGGCAGGGTGCCCTGGTCCGAGCTGAACCAGCGCTTGTACAGCGTCAGCATCTCGCCCCCCTGGATCATGCGGCGCGTGACGCGGTCCACCAGCTCCTTGAACTTGGGGTCTTCGCGGCGCAGGCCGATGCTGTAGGGCTCCACCGAGAGGCGCTTTTCCAGGAACAGGTAGTCGTCCATGGACTTGCCCAGGCGCGTGAGCGGGATCCAGATGCCGGCGTCGTCGGCAAAGGCGGCGTCGGCCTCGCCCTTGGCCAGTGCGTTCACCGCGTCCAGCGTGCTGTCCACCGCCACGTAGTTGAACTTGCGGTTGAAGGTGCGCTCGTTGGCCTTGAGCAGGTTTTCGTTGGTGGTCTTGCCCTGCACGGCGATCTTCTTGTTCTGCAGGTCGTCGAGCGTCTTGATGCCCGAATTCTTGCGCACCAGGAAGGCCGAGGAGGCGACGAAGATGTGGTGGCTGAAGGAAATCTCCTTTTGCCGTGCCGCGGTGTTGGCCGTGCCGCCGCACTCCAGGTCCACCACGTTGTCCTTCACGTCGCTGATGCGGTTCTTGCCGTCCACCAGCAGGTACTTGAGCTTCAGGTCCGGGCGCTTCAGCTCCTTCTTGATCTCCTCGAAGATCTGCAGGCAGATGTCCACGGTGTAGCCCTGCACCTTGCCGCTGCTGGCGTCCTTGTACGAGAAGGGCAGCGATTTTTCGCGGTGGCCCAGGCGCAGCTCGCCCGAGCTGGCAATGCGCGCCAGCGTGTCTTCGGCCCAGGCGGGGGCGTTGGCCAGCAACAGCGCCGCCATCAGCGCCACGTGGCGCAGCATCGAAACAGATTTCATGGAAGGATGAAAAGAAAAGGAGCCGGGCGGGTGCCCGATGAAAAAACGCCAGGGACCATGCCTTGTGGGCCGTCCTGGTCGATGCGCGGATTGTGAAGGGGCCTTGGCCGCTTTGCCACTGTCTCGCCCTTGGGCGTCGGCATTCCGCCACATTCACCGGCCGCGGCGCGGGGCGGCAATCATGGGCATGATCCTCGGGACTGCCTTTTGCTGCCGCCTTTGAACGCACGCCCTGTTCCATGGAATCTCCCGCTCCTGGTTCTCCTGCCTCCACGCCCGCCACGCTGCACCTGGCGGTGGACCGCAGCGCGCGCGAGCCGGTCACGGAGCAGATCCGCAAGGCGCTGCATGCGGCCATTGCCCAGGGGCGGCTGGCCCCGGGTGCGCGCCTGCCGTCCTGGCGCGACCTGGCCTCGCAGCTGGGCGTGGCGCGCGGCACGGTGCGTGCGGCGTACGAGGCACTGATCGATGCCCAGCTGATCGTGGCCCTGGGCGCGGCGGGCACCTTCGTCGGGCGCCATGTGGCGCCTGCACCGGTGGCACTGGCTGCGGGCCCGGCTGCC
>NZ_AKJX01000265.1 GCF_000276605.1 Acidovorax sp. CF316 | reverse complement strand
GTCCCCCTTCCCGAATGGCGCAGCCATTCGAGAGAAGGGGGAAGGCGCGAAGCGACTCAGGGGGATGTACCTGCTACGGCCGCAGGAAGCGCACGATCATCTCGACGATGGATGCGCGGCGCTCGGCCATGGCGGCGGGCGCATCGAGCGTGCGCTTGAAGATGGCGCCGAAGGTGTGGCGGTTGGAGACGTTGAAGAAGCACAGCGCCGAGATCGACATGTGCAGATCGACCGGGTCCACGTCGGGGCGAAAGACCCCGGCGGCCACGCCGCGCTGGTAGACCTTGTGCACCGCATGGATGACCGGGATGTTGAGCTCCTGGATGGTCGTGGAGCGGCTGATGTACTCGCCCCGGTGCATGTTCTCGTTCATCACCAGGCGGATGAAGTCGGGGTTGGCCAGCTGGTAATCGAAGGTGAAGCCGACCAGGGTGCGCAGGGCCTGCTCGGGCGCCAGGTCTTCCAGGTGCAGGTCCGATTCGATCTGCCGGATGCGGCGGTAGGCTTCTTCGAGCACCCGCACGTACAACCCTTCCTTGCTACCAAAATAGTAGTAGATCATGCGCTTGCTGGTGCTGGTGAGCGCCGCGATCTCGTCGATGCGCGCGCCGGCCAGGCCCTTGTCCGCGAACTCGGCCGTGGCCACCTGCAGGATGTTGGCCATGGTGCGGTCGGGGTCGTTCACGCGCACGCGCTCGGCACCGGGCGTGGCCGCGGCCTCGCGCGCAGCGCGCTGCCGCGCCGGGCGGCTGTCACCGGCGGAAGGCGGGGTGTTTTGAACCGTTTCGTCCATATGCGCCAAGCATACGGCAAGGGCCGGCCCTGCCAGTGCGATCAGGCGGGCTTGGTGTCCGCGAAGCTCGGGCGCAGCATGAGCTTGTCCAGCAGCTTGCCCAGGTTGGGGTATTCGCTGCGCCAGGCGATCTCGGGAAAGCGGAACTCGAGCCAGCCCAGGGCACAGCCCACGGCGATGTCCGACAGGCTCAGGTGGATGCCGCTGCAGTAGGGCTTGTCGCCCAGGCCCTGGCTCATGGACTTGAGGCTGTCGTTGACCTTGCGCATCTGGCGGTCGATCCAGGCCTGGCTGCGCTCGCCGTCCTTGCGGTGGGCCCAGGTGGCTTCGAGGCGGGCCAGGATGGCAGCGTCCACCACTCCATCGGCCAGGGCTTCCCAGGTCTTGACCTCGGCGCGCTCGCGGCCCTGGCTGGGGATGAGCTTGCCCACAGGCGACAGCGTGTCCAGGTACTCGACGATCACGCGCGAGTCGAAGACGGCTTCGCCGCCTTCCATCACCAGGCAGGGCACCTTGCCCAGCGGGTTGGAGGTGGCAATCGTCGTGTCGTCGGCCCAGACGTTTTCCTGCACGAACTGGTAGTCGAGCTTCTTCTCGGCCATGACGACGCGCACCTTGCGTACATAAGGGCTGGCGGAGGCTCCGATCAATTTCATGGCGAGATTTCTTCCAGTGCGCGGGATGCGTGACAACGGTACGGGTACGCGACCGATTCTATCGGCTGGCGCCCGGGGGACCGGCCCGGCATGCCCCCGCAAATGGGTGACAACGGTCCGAGCGGCGCCCGCACACGGGCCAACGGCCGGCGTGTGTGCACATTTGGTGCGGATTTGCAACACTTGCATCCAGCCCGTCGAGGCAGGCCGATGTCACCGGCCGGACGGCCCTCCAATGGCCCGGATCGGGGTTTTCCCGCGCGTGGCGCCTACAATCCGGGTCCATGAGCCTGTCCACCATCACCGCCCTGTCGCCGCTCGACGGCCGCTATTCCAACAAACTCGCAGCGCTGCGCCCGATCATGAGCGAGCACGGCTACATGCACCGGCGCGTGCAGGTGGAAGTGGCGTGGTTCATCGCGCTGTCGGACGCAGGCTTTGCCGAATTCAAGCCGCTGACCACGGGCGCGCGCGCCTACCTGCTGGGCCTGGTGAAGAACTTCTCGGAGGCCGATTCGGCCGCCATCAAGGACATCGAGAAGACCACCAACCACGACGTGAAGGCCGTGGAGTACTGGATCAAGAGCAAGTTCGAGGCGCGCCCCGAGCTGGAGAAGGCCGCCGAGTTCGTGCACTTTGCCTGCACCAGCGAAGACATCAACAACACCAGCCACGCACTGCAGCTGCGTTCGGGCCGCGACCAGGTCGTGCTGCCGGGCCTGGACCGCGTGGTGCTCAAGCTGCGCGAGATGGCGCATGCCTATGCCGACGTGCCCATGCTCAGCCGCACGCACGGCCAGACCGCGAGCCCCACCACGGTGGGCAAGGAAATGGCCAACGTGGTGGTGCGCCTGCAGGCCGCCTGCGACCGCATCGCGGCGGTGAAGATCCTGGGCAAGATGAACGGCGCCGTGGGCAACTACAACGCCCACATGTCGGCCTGGCCCGACTTCGACTGGGAAACCTTCAGCAAGAAGGTCATCGAGACGCCCGAGCCCCTGGGCCTGGGCCTGACCTTCCAGCCCTACAGCATCCAGATCGAGCCGCACGACTACATGGCCGAGCTGTTCGATGCCGTGGCGCGTGCCAACACCATCCTCGTCGACCTGTCGCGCGACATCTGGGGCTATGTGAGCCTGGGCTATTTCAAGCAGCGCCTGAAGGCCGGCGAGATCGGCTCCAGCACCATGCCGCACAAGGTCAACCCCATCGACTTCGAGAATGCCGAAGGCAACCTGGGCCTGGCCAATGCGCTGCTGCGCCATCTGTCGGAGAAGCTGCCGATCAGCCGCTGGCAGCGGGACCTGACCGACAGCACGGTGCTGCGCAACATGGGCGTGGCCCTGGGCTATGCAGCACTGGCCTATGCCTCGCTGCTGACCGGCCTGAACAAGCTCGAACTCAACGAAGAAGCCCTGGCCGAGGACCTGGATGCCGCCTGGGAAGTGCTGGCCGAGCCCATCCAGACGGTGATGCGCCGCTTTGGCGTGCAGGGCGCCTACGAGAAGCTCAAGGAAGTCACGCGTGGCAAGACGGTGACGGCCGAGGCGCTGCACGGTCTGATCCGTTCGCTGGAGATCCCGCAGGAGGAAAAGGACCGGCTACTGGCCATGACACCGGGCAGCTACACCGGCAAGGCCGCCGCATTGGCCCGCCGGGCATAGTCGCTTTTTCTGCCGAGCCCCGCCCGGGCCCGCTGTGCTGCGTGCACGGCCCCAGGCCCGGCACGCTCGCGACCCCAATCACCTGCGCTCTGTGGCGCATGGTGATTTCTTTTTTCACGGCCTCTGTTGCCTGCACCCAGGCAAAGGCAGCGGTCAATTGTTGTTCAGTGAGACCGCATGGCCATCAAATCCACCATCTTCAAGGCGCATCTGCAGATCGCCGACATCGACCACGGCTACTACGCGGACCACGCGCTGACGCTGGCACGGCACCCGAGCGAGACCGATGAGCGCATGATGGTGCGCCTGGCGGCGCTGGCCATCCATGCGCACGACCTCAACGACGTCTGCAACGGCGACGGCACGCTGGCCTTTGGCGCGGGACTGTCGGACCCGGACGATCCGGACGCCTCGCTGACCGACTTCACGGGCAGGAAGCGCGTCTGGATCGAGGTCGGCCAGCCCGAGGACAAGCCGCTGACCAAGGCCTGCAGCAAGGCCGACAGCGTGGTCGTGTACTGCTTCAACCATGCGGCCGAAATCTGGTGGAAGGGCATCGAGACCAAGCTCTCGCGCCTGGAAAAACTGCAGGTCTGGCGCATACCGACCGAGGCCTCGCAGGCCCTGGCGGCTCTGGCCGAGCGCAGCATGCAGCTGCAGGCCACGGTGCAGGAGAACGCACTCACCCTGAGCAGCAACCTGGGCAGCGTGGTCGTGGAGCCGGTGCGCTGGAAGTAAGCCTCCCGCGCAGCTGAAAAACCGCAGGCACCGCTGCTGCCCGACGGCCGTGATGGGTCCGGTCAATCCAGCGGCATGAGGGCCCCGCAGTGCCAGCACTGCTCGAAGCCCCCCTCCACCGTTTCACCGCAACGGCAGACCCAATGGCGCTGCGGAATGTTCTGCAAATCGTCGAGCAGGGTGCGCGCGCGGCTGGCGTGCTCGTCGTATTCGAGCCAGATCTCGGGCAGGCACTGGTCAGGCGGCAGGTGGCCCGCGGCAGCGCCCAGGTACTGCCGCTGCACCGAGGCGGTCATGCCGGCCTCGCACAGGATGTCGGCCCAGAGCGTGGCAATCGCGATGTTGGGGGCCTGGGTCAGTCGCAGCATGGCCCCACCATACCGGTTTGGGCGCGCGGCGTACAGTGGCCCCGGCGGCCTGGACCTCAGGCTTGTGCCACCGGCACCTGCAGTGGTCCGGCGGATGGTCCTTCTGCGGCCCGCTCGGCATAGCGGTTGAAGCGCCATGCCGAATGCTCGAGCGTGATGCGGCGCCACACGCTGCGCTTCTCGGCAGGGGTGTAGGCGAGCCAGTGCTGCACTTCTTCGAAACTGCGACCGCAGCCCTTGCACTGGTCGTCGCCCTGGCTGGTGGAGCAGATGGCGATGCACGGGGTATCGGGCGTGGTCTCGTACCAGCCCTGCCAGGCCGCCAGCGCCTCCTCGGGGAAATCTGCTTCATCGATCTCGTCCGCATGCCGGTACACCATCAGCGCATACACCTTGGCCAGGGCGCGGGTGGCAGGCGCCAGGGTGAAGCCGTCGGGCGAGGGCAAGCGCTGGCGCCAGTGGTTGATGGCGGCCTCGATGTCGGTGATGTGGATGCGGGAAGAGGGCATGGCAAAAAAATGGCCCCCGCCAGCTTCTGCCCGGCGGGGGCCCGGAGGATAACCGGCATTGCCCGGCATGCGGGCAAGGGGGTTACTCAGTTGTTGCCCAGCGCGATGCCTTCACGGCGCGGATCGGCGCCCCCAGCGTAAGTACCCGCTGCGGGGTTGCGCGAGAGCAGGCCGGGAGTGCCGTTGGCGCGCACGCCGTTGAACGTCACGCCGTGCAGGCCGCTGGCGAAGGTGTCGGTCTGCGCCACGGTATGGCCGCGCGCCCTGAGGCCGTCGCGGATGGCGGCCGTGTCGATGACCGAGCCCTTCTCGATCGAGGTGGTGGCATTGGTCTGCGCGCCGAAGTTGGGCAGGTTGATCGCCTGCTGCACGTTCAGCCCCCAGTCGGTCATGCCCAGGATGCTCTTGGCGGTGTACTGGATGATGGCGCTGCCGCCGGGCGAGCCGATGGCGCCTTCGAAGTCGCCGGTGGCGGCGTTGAAGATGATGGTCGGCGCCATGGAGCTGCGTGGCCGCTTGCCGGGCTGCACGCTGTTGGCGATGGCCTTGCCGGCCGCGTCGGTGGCGGTGAACGAGAAGTCGGTGAGCTGGTTGTTCAAGAGGAAGCCGCGCACCATCTGCAGGCTGCCGAAGCCGTTCTCGATGGTGGTGGTCATCGATACGGCGTTGCCCGAGGCATCGACGATGGACAGGTGGGTGGTCGAGGGCAGGCTCAGCGAGCTGTCGGCCCCGCGTGCGGCGACCACGCCGGGTGGCGTGCCGGCCACCGGCGTGCCGATGCTGCGCTGCATGTCGATCAGGCGCGCACGGCCCTTGAGGTAGTCGGCATTGACCAGGCCGGCCTGGGGCACGGCCACGAAGTCGGGGTCGGCCACATACAGGGCGCGGTCAGCATAGGCCAGGCGGTAGGCCTCGGAGACCACGTGCACGGAGTCGAGCGTATTTGGCTTCATCGCCGCGAGGTCGAAGCTTTCGAGCATGCCTAGGGTCTGCAGCACGGCGATGCCGCCCGAGCTCGGTGCCGGCATGCCGCAGACACGGTACTTGGTGCGGTACACGCCGCACACGGGCTCGCGCACCTTGGCGGTGTAGTTGTTCAGGTCGGCCAGCGCGAGTTTGCCGGGGTTGGTCGGGTGGCCCGTGACCTTGGCCACGATGTCGGCCGCGATGGCGCCCTTGTAGAACGCATCCGCGCCGCCGGCGGCAATGGTGCGCAGCGTCGCAGCCAGTTCGGGGTTCTTGAGCAGGGTGCCGGTGGGCTTGGCCGTGCCGTCGGCCCGCAGGAAGTAGCTGGCCCCGGGCTCGCCCTGGGCCTTGATGCGCGCGGCGGAGCCGGCGATGGAAACGCTCATGCGCTCGGAAATCGCAAAGCCGTCTTCGCTGAGCTTGATGGCGGGATCGAACAGGTCCTTCCAGGGCAGTTTGCCGTGCGCCTTGTGTGCGGCTTCGAGCATGCGCAAGACACCGGGTGTGCCGACCGACAGGCCACCGTCCACGGCGGTCAGGAAGGCCAGCGGGTTGCCATCGGCACCGATGAACAGGTTGGGCGTGGCGGCCAGGGGCGCGGTTTCGCGGCCGTCATAGGCCAGCAGGCGGTTGGCGCCCTTGTCGAAATGCAACATGAAGGCACCGCCGCCGATGCCCGAGGATTGCGGCTCCACCAGGTTGAGCACCAGTTGCACGGCAATGGCCGCGTCGATGGCACTGCCGCCCTTGGCCAGGATGGCCGTACCGGCCTGCACGGCCAACGGGTTGGCCGCGGCGACCATGTCCTTGTTGGCATAGGCGATGGTCTTGGGCGTGTAGCCCGAGGGCGGCTCGGGCGGTACGTACTGCTCCACGGGCTCGGCGACGGGGGTGTCGTCACTGCCTCCGCAGGCAGCAAGCAGTGCAGCCACGGCAGTGGCACTGAGCAGGGCGAGCTGCCAGCGGCGCCCGGTGGTGGAGATGGTCATGGGGTACAGGTCCTCGGTCCAGTGAAGAGCAGGAGGGGAATGCGGCCTGCGGACATGGCGCAGGTGCATGGCGAAACACATGATAGTCACGGTTTTGTCACACTGCAAAGGCAAAAAACGGCATGTTGAAATGCACCGCTGCATGTGCTCGTTATCCCTTGGATAGGCGCTCTGCGCGCTCCGCGGGGCTTGCGTTCAGGGCCGGGCGATGGTCCAATTGCGGCTTCGAAGGGGAGTAGCTCCCGCCACGCATGTACAGCGCGCCCTGCAGGGGCACTGCCCGCGTGTGGCATCGGCCTGTCGTCAGTACGAAGCATCGCTTCCGGCAGTCCGGGTCCAGCGCGCAAACAGGGCGCTGGATCGAGCAAGACCTTTGATGGGCCCTTCTGTGGGCTGATCAAGGCTGCCTTCCCGATTTTCGAACCACCCGCGCAACGCGGGCGAGCCCTTGATCCTCCGACCGCAGGCCCTCTATCCCCCAGGTGGACTTGGCGCTACATTGGCGCCAAGCCCTCCTTTTGCCCACTGATATTGAGGAATTTATGGACTTTTTGGCTTCGCCCGAATTCTGGCTCGCGCTGGGACAGATCATCATCATCGACATCCTGCTGGGTGGCGACAATGCGGTGGTCATTGCCCTGGCCTGCCGCAAGCTGCCCCCCGCCCAGCGTACCAAGGGCATCATCTGGGGCACGGCCGGCGCCATCGTTCTGCGCGTGATCCTGATCGCCTTTGCGATGACCTTGCTGGCGCTGCCCTTCCTCAAGTTCGTGGGCGCGGTCCTGCTGGTGTGGATCGGCGTCAAGCTGCTGGCCCCCGATGAGGACGGCCATGGCGAAGTGGCAGGCAGCGACAAGCTGCTGGCCGCCATCAAGACCATCATCGTGGCCGACCTGGTGATGAGCGTGGACAACGTGATCGCCATCGCTGGCGCCGCACAGAACGCGGGCGAGCACCAGTTCCTGCTGGTGGTGCTGGGTCTCCTGATCTCGATTCCGATCATCGTCTGGGGCAGCCAGCTGGTCATCAAGCTGATGGAGCGCTTCCCATTCATCATCACGCTGGGTGGCATGCTGCTGGGCTGGATTGCCGGCGGCATGCTGGTGACCGACCCGGTGTTCTCCAATCCTGACAAGTGGCAGTGGATGCTCAAGATCCCGCAAACCGACGTGATCCGCTATGGTGCGAGCGTGGCAGGTGCCCTGCTGGTTCTGGCGCTGGGCAAGATGATCCTGGCACGCCGTGCCCCCGCGACCCCCGTGGAACACGGTTGAGCGATTTTCAATGACCCCGTGGGCTGACCGCGGGGCGCTCGCCGAGCGCCCCGTTGGCAGCCACTGACAAGGGAGCTTCCCAAATGGACAAAGTCATCGTGTACGTGGACGACGCAGCCCATGCGCAGCAGATCCTCGCGCCCCTGTTTGCGCGTGGTTCGGCAGGCAATACGCACTGGGTGCTGGTGGCGTGCGCGCCACGCATGACCCATCGCATCAGCAAGTGGGTGAGCCACAGCGCGCGTGAGAACTGGCGCGCCAAGTGGGCCGACAAGCTGTTTGCCCAGGTGGTTCCCAGCCTCAGAGTCCACCCCGACCAGGTCACCACGGTGCTGGCCAAGGGCCCGCTGCCGGAATTGACGGACAAGCTGCAAGCCGACATGGGCAGCACCAAGGCCCAGGTGGTGGATGCGCGCCGACCCAAGCTGGATGTGGCGGCCCCCGATACCGGCGCCACGGTGCCGGCCGGCGGGCGCTGGTCGCTGCCAGGCACGCTGAGCAGCCTGTTTGCCAGCGTGGGCTTGCTGATGGTGCTGGGCACCGAGTAAATACACCGCTTGCAAGGCACGGGGGCCGGCCCGCCGGTGCCCCTCCTTTTGCCACAGGCCAATGCTATCCTGTGGCCATGATCCGACTTCTTCTGAAATGGCTGCTCAGCGCTGCATCGCTGCTGTTCGTGGCCTATGTCTACAGCGGTGTGGTGGTGCAGAGCTTTCCGTCGGCACTGATCGCGGCCTTCGTGATCGGCCTGTTCAACGTGGTTCTGCGCCCCATCCTCGTGGTGCTGACCTTGCCCGTGACCATCGTGACGGTCGGGCTGTTCCTTTTTGTCATCAACGCGCTCATGTTCTGGGCGGCCGCCAGCGTGCTCGACGGCTTCCAGGTGACGGGCTTTGCCGCCGCGCTGATCGGCTCGCTGATCTATTCGGTGCTGGGCGTGGTGATCGAATCAGCGCTCGGCGGTCTGTTCACGAAGAAGTGACTCCACGGCCTTGAGCCGGGTGTCGATGATGGACGCCTCGAAGTGGTCCGCCGATGCCCCGCTGCGCCGGGCCAGGTCCTGCCCGGCCTTGAAACGGTCCACCGCAGCGGCATAGTCGTAGCGCGTGGCGTGCGCTTCGGCCTCGGCGCGGACGGCGCGCAGCGGCTGGCCGTTGGCCTGCCACACCGTGGCCAGCAATTGCCATACGGTGGCATCCCGCGGGTGGTTGGCGCTCCAGGTCTGCAGTGCACCGATCACCTCGCCCGAGCGCCCGGCCTTGAGCAGCGCGCGGGTGCGCAGCAGCAACTCCGGCCGGTGGTCATTGGCCCCGGCGGGCAGCGCAGCCAGCGCCGCGTCGGCATCGCCGGCGGCGAATTCGATTTCTGCCTTGAGCAGCTGCGCCAGCCGCTGGGCCGGCATGTCGCCACGCACCTGCGCCTCCAGCAGCGCCCAGGTCGCGCGCGCCGCCTTGGCATCACGCAACTGGCTGCTGCCCAGGGCCGACGCATAGAGGATGGCGGCCTTGCGCGACCCGCTCTGGCTGGTAAAGCCGGTACTGCCCGGCTCGGCGATCCACTGGCGCAAGGTGTCCACCCCCGGGTTGGAGAGCACCCGCGCCCGCGCGGAGGCCATGGCATGTTCCTGCGTGGAGGCAGGGCCGGGCTGCTGTGCCTTGCCGGGCGGCAGCCGCGACTGCATGTCGGCCATGCGCTGGGTGGTCAGCGGGTGGCTGCGCAGGTAGGGCCAGCTGCCGTTGTCGTTGATGCGGTTGGCCTGCTGCAGCTTGTCGAACATGCTGACAAAACCCTGCGGTGCGAAGCCTGCGGGCTCCATGAGGCCATAGCCGATGCGGTCGGCCTCGCGCTCCATGTCGCGAGAAAAGTTGAGCTGGTTCTGCATGGCCAGCGCCTGGCCGCCCACCACCATGGCCTGCGCCGCACCCGGGTTCTTGCTCGCCGCCAGGGCCCCGAGGATCATGGCGCCCAGCAGCAGGGGCGTCTGCTTGCTCTGCTGCGCGATCAGCCGCGAGATATGGCGCTGGGTGACGTGGCTGAGCTCGTGCGCCAGCACCGATGCCAGCTCGTCACGCGAAGTCACCACGCCGATAAGCCCCAGGTGCACGCCCAGGTAGCCACCCGGCAGAGCAAAGGCATTCACCGTGCGGTCACGCCCGAGCAGGATCTCCCAGGCAAAGCGCTCGTCCAGCTCCGGCGAGAGCTCCCCGCGCTTGCGCGCGGCGTCCATGAGCGGCAGCCACAGACCCTGGACGTACTCGGAGAGCACGGCATCGTCGATGTAATCGGGGTCGCGGTACAGCTCGCGGATGATGCGGTCGCCCAGGCGCCGCTCGCCGCTGGTGGTCAGCTCGCTGCCGTCGCCCAGGGTGGGTAGCTGCGCATGCGCCAGGCGCACAGGAAGAAGAACCAGAACGGCCGCGCTGGCCAGGGCGAGCACCAGCGGTGCCAGCACCGCGCGCGTGTGCCTCCAGTGGTTGATGTCGGGGAGAGCCGCCCTGCTTGGGATTTTCCACATGGACCGTATGATGCCCTGACACTCCAGTGTTTCCCCGGCGATTCAACTAGTTACCAAGAAATTGCCAGCCCCCCCCCGCCATAGCCGCCCCAGCAACCAGCTTCCCATGTCCAAGCCCGACCCCACCACCCCGCCAACCCTTACCCATTTCGACGCCCAGGGCCAGGCCCACATGGTGGACGTGGGCGCAAAACCCGCGACCCACCGCGTCGCCATCGCCACCGGCCGCATCGAGATGCAGCCAGCCACGCTGGCCATCATCGAGGCCGGCACCGCGAAGAAAGGCGACGTGCTGGGCATCGCACGGATTGCCGGCATCCAGGCCGCGAAGAAGACGAGTGATCTGATTCCACTGTGCCATCCACTGGCGCTGACAAGGGTGGCGGTGGAGTTTGAAGTGGCTGGCGTCCAGCACCCGGGGGCGACGGGGATAACCTGCACGGCCACGGTGGAAACCGTGGGGCCGACAGGCGTCGAGATGGAAGCGCTGACGGCGGTGCAGGTTGCCTTGCTGACCATTTACGACATGTGCAAGGCGGTGGACCGGGGGATGGTGGTGGAGGGGGTGCGGGTGGTGGAGAAGCAAGGGGGAAAGTCTGGGTATTCCCTATCAAGCACCAGCGCCCGGCCATGACGCAAGAGTCAGGATTTGCCGATCAACTCATCGGCACTCAGCGGGCGCATATTTCGATGGTAGATTTCCGGCCACGCGGTTCCCCAATCCTCTCGCAGTAGCAGAAGCATTGGTCAATCCTGCACAGGCCCAGTCAATTGCACCGACGGCATTTGAAACAGGAATTGCATTTGCAGCATTGGGAGAAAAGTTGATGAAATTCCCATCCAAAGAAGTTGGGATACCATTTCCGGCAGTGGCGGCAATCGCCACAGAAATTACCCAAGGTGAAGCACCGGCAACGCAGTTGGCCGCAGTTGGAGCCACAGTGCCTGAACCAACACAGTAATTGATCACATATTTTGACGCTTTTTGTGCAAACGGAATTGCATTGATGGCAACTGCAGCAGCATCCAAACCGGTCACGCTATCCGATAGATAAGCCTCACTCAATACAGTTTTTGCAGCAGATCCAGCGAGAATGGCTTCGCTAATTTTTGCGCGGACAGTGTAATCTTGGTACGCGGGCAAGGCAACTGCCGCAAGAATTCCGATAATCGCAACAACGATCATCAATTCAATCAAAGTAAAACCCTTTTGAATGAAGCACGTCATGGTAGATTATCCTTCAACTGATCCATAGAGAAATTCCGCCAATTCAATTACGCGCCAGACCCCACCCTACCCGTTAAAATCCGTCGCCCTTGACAAAGCCGACAATATTTGCACTTCCGTCGAGTACAGCAATCCAGTCTTGGCGACCCGTTACAGGTAAATAATTGAGATCCTTGATCTCAATTCCTGATTTTTTGGATATCAGTTCAATTTCCCCGCTCTTTTCTTGGAATTTTTGCAAAAAGACCGACAAGGGGATCGCCCGATTTAGCGCACCACGCGCTGCCTCATCTTTGTACGGAATATAAAACTCAGGTCTTTCAGCGTAGTCTCGTCCGCCACTCAGCACTCCGAACATGACCTTATTCTTTTCTTCGAGATCTTTTGGCCTTCTGATCGCAACCACCGCAGGTCCTTGCCAAAACTTCGGTCTCATGTCCGGGGGAAGCGATCCCACTGCATCACTCTCCAGCGCTGGTGCGGCAATAACCTTGAACCTATCTACTTCAAGGACCAAAAACAAGGGCCGGGCATCCCAAACAGTCCATACGCCATATGTCAGAGCGCCGAGCTGAATAAAAACAATGAAGCCAAGATCTCGCCACAATTCAGCCTTTGGTTTCAGCGGTGTATAAACCACCGAAGTTAGCAAAGGTCCACAAACCACATCTACAGCGACAACAAGCAAAAACAGCTCCCGCCCGCCGGATAGCTCACGATAAGGAAATGGATACCACAACCAGAACACTACTGCAGCACATACGACCGCAACAACAATACTAAATATAAAATGAATGCCTGCAGCTCTCAGGGCCGATCGCACACGCTGTTGAGCTTGCATAGTTCAACAAAATCCGAAATTTTTCGAAAAAAAGAGCGCCAAGGCGCCCTTTTTTTCTTGGCTTACAACTTAGCGGCACTCAGAAGGAGCGTACTTCGAAGGCAATGTGCCAACCACAGCATTGCCCAACAGGCGAGCGGTCGCAGCTGCATTGGTGAGGCCAGCACAAGCCCAATCAATTGCGCCAACGGACGTTGCAACAGGAGTTACGCGTTGAACGTTAGGCGAAAAGACAATGGTGTTACCATTGAGGGTCGTTGGAATACCATTACCAGCAGTAGCAGCAATTGCAACAGAGATGACCCAATTGGTCGAACCTGCAGTGAATGCAGTGCAGTCAGCTGCCGTTGGAGTAGTTGCCGCAGCACCAACGCAGTAGTTCACCACATACTTAGATGCCTTTTGAGCAAATGGTGTCGCATTGATGGCAATGGAGGCCGTATCCAGGCCTGTGATCCCGTCGGATTGGAACGCTTCGCTCAAAACACCTTTAGCAGACGAGCCAGCAATAACCGCTTCAGAAATTTTTGCACGCACGGTGTAATCTTGGTATGCGGGCAGAGCCACCGCAGCCAGAATACCGATAATCGCCACAACGATCATCAATTCAATCAGGGTAAAGCCCTTTTGCATGGAACGCTTCATATAAATTCTCCTGGGAGTCGGTTGCAAGTGAACACCTGTCGAAAATTTCTCCAGGCTGCTTCAACCTGAGCAGGTTCCGTGCCAACCTCAAAAACCAGGGGGAAGAGCCTGAGCCCCTCCCCCAAATGGGTCAATTGTCCTCGAAGTGTTTCCCGGACACCTACAAGGGCCCTGTCGCGACATTTTTGTCGTGCCACGAACGTCACCAACTGCAACACAGTGGTCAGAACACGAACTCGTCCCCGGCCTTGAGCCAATAAATGTCATGCGGGGCGGCGCCCAGGGTACCCGCGCTTTGGTCGAAGCGGCGGATCTCCTCCATGATGAGTTCGGTCTCGGAGGGCTTGGTGTGGGTGATGTAGATGGGGCAGCGCTTGCCGGGGGTCAGCTGCGCCAGTTCCTGGGCCAGGGTGTGGGGCGACAGGTGCAGGCTGCGCTGGGCCAGGGAGGTTTCGCGATTGCTGAAGGCCGTCTCGATGACGAGCATGGCAACGGGCAGGGAGTTGACGCGCGTCCAGAAATCCGGGTTGCGGCCAGTGTCACCGCTGAACACCCACCATCCCGTGCTGCCCGCCACTGCGTAGCCCACGGCAGGCACCGTGTGCACGGCGGGCAGCACCTCCAGGTGCATGCCTTCGACCTGTAGACGTTCGCCCACCGCGATGGTCTGGTACTGCAGGAAGGGCTGGTCGGAAGTGGGGATGCTGCTGAAATCCGGCCAGATGACGTTGTTGAACACATGCGCCTGCAGGGCGGCAATGGTGCCGGGCAGCGCATGGACCTGCACCGGGCTGCTGCGCAAGGAAGAGACCGCATCGAGCATCAACGGCAGCGCCGCGATATGGTCCAGGTGCGAATGCGTGAGGAACACGTGGTCGATGCGGCGCATTTCGTCCAGCGTCAGATCGCCCACCCCCGTCCCCGCATCGATGAGGATGTTGTCGTTGACCAGGAACGAGGTGGTCCGGCAGTCTTTGGCAATGGCCCCGGAGCACCCCAGTACGCGAACCTTCATGTCATGCAGTCCTGTTTGCTGTCGTCTCTTGGGTTTTTGTCGGTGCAGCTTGCGGCCATTGTCCTACTTGGTGTCGAATTGGGTGGCACCGTCCCAATCCGGCTGGAAGGGTAACACCCGCAGGGCCTGAATGCGGCCCGCGTACAGCGAATACAGGATGTTTCCAGGTTCCGATGCGTGCAAATTCCGCAAAAGCAGGGCAGATGCATCCCATTCCTGGGCCCGGTAGGCGCCAAGAAACTGGTGCCACAGGGCCAGTTGCTGCTCCCGCTCGGGCGACAGCGGCTCGGCCACCGTGCCCACGGGCGTGTAGATGGCGACGGCCTGGGCCTTGCCCTTGACGCGCACCCGGTCCAGTTCCTGCCAGATGAAGCCCGGGGCCATGGCCCGCGTGCTATCGCTGACCACCATGGTCACGCCATAGGTCTTGGACAGCCCCTCCAGCCGGGAGCCCAGGTTCACCGCATCGCCGATCACGGTGTAGCTGCGCCGGATGTTCGAGCCCATGTCGCCCACGCACATGGTGCCGGTGTTCAGGCCGATGCCCACGCCGATCTCCGGCAGCCCCTTGCGGCGGTGCTCCTCGTTGAGCTGGGCAACCGCCCGGGTCATGTCCAGCGCCGCCGCCACGGCGGACTCGGCGTGCCCGGGCGTGGCCACGGGAGCCCCCCAGAAGGCCATCACACAGTCTCCCATGTACTTGTCGATGGTGCCCTGGCGACGGCCGCGGATGATCTGGGTCAGGCGGCTGAACACGCCGTTGAGCAGGGCCTGCAGTTGCAGGGGCTCCATGCGCTCGGACAATGCCGTGAAGCCGCGCATGTCGCAGAACATCACCGTCAACTCCTGGTTGATGGCATCCATGGTGTAGCGCTCAGGCTCCTTGAGCATCTCATCCACCAACTCCGGGGGCACATAGGTGCCGAACAGGGCGGCAAGCTCCCGCTTGGAGCGGCTTTCCACAAAGTACCCATAGACCATGTTCAGCGTGAAAGCGGACAGCGCCAGCACCAGGGCGGTCGCCAGAGGCATCACCAGGCCATGCGACTGGTACAGCCAGAGGTTCAGCCCCACCAGCCCGGCAAACACCCCGGCGCTGAGCAGCACGGCCCAGCCCGCCGTCAGCAAGGGCAATGAGAATGCCAGCAGCAGCCCTGTCACCACCAACTGCAGCACATCGAAATCGGGGGCGTAGTCCGGTTGAAGCACGTTCGCGCCGTCCAGGAAGGCGGACAGCAGATTGGCATGCGTCTCCACACCAGGGTAGGTGCGCCCCACGGGTGTCACCCGCAGGTCGACCAGGCCTGGCGCCGTGGACCCCACCAACACCAGTTGGCCTTTCAGGCTGCCCTGCGGCAAGCGCCCTTCCAGCACGTCGCTGGCGGAGATATAGCGAAACGAGCCGCCGGCAACGTCACCCGGCCCGCGGTAGGGCACCAGGGTTGCCAGATTGGGATCGACCGGCAAGCGGATCCCGCGCTGGCCTTGGCGCAACAGGATGCCCTGCAACACGTCGTGGTCGAATTCCGACGAGGCATAGAGGGGCTCCACGTCCTTCACCCCCGTCGCCACACGCAGCATCGCCAAAGCCAGCGACTCGTAGTAGCGGCCCCGGAACTCGGCCAGCAGCGGCAGGGAGCGCACGACCCCATCGGGATCGGTGATGGAATTGAAAAACCCCGCCGCAGGCGCTGCCCGAGCCAGCACCCCGATATTGCTGCCATGGCCCTGCCAGGAGGTGGCCCTCAAGGGCTTGCCACGCAGCCGGTCCAGGGGCAGCGCAGGTTCGGGCAGGACGCCCCGGGCCTGTCCGTCCCGGTCGCTCGTGAAATAGTAGCCCAGCACCACGGGCCGACCCTGCAGCGACTGGGCAAACAAGGCGTCGTAGTCCAGCTCCGGTGACAGCCGTGCCAGCTGTTCGGCAAAACCGGGATTCCCATTCAGCGGGCCCTGCGCCAGTCGCTGCAGGCTGGCCAGGCCCGAACTGCCGTCGGGCTCGGCAAAAACCACGTCGAAGCCGAGCACGGACACCTGTTGGCGCTCCAGCAACTCGCCCGCGAAGCGGGCCATCTTGTCACGGCCCCAGGGCCACTGCCCGATGCGTTCCAGGCTGCGCTCGTCGATGTCGACGATGGTGATGCGCTCGTCCGTCGTCCCCGGCATGGTGGCGCGCAGGCGGGTGTCGTAGATGATGTTTTCCAGCCGCTCGAGCACCTGCAGGTGCAGGACTCCGCCCACGTGCAGCAGGGCGAACAGCAGCGGCAACAGGGTGACGGCGATGCGGCGCCAGCGGCGCGCCAACCAGGAACCAGTCCGTGGCCGCATCAGAATGGCTCAATGTGGTGGCGCCCGGCGCTGGGCAGACAGGGGGCCGAGCCAGGCGGGCGGCACGGCGCGCCCCCGTCAGGTCTGCTCGAACTGCATCTCGGTGCCGGCCAGCTCCAGCTTGTCGCCGTGCTTGAGCGGCACCGGCGACAAGCCGATGGCCGAGCCGTTGAGCAGCGGCATGTCCGGGCCTTCCACATGCGCCAGCACGAAACCGTGGTGGCGCTTGGTGATCGAGGCAACAGCCACGCCCGGCTTGCCGATGGTGGTCACCACCTTGAGCAGCGAGACCTCGCGCCCGGCGGCGGCGCCGGACATCACCTTGATCACGGCCGTGATCGGTGCGGGCGCGGGCGCTGCCGGCAGACCGGCAGGGCGCGACGCCGTGCCCAGTGGCGGCACCATGCCGGGTTTGAAGATCATGGTCTTCTCGAAATTCTCGCCCTCGGCCTCGTGCAGGAAACGGATCTTGTACTTGCCCACTTCCACCGTATCGCCATTGCGCAGTTCCTGGCGCTTGACGGCCTTGGCATTCACATAGGTGCCATTGGTGCTACCCAGGTCCTCGATCTCGACGTCATGCCCGACCATGTGGAAGATCGCGTGCTCGCCGCTCACCGCCAGGTTGTCGATCACGATATCGTTGTACGGCCTGCGTCCAAGGGTGGTGCGGTCCTTGGTCAACTGAACTTCCTTGATGACGACGCCGTCGATCGAAACGATCATTCTGGGCATGATCCACTCCTGATTTGAGATTTGTTATGGGGTCGGCACCGTCAGGCAGCGCCCAGCAGGCGGGACATGAGGCTGCGTTTCTTGCCCCCCGCGCCAGCCTGTACCAGCAGTACGCTAACGTTATCACGACCACCGTGTGCATTGGCGGTATCAATAAGCAATGTGGTTTTTTCCTCCAGCGGGAGGGCTGCACGCACCATCTCCGCCAGATCGGCATCCGACACCATGTCCGTGAGCCCGTCCGAGCACATCAGGAACAGGTCGTGCGGCGCCACCTGGAATTCATTGACTTCCATGAGCACGTTGGGCTCCACGCCCAGGGCGCGGGTGACCAGGTTGCGGTTGGAAGAGATCGCCGCCTGGTGCGGCGTGAGGATGCCGGCATCCACCTGTTCCTGCAGCCAAGAGTGGTCGCGCGTGATCTGCTGCAGCACCCCGCCGCGCAGGCGGTAGCAGCGTGAATCTCCGATGTGCCCCAGGATCAGCCGTGATCCCTGGAAGATGCCAGCCACCAGCGTGGTGCCCATGCCGGCATACTGGGGGTTCGACAGCGACGCCCCCAGAATGGCGTGATTAGCGTTTTCCACGCAGATTTCCAGTGCCCGGCGCACATCCGTCGATTGGGGCGTGCTTCCAGCCTGGGCCAGCCAGCGGGCCATTTCCGTGCGGATGAAGGTCGTGGCCATGCCGCTGGCCACTTCACCCGCGTTGTAGCCCCCCATGCCATCGGCCAGGATGGCCAGCTGGGCATCCCGGTCGATCGCGACGGCGTCTTCATTGTTGCTGCGCACCCGCCCCCGATCGGTGCGCGCAAAAAAATCGTAATTCATGGATTGAGCGGCACAGGCCTCATCGGGCGCTGGATGGCGGCAGTGAAGGATCCTTCTCTACAGGATATTCCATCACCGTTTCCTGAAAATCCGCCATGTCGTGCCCTGTTGCCTTGCGAGCCGCATCATAGACGACTGTCCGCTGCTTTGTGGCGGTTTCAGCGCCCACCAGCGCCGCCAGCGCACGCCGTATCTCGGCCGCAAACTGGCGCCCGGTCTGGTAACGGGCCTCGGGGCGCTTCATCATCGACAGCGCCACCACCTCGGCCACCTCGGCCGACAGCTCGGGCCGCAGCGTGCGCACATCGGGGGCCGGCACGCTGGCGATCTTGTGCATCAGCTCGGGCATGGAAGCCCCGCGCAAGGGCAGCGAGCCGGTGAGCATCTGGAACAGGGTCACGCCCAGCGAGTACAGGTCCGAGCGCCCGTCCACCTTCTTGCCGGCCAGCTGTTCGGGCGACATGAAGCTCGGCGTGCCCAGCACCAGCCCCGTGCGGGTCTTGCTGGAGTCGGTGATGCGCGCGATGCCGAAGTCGGTCACCTTGACCGCGTCGGTCGCCGCGTCGAACATGACGTTGGCCGGCTTGATGTCGCGGTGCACCACCTGGTTGGCGTGGGCATAGTCCAGCGCCTCGGCCACGCGGGCCGCCACCGACAGCGCCAGCGGCACCGGCAGCAGGTTGCCTTCCTTGCAGAAAGGCGACAGGTCGGTCCCCTTGAGGAACTCCATGGAGATGTAGGCCAGGTCATGCTCCTCGCCCGCATCAAAGATGGTCACGATGTAGGGATGCTGCAGCCGCCCCGCCGTCTCGGCCTCACGGAAGAATCGCGAGCGCGCGTCGATCAGCCCATCGCCTTCGAACTCCTGGCCCAGGGCCAGCGTCTTGATGGCGACCATGCGGCCGATCTTGGGATCGCGCCCCAGATACACCACACCCATGGAGCCCTTGCCGATCTCCTTGGTGATCTCGTAACGGCCCAGCATGGGCAGGCCGATGGTCGCGTCGCCCGGCAGGCGCGGCTTGGCGGGCACGCTGGGCATGGGCATTGGTGCCGAACTGGGTGGTGCCGTGTCAGGCTGGCCCGAAGCGGACTTGGCACGGGCACGCATCTTCCGGTAGCGCAGCTTGGCATCCTTGTACTGGCGGTCATGGCGCAGGATGCGTTCGTACACCAGCTTGGCCATGGCGTAGTTGCGCTTGCGCTCGAAATCCTGGGCCAGATGGTAGAGGTTGTCCTTGAGGGCCTCGGTCATCGGCAGCCGGCGAAAGTGCTCGAACGCCTGCTCCAGCTTGCCCTGGCCGTGCAGCGCCAGGCCCAGCATGCGCCGGGACTCGGCGGCCTCGGCCGACTTCGCGCGCGAAGCACCGCCGCGGCCGCGCAACTTCAGCGCCAGCATGACAAGCTGCCCCACGGCCACGGCCAAAGCGGCCCCCAGCAGCGAGAACGACAGCAGGGCATGCTCCAGCGCCAGCCACTGGGCACCGGCCAGCGCCAGCAGCAAGGCCACGCTCACGGCCAGGCCGGCCAAGGCGCTCACCTGGGGCAGGGCCAATGCCAGGTAAACCAGGGCGACCACGATGGCCAGCCATGCCGCCGGTGCCGCCCAGTCCGGGGCCGTCACGGCATGGCCCTGCCGGATGGCCGACACCATCTGCGCCAGCACTTCCACCGGGTACAGCGACTGGCCGCCCGGCGTTGCCATGGGCGCCGCCTGCGCGGCCGAGGTGAAACCCACCAGCACCGTCTTGCCCTGGAAACCGGGGGCGCCGGGCGCTGCAGAGAGCGCCTGCGCGAAGGCCGTTCGGGCAAACACCGGCTGCCCTCCTTCCGGGGCATGGAACAGGGGCCGCAGCACCGAGGTGCTGTCGGTGGCAATGCCCAGGCTGCCCAGGCGCAACCAGGGCGCGCTGGCCTGCAGGCGCAGATCGGTCGGCCCCAACTGCAGGCTGCGCAGCGCCGTCAGCAGGGCGACCGATGGCACGGCGGCCTTGTCATGGGCCAGCAGCAGGGGCATGTGGCGCAGCACGCCATCCGGGTCGGGGGTCAACTGCAGGTGGCCAATCGCGGATGCCGCGGCCGCCAGCACGGCAGGGGGATGCCGCCCGGAGGCGGCAGGCACGGCATGCTCGCCCGGGTCCGCCAGCACACTGCGGCGCACGTACGACGGCAGCGCGGCAGCCGGGCCAGCGGCCGCGTACTGCGACACCAACACCACGTTGCCCGCGCGCTGCAGGCTCAGGGCCAGCCGGGCATCGCCGGTCGGTGCAGCGACTTCCGCGCCGGGCACGCCTCCAGCCGCCGGTGGCTCGCCAGGCACGGCGGGGACGGGCAGGGGGCGGGCTGGCGTTTCCGGCAGCGGCATGGTGTAGACGATGGCCCGGACGCCAGCCGCAGTGAGCTGGTCCACAAAGCGCGCGTGCACCTCGGATTGCCAGGGCCAGGGGCCCAGGGCCTTGAAGCTGCGGTCATCGATGCCAACGACCACCAGGTCCGCCGCAGGCTCGGCCGACGCACTGCCGACGGCCGCGTCGTACATGGCCAGATCCAGCCGGTGCACCCAGCCCATCGTGCTGGCAAGGGCCACCACGACGGCTGCCACCAGTGCGCAGACAAAGCCATCGGTACGCCACCAAACCAGCTGCTGTGCCGATGTTGTTCTGCCCACTTGCGATCGATCCACGGAGGTAATGAGATACCTTTAGAAGCAATTTCCAAGCCCGGCGTCCACCAGCCCCGATCAGCCCCTTGCAGTGGTCCCAAACCCTGTGGTGGCGGGTCTTGCCTGCCGTTCTTGTCGTTGGCCTGCAGCGCCTGGCGCTGCAAATGCCATTTTTGTCAGGTCGATGCGGCGGCGCGGCTGGCGCGGCGCTGCCAGAGCTTGCCACCACCCACCACCAGGATGGCACCCAGTGCCGCAGCCACGTAGTGCAGCGACGGATGGGCGGCCACCAGGCCTTGCAGTGCCGTGTCGCCGGCGATGGTCTCGCCCGCCACCCAACCGATGAGGGCCGCGCCCAGCACCACGATCACGGGGAAACGCTCCATCAGCTTGATCATCATCGTGCTGCCGAACACCACCAGCGGAATGCTGATGGCCAGGCCCAGGACCAGCAGCGTGGTGCTGCCCTGCGCCGCCGCGGCCACTGCGATCACGTTGTCCAGGCTCATGACCAGGTCGGCCATGAGGATGGTGCGCACCGCCGCCATCAGGCTGCCATAGGTCTTGGATTCGCCCTCGTCCTCGTCGCTGTCGCTGAGCAGCTGGAAGCCGATCCACAGCAGCAGGCAGCCGCCCACGACCTGCAGGAAGGACAGCGCCAGCAGCTTGGCCGCCACCACCGTGAGCAGCACGCGCAGCACCACGGCCGCGCCCGAGCCCCAGAACACCGCCTTGCGCTGCTGCTCAGGGGGCAGCGAGCGGGCCGCCAGGGCGATCACCACCGCGTTGTCACCCGAGAGGATGATGTTGATCCAGACGATCTTGACCAGGCCGATCCAGAAATCGGCCGCTTGCAGAAATTCCATTGTCGATGACTCCACTGTTATGAATGCAAGAAGCGCCCGGAACCGGGGTTCCGGGCGCTTCTCTTTTTTGGAGCGGCCAGTGTATCGGGCGCCTGCGCCCGATGCGTCCGTAATTGTGCTTACGAACGGATGCGCGTGGCTTACTTCAGCTGGGCCTTGAGCAGCTTGCCCAGTTCCGAGGGGTTGCGCGTGATGATGAAGCCGGACTCTTCCATGATGGCCAGCTTGGCATCGGCCGTGTCGGCACCACCGGAGATCAGCGCGCCGGCATGGCCCATGCGCTTGCCGGGAGGGGCCGTCACGCCAGCGATGAAGCCCACGATAGGCTTCTTCATGTTGGCCTTGCACCACTGGGCGGCCTCGGCTTCATCGGGTCCGCCGATTTCGCCGATCATGATCACGGCGTCGGTGTCCGGATCGTCGTTGAACGCCTTCATCACATCGATGTGCTTGAGGCCATTGATGGGGTCGCCACCAATGCCCACGGCGCTCGACTGGCCCAGACCCACTTCGGTCAGCATGGCCACGGCTTCGTAGGTCAGCGTGCCGGAACGGCTCACCACGCCGATGCGGCCCTTGCGGTGGATATGACCGGGCATGATGCCGATCTTGATCTCGTCAGGCGTGATCAGGCCGGGGCAGTTGGGGCCCAGCAGCAGGGTCTTCTTGCCACCGGCGGCTTCCTTGGCCTTCATCTTGTTGCGCACTTCGAGCATGTCACGCACGGGGATGCCTTCGGTGATGCAGATGGCCAGGTCCAGGTCGGCTTCGACGGCTTCCCAGATCGCGGCAGCAGCGCCTGCGGGCGGCACGTAGATCACCGACACGGTGGCGCCGGTCTGCGTCGCAGCTTCCTTGACGGAGGCGTAGATCGGGATGTTGAAGATCGACTCGCCGGCCTTCTTGGGGTTCACGCCTGCCACGAAGGCGTTCTTGCCGTTCGCGTATTCCTGGCACTTTTCAGTGTGGAACTGGCCCGTCTTGCCCGTGATGCCCTGGGTGATGACCTTGGTGTCTTTGTTGATGTAGATCGACATGTGTGTTCTCCGGGCTTACTTGACGGCAGCAACGATCTTGGTCGCAGCTTCGGCCATGGTGTCTGCGGCGATGATGGGCAGGCCGGACTCGGCCAGCATCTTCTTGCCCAGCTCTTCGTTGGTGCCCTTCATGCGCACGACCAGTGGCACGTTCAGGTTCACGGCCTTGCAGGCGGTGATCACGCCGGTGGCGATGGTGTCGCACTTCATGATGCCGCCGAAGATGTTGACCAGGATGCCTTCGACCTTGGGGTTCTTGAGCATGATCTTGAAGGCTTCGGTGACCTTCTCGGGGGTGGCACCGCCGCCCACGTCCAGGAAGTTGGCCGGCTCGCCGCCGAACAGCTTGATGGTGTCCATGGTGGCCATGGCCAGGCCGGCGCCGTTCACCAGGCAGCCGATGTTGCCGTCCAAGCTGATGTAGGCCAGGTCGAACTTGGAAGCTTCCACTTCGGCCGGATCTTCTTCGTCCAGGTCACGGAAGGCCACGATCTCGGGGTGGCGGAACAGCGCGTTGGCGTCGAAGTTGAACTTCGCGTCCAGGGCCATCAGGTCACCCTTGGAGTCGCAGTTCAGCGGGTTGATTTCCACCAGCGACGCATCGGTTTCCATGTAGCACTTGTAGATCTTCGCGAAGATGTCCAGGGCCTGGTCAACGGAAGCACCGGTCAGGCCGATGGCTGCAGCCACCTTCTTGCCTTGCTCGGGGGTGATGCCGGTCAGGGGATCGATCATCTCGGTGATGATCTTCTCGGGCGTGGAGTGGGCCACTTCCTCGATGTCCATGCCGCCTTCGCTCGAAGCGATCAGGGCGACCTTCTGCGTGGCGCGGTCGGTGACCAGCGAGACGTACAGTTCGTTCTTGATGTCGGCGCCGTCTTCGATGTACAGGCGGCGGACCTTCTGGCCTTCGGGGCCGGTCTGGTGCGTCTTGAGCTGCATGCCCAGGATCTCACCGGAGATGCGCTTGACGTCTTCAATGGTCTTGGCGACCTTGACGCCACCGCCCTTGCCACGGCCACCGGCGTGGATCTGGGCCTTGACGACCCACACGGGGCCGCCGAGCTTCTGGGCAGCTTCGACGGCTTCTTGCACCGTGAATGCGGGAATGCCGCGCGGAACGGGCACACCAAAATTGCGCAAGATTTCCTTGCCTTGGTATTCGTGAATCTTCATGAGGTCTCTCTCAGGGAAGGGTGGTATTTACCCGTTTACCATGAACAGGTGTCTGGCCGCGGGCTTGGGGCATGGCAACCTTCGACTGTATCATGCTGCGACGCACCATCCCTTGTGCCTAACACGTACAGCGTTTACGTCCATCCATTCTTACCCGGCAGTCCACGCTGCCAGACCAGCAGGAGCAACCCATGTCCAGAGTCTTTATTGATGGCGAAGCCGGCACCACGGGCCTGCAGATCCGCGAGCGCCTGCAGGCCATGCCCGAGGTCGAGCTGGTCAGCATCGCGCCCGAGCTGCGCAAGGACCCCGCCGCCAAGCGCGAGCTGATCGCCGGCGTGGACCTGGTGGTGTTGTGCCTGCACGACGACGCCGCGCGCGAGACCGTGGCCATGGTGGACGGTATCGAGCAGGCCGGCGGCCGCAAGATCAAGATCATCGACGCCAGCACCGCCCACCGCATCGCGCCCGGCTGGGTGTTCGGCTTTCCCGAACTCACGGCCGGCCAGCCCGAGGCCGTGGCCGCCGCCACGCGCGTGGCCAACCCTGGCTGCTATGCCACGGGCGCCATCGCCCTGTTGCGCCCCCTGGTCGACGCCGGCCTCATCCCTGAGGACTTCCCGCTGGCCCTGCCCTCGGTCAGTGGCTATTCGGGCGGCGGGCGCACCATGATCGAGGCCTACCAGAAAGGCGAGGCCCCGCTGTTCGAGCTGTATGCCCTGGGCCTGGCGCACAAGCACCTGCCCGAGATCATGCGCTACACCGGCATCACGCGCCGGCCCATCTTCGTGCCCTCGGTGGGCAATTTCGAGCAGGGCATGTTGGTGCAACTGCCCCTGCACCTCGACACCCTGCCTGGCGCCCCCAAGGCCAGCGACCTGCACGACGCGCTGGCCGCCCACTACGCCAAGAGCAACACGCCCGAGCAGTGGGTCAGCGTGCTGCCGGCCACGGCCGACGGCAAGCTCGATGCCCTGGCGCTCAACGACACCAACAAGCTGGAGCTGCGCGTGTTCGCCAACGAGACCTACCGCCACGCGGTGCTGGTGGCGCGCCTGGACAACCTGGGCAAGGGCGCCAGCGGCGCCGCGGTGCAGAACCTCAAGCTGATGCTGGGCATCTAAACTTCATCATCCCCCACGCCGCGCACCACGCGGCGCACGACATCGCTGGAAAAACCGCGCGCCATCAGGAACCTGACCTGCTTGGCGCGCCCCTGGGGATCGGCAGCCGGCTCGCCGAAACGACGCCGCCACACCTCGCGGGCGCGGGCCAGCTCCGTGTCCTGCAGCTGTGCCAGGGCCTGCTGCACGGCCTCGCCGCCGATGCCCTTGGACTGCAGCTCCTGGCGGATGCGCGCCGCGCCCATGCGGCCTGCGCGCTGGTGCACCACCGAGGCCACCACACGCTCCTCGCTGATGAAGTCCCTGGCCTCCAGCTCGTTCAGCACGGCCTCGAGGTCCTCGCCCTCCTGCACATGCGGGCGCAGCTTGCGCAGCAGCTCGGCGCGCGAGTGCTCGCGCTGGCCCAGCAGCCGCAGCGCGCGGCCCTTCAGGGAAACGGTGTCAAAGCCCATGGGTTTGGTTGGCAGGCAGCCAGGCAATGGTCCAATGCACAGCGGCCATTGCCGCAACACTGCGCAATGGCCGCCCAGGTGTGTTGCGGTGGCGCCCAATGCGCCGCCGCATCACTCGTCCGAATCGCCTGCCGGGGCAGCCGCTTGCAGCCCGTCGGGCAGCAGCGCAATGCCCAGCCCTTCGCGCACCTTGTTCTCGATCTCGCGGGCGAGGTCGGGGTTTTCGCGCAGGAACTCGCGCGCGTTGTCACGGCCCTGGCCGATCTTCTCGCCGTTGTAGGCGTACCAGGCGCCCGACTTCTCCACGATCTTGGCGGTCACGCCCATGTCGATGATCTCGCCCTCGCGGCTGATGCCCTCACCGAACAGGATGTCGAACTCGGCCGTCTTGAAGGGCGGGCTCACCTTGTTCTTGACCACCTTGACCTTGGTCTCGTTGCCGATGGCTTCGTCGCCCTTCTTGATGGTGCCGGTGCGGCGGATGTCCAGGCGCACCGAGGCGTAGAACTTGAGCGCATTGCCGCCGGTGGTGGTTTCGGGGCTGCCGAACATCACGCCGATCTTCATGCGGATCTGGTTGATGAAGATGACCGTGCAGTTGGTCTTCTTGATCGTGGCCGTGAGCTTGCGCAGCGCCTGGCTCATCAGGCGGGCCTGCAGGCCCGGCAGGGCATCGCCCATCTCGCCTTCGATTTCGGCCTTGGGCGTGAGCGCGGCGACCGAGTCGATGACGATCAGGTCCACGGCGCCCGAGCGCACCAGGCTGTCCACGATTTCCAGGGCCTGCTCACCCGTGTCGGGCTGGCTGATCAGCATGTCGGACAGCTGCACGCCGAGCTTCTGGGCGTACTGCACGTCCAGCGCGTGCTCGGCGTCCACGAAGGCGCAGGTACCACCCAGTTTTTGCATCTCGGCAATCACCTGCAGGGTGAGCGTGGTCTTGCCCGAGGATTCCGGGCCGTAGATCTCGACCACACGGCCACGTGGCAGTCCGCCCACGCCCAGGGCGATGTCCAGACCCAGCGAGCCGGTGGAGACGACCTGGATGTCCTCGATCACCTCGCCTTCGCCCAGGCGCATGATGGTGCCCTTGCCGAATTGCTTCTCGATCTGGGCGAGCGCAGCCGCCAGCGCCTTGGCCTTTTCGGTGTTGACGGGGAGGGGGGGGTTGGTGCCTTTGACTGCGACGTCCATGGAAAACTCCTTGAGAAACAACGGGTTGGGTGTTTGCACTTCGTCTGCAATTAACTACAGGCTGGATGCTTGAACAGTAGTTTATGCGAGCCATTGCACGGCAGCAATGCACTATTTAGTCAGTTTGCCTGACAATATTGCATGCCTGATTTCTTGCCTGCGGCACCGCCGCCCACCCCCGCCGAGGACGGCTGGCGCCAGACCCACCTGGGTCGCCTGCTCGGCCATGCCATGCGCCGCTTCGACGCCCGGGTGCTGCAGCTCATGGCGCACAACGTGGAGGTGCCACTGGCGCTATCCAACCTGGCCGCGCGCGACCAGGTGAGCGCCGCGCACGTGCACATCACGCGCCACCTGGCGCTGCAGGGCGACCGTCTGACCGATCTGGCCCAGCGCGCCGGCATGACCAAGCAGGCCATGGCCACCCTGGTGGACCAGTGCGAGGCCTGGGGCCTGGTCACGCGCGCGGCGGACCCGCTGGACGCGCGCGCGCGCCGCGTGTGCTTCACCTCCACAGGCCTGGCGTGGCTGCAGGCCTTTCGCGATGCGGTGGCCCAGGCCGAGGCGGAGTTCCGCAGCGAGGTGGGCAAGGACGTGGCCACGGTGGTGGCCATCGGGCTGGAGGCCTATGCAGGCGGCGATGCCGCCGGCATGCAGGCGCCGTGAACCCCGCTCAGGCGGCCGACGGCACCTGGGCCCGGGCGGCAGCCACCAGCCTCGCGGCATCGATCCCCAGGGCCCGCAGCGTGCGCGCGGCCACGCCCTGCGGCATGGCCGCGATGGCGGCCACCACATGCGCCCCCAGCAAGGGGCCCGCCTGCTCCTTGCTAGAACGGGCGAGGGCCTGCACCAGTTCCTGGCCCGAGGGCTGGGCGCGGTAGAGGCCGGCCGCCGCTGGGGCGTCCAGAGCGGCCGCGGGCGCCAAAGGGCCTTGCACGCCCACGGCCTGCAAGGCCTCGCGGTACTGGCGCTCGATGGCCTCACCCACGGCCGCCGGATCGGCACCGACACTCTCGAAGGCACGCCGCGCCGAGCCGTCGGGCAGGTCCATGGCTGCGAGCAGAAAGTGCTCGACGCCCGGCGCGGGCTGGCCACGCGAACGGGCATGGGCCTCGGCATCCGTGCACAGCCGGCTCAAGGTGCGCATGCTCTGGAAACGGTGCTGCAGCTTGCGGAACATGGTGGAACTCCTTTGTCTCAGGATCGGGGGACATGGGCGGACAGCCGCTTGTGCGCGGCCTGCTTGCTGACACCCAGCGCCTGCGCGATCTGCGCCCAGGACCAGCCCTGCCGCAGCGCCGCAGCGACGGCATTGGCCTCGAGCCGGTCGGCCATCTGGCGCAAGGCCACCACGGAAGCGAGCGCGGCTTCGGGATCTTCGGGCGACGGAAGGGAGGGGAGTGCCTGCATGACGTCAACTGTAGTTGACGACTCGAAATCCGTCAACAACAGTTGACCCTGGGCCAGCCAAGCTGCCTATGCAGGCGGCAGCAGTGCAGCGGCGGACGCAGGCTCGGCACAAGCCAGCAGCCACTGACGGAACTGCTGCAGGGTCTGCAGCTGGTTGCGCCCCTCGGGGTAGCAGAACCAGTAGCCCACCTCGCTCTGGTAGCCGCAGCCGGGCAGGGGCTCGCGCACCAGGCCGCTGGTGATCTCGTCCTGCACCAGGCAGCGCGGCACCAGTGCCAGGCCCATGCCGGCCATCACCGCACGGATCATCGACTGGAACTGGTCGAACTGCGGGCCGGCCAGCGGGTTGAGCCCCTGCACCCCATGCGTTTCGCTCCAGCGCAGCCAGGCCTCGGGCACCGTGACATGGCGCAGCAAGGTGTGGCGCGCCACATCGCGCGGGTGGTCGATGGCCCAGTCCGCCACGCGGGTGCGCGGTGCGATCAGCGCCACGTCCTGACCCGTGAGGTAGTGGGCATGGGCTCCAGGCCAGTGGCCGTCGCCGAAGAGGATGGCGCAATCGAGCTCGGGCCGCTCGAAGTTGTAGCTGTGCACATAGGGCACGAAGTGCAGCGTGACCTGCGGGTGCTGCTGCTGGAACTGCGGCAGCCGCGGGATGAGCCACTTGGCCGCGAAGGTCGGCAGGCTCGACAGGTGCAGCGCGCCACCCCCATCGTCGCTGGTGATCAGCTCCAGCGTGGCCGCTTCGAGCTGCGCGAGCACGGCGCGCACGGCCTTTTCATAGCGCTCGCCCGCCGGGGTCAGGGCCAGGCGCTTGCGGCTGCGCTCGAACAGCGGCACACCCACCCAGCCCTCCAGCTCCTTGACCTGCTTGCTCACAGCGCTCTGGGTCAGGTGCAGCGCTTCGGCTGCGCGTGAGACGCCCCCGAACCGGGTCACGGTGGAGAACGCACGCAGCAGGTGCAGGGGTGGAGACAGGCGGCGAAGAGACGACATAGTAAGTTCTCAAATCATTCCATATTGGAATGTTATCAGGCACATCCATTGCTTGGTAGAGGGTACCGGATCCATTAACCTCAAAGCCCCTCCATAGGAAAACCGCCCATGAAACGCCGTCATCTGCTCACCACCCTGGCTGCCGCATCTTTCGTTCCTGGAATATCCCTGGCGCAAGATGCCAAGCCTCTGCGCATCGTCGTGCCCTTTCCGCCCGGGGGTGCCACCGACATCACCGTGCGCGCACTGCAGGAGTCGCTGGTGCGCATCCTCAAGCAACCCGTGGTGCTGGACAACCGCGCCGGCGCAGGCGGCTCCATCGGCATGGCGGAGGTGGCGCGCGCCCCGGCCGACGGCCTCACGCTGGGCGTGGCCACCTTGTCCACCCATGGCGTGAACCCGGCCGTGTACAGCAAGCTGCCCTACAACCCGATCAAGGATTTCGTGGGCGTGACCGAGATCGTCAAGGCCCCCGGCGTGGTCGTGGTGAATCCGACCGCACTGCCCGTCAAGGACTTCGCCGACCTGGTGAAGTACCTCAAGGCCAACCCCGGCCGCGTGTCGTTCGCGACGCCCGGCAACGGCACCATCGGCCATATGTGGGGCGAGCTGTTCAAGAGCAGCACGGGCACCTCCATGGTGCACATCCCCTACCGTGGTGCAGGCCCGGCCATCAACGACGTGCTGGCCGGACAGGTGGCCGTGTACTTCGACCAGGTGGCCTCCTCGCTGCCGCACATCAAGGCCGGCAAGCTCAAGGCGCTGGCGGTCTCATGGCCCACGCGGCTTGACGTGCTGCCGGACGTCCCCACCTATGCGCAGCTGGGTTTTGCCAACAACAACGACCCGTCGTGGTTCGGCCTGGTGGCCCCTGCCGGCACGCCCGCGGCTGCCGTGGACCGCATCCAGCAGGCCGTGGCGCAGGCATTGCAGGAACCTGCGGTGCGCGAGCGCCTGGCCGGCCAGGGCCTGTACCCCTCGGGCACCACGCCCAAGGACTTCTCGGCCCAGCTGGTGCGCGAGATCGAGAAGATGAAGCGCGTGGCGGCCTACGCCAGGATCGCGCTGGACTGATTTTCCCCAGGTCCCCGACAGGGGGCCTGCAAAGGCCCTAGCTGGTGAGGCCCATGGCATCCCTTCAGGGATAACCATAGTCTCCAACCGGTCCGGGCGGCTAGGCCAGCCGCCCCTTATTGCGCACACTCTGCCTATGCATGCCGCTTTGAAACTGATCAACCGACGATTCCAGCAGGCCCAGCCCGGTGCCACCGGTTCCCCCGGCACCCCGCTGGCGCCTGCGACAACCTTCACCTACCTGCCCGGCACCACCGCCCTGGTGCTCGACTCGCCGCACAGCGGCACCCGCTACCCCGACGATTTCGGCTCCGCCTGCGAGCTGCCCACGCTGCGCCGCGCCGAAGACACCCACGTCGAAAAGATCTACGACTTCGCCCCGCCGCTGGGCGTGGCCTGGGTCGAAGCCCACTTCCCGCGCATCTACCTCGATGCCAACCGCGACACCACCGAACTCGACACCACGCTGCTCGACGGTGAGTGGCCCGACCCCATCTCCACCGACCCGCGCGTGCTCTCCAAAGTGCGCCTGGGCAAGGGCCTGATCTGGAAGTTCACCGACGAAGGCGAACCCATCTACCAGCGCCTGCTCACGGTGGACGAGGTGCGCGCGCGCATCGAGCGCTGCTGGCGCCCCTACCACGGCGCGGTGCAGCAGGCCATCGATGCCGCGCACGCACGGCACGGCTACAGCATCCACATCAACTGCCACTCCATGCCCGCCGTGGCCGCCAGCCACGCCACCGACTTCCCCGGCCTGGTGCATGCCGACTTCGTCGTCGGCGACCGCGATGGCACCACTTCGAGCCCCGCCCTCTCGGCCCTGGTCTGCGAACACCTGCGCGGCTGCGGCTACAGCGTGGAGCACAACCACCCCTACAAGGGCGTGGAGCTGGTGCGCCGCTACAGCGACCCGGCTGCGCACCGCCACAGCATCCAGCTCGAGATCAACCGCCGGCTGTACATGGACGAGACCACCCTGGCCCAGCACCCCGAGGGCATGGCACGGCTGCGCACCGACCTGCGGGCGCTGGTGGACAAGCTGCTGGCGCACGACCCGCGCTGACCGACGGTTCAGGACAGCAGCCCGGTGACGGCCTCGAACAGCCGCACCAGGCTGTCGTCGGTGGCCGTGTTGGAATGGGCCAGGCCGGCACGGGATCCGTCCAGGGCCACGACGGAGACGGCCTGGAATCCCAGCGTCTGCCCGGTGTGCACCAGCCACCCCGAACCCTGCTCGGTCTGCGCCACCCAGCCCAGCACATAGTTGTCGGCCGGTGTGCGGCCCAGCCCCTGCAGCGCCTGCACATAGCTTCGGGGCAGGGGTGTGGCCTCGCCGCGCAGGGCCCGCAGGTGCCACTGCAGCCACAGGGCATCGTCGCGCACGGTCAGGCTCACCGCTCCGGCGGGTTCCAGGATCTCGAACCAGGCCCGCTCCGGCGCCTCGGGCAGGGCCTGGGGCTGCAGGCGCCCACCCACGACCTCGTGGCCCTGGGGCTGGTGGCCCCCATGGCGCAGGGGGGCACCCACGAACAGGGCCAGGCCCAGGGGTTGGGCAACGCGCTGGCGCAGCAGGTCTGCCCAGCCGAGGCCCGTGGCAGCGCGCAGCATCCGGGCCGCCAGTGCATAGCCGGCGTTGGAGTAGGCATAGCCCGGCAACGCCCCCGTGGCAGGGATGGGCGGCTGCTGCAGCAGCCAGCGCAGAAAGAACGCCTCGACCTCGGCAGGCTGCTGCAGCCCCACCAGCACCGGCTCCCCGGCCTGCTGCTCGAACAGGCCAATGTCCGCCGGGGCCGTGAAGGCCATGACACCGGCACGGTGGTCCAGCAGAGCCCGCAGCGTGATGTGGCGGTAGGCGGGTAGCGCGTCGCGGGCCAGTTCAGGCAGCACCTGCGCCAGCGTGCTGTCCCAGCGCAGCAGCCCCTGGTCCACCACGCTGGCCGCCACGCAGGCCGTCATGGCCTTGGTGTTGGAGCCGATGGCCATCAGGTCGCCCGGCTCCAGCAGTGCACGGCCCCCCAGGCGGCGCAGGCCGGCCACCGCCGTGCGGACCTCACGGACATCGGCCCAGCCCACGGCGGTGCCGACCAGCCCCTCGGTCACCAGATCGCTGGCGCGGGACTGCAGGTCCGCCTGTTCCGGATCGAGAAGGAGGGGCTCACCCCCACTGCCCCCACAGGCGGTGAGCAGGGTACCCAGCCCCACGAAAGCCAGCCACTGGCGGCGAGGGAGGGCGGCACGGGGCGCCGCGGGAAGGATCGGAAGCTGCATGGCATCTCGTACAAAAAAAGAAGATGCCCGATTGTTGGAACCCGAACCTTGGGCTCAGCCAAAGGACATGGGCCAGCGCAGCGTGAACCCCACGCCGCGCCCGTGCAGGCCTGGCCCCAGGGTGACGCTGCCGCCCAGGTGGGCCACGGCCTGCTGCGCGATGGTGAGCCCCAGGCCCGATCCGCTGCTGCGCGCGCGCGGCGAGCGCCAGAAGCGCTCGAACACCTGCGCCTGTTCGTCCACACCGATGCCCGGCCCGTCGTCCGCAATCCAGACCACCACCTCCGCGCCCTCCTGCGTGGCCCGCACCAGCACCTCGCGCCCGGCGCCTGGCCCGCATCCGTGCCGCAGGGCGTTGTCCAGCACATTGCCCAGCGCCGACCACAGCAGTTGGCGGTCAAGCGGCAGCACCCAGCGTTCCGGTGCCTCCAGGGACAGCTCCACGCCCAGGCCGTCGGCCCAGGGGCTGCGCTGCACCACGCAATCCTGGAGCAGGGCCACCAGGTCCAGTGGGCCCGCCCGCAGGCTGGGGGACTCCTCCAGTGCCGCCAGGGTGAGCAATTGCTCGCTCAGGTGCGCTGCACGCTGCAGGGCCTGCACCAGGGCGTCGGCGGCCTGCGCGCGCACCGGCCCCTCCGGTGCCTGCAGCAGGACATGGGCCTGGGCGGCGATCACCGCCATCGGCGTGCGCAATTCGTGGGCCGCGTCGTGCACCAGGGCTTTCTCACGCGCCAGGTGCCCGCGCAGCCGGCCCAGCAAGGCGTCGAAGGCCTGGGCCAGCCCCCGCAACTCCCGCTCGGCCGGCAGGTTCTGCAAGGGCCGCAGGTCCTGCGCCGAGCGCGCGGCAATCTGCGCCCCCAGCCTTTCCAGCGGGCGCAGGCCGGTGCGCACGGCCAGCCACAAGGGCAGGCCCACCAGGGGCAGCGCCAGCAGCACCGACATCGCCAGGTCTTCGCCCATGAAGCCCAGCAGGCGCGCATCGGACAGGCGCGGCTCGGCCACCAGCACGCGCCAGGCGCCGGCGGATTCCCAGGCCGCCCAGTAGATTCGGCCGGCAATCTCCATGGGCGCATGGCCCGACGGCCCGGCCAGGGCCACCCCGGGCAACTCGGCAGCGCTGCTGTGCACCAGCCGTCCCTGCGCGTCCTGCAGTTGCAGCACGACTGTATCGCCCTGCAGCAGGGCCACGTCGGTGCGCATGGCATTCAGGGCCTGGGCCATGCCGCGCACGAGCGCCCGCGCCTCGACCACATCGGGCATGGCCTTCAGAGGGACCGCCAGGCCCTGGGCCAGCTGGCGCACCCCCGGGTTGCCGTCCATCGCTGCGTAGTGGTTGCGAGCCTCCTGGGCCAGCAGCACCAGCCATACCAGCGCCATGGCCGCCAGCAGGGCCAGCAAGGTCCGGCGCGTGAGGCTGGGGCCCCACCAACGTGGCCGCAGCGCCGGCGCCGTCATGGCTGCTGCAGCCGGTAGCCCACGCCGCGCACGGTGGCGATGCGCTCCGCGCCGATCTTCTTGCGCAGGTTGGAGACATGCACCTCCAGCGTGGCGGCGTCCAGGGCATCGCCCAGCGGTTCGAGCCGCTGGGCCAGCACGTTCTTGGCGATGACCGTGCCGGGCTCGCGCGCCAGCTCCAGCAGCAGCCGGAATTCGCGCGGCGACAGCGCCAGGGGTACCTCTTCCAGCCAGGCTTCGTGCCGCCGCGGTGCGATCCGCAGGGCGCCCAGCATCCACTCGTCGCTGGTCTGCCGGGCGCTGCGCCGCAGCACGGCATGCAGCCGGGACAGCAGCTCGGGTACATGGAAGGGCTTGAGCACATAGTCATCGGCCCCGCCGTCCAGGCCGTCGATCCGGTCCTGCAGCGCCGTGCGGGCCGTGATCACGATCACGGGCAGCGCCAGGCCAGCGCGGCGCCAGCGGCGCAGCAGCGCCATGCCCTGGCCGTCGGGCAAGGTCTGGTCGAGCAGCACCGCGGCCACCTCGTCGGCATCGGGCACGGGCGGCGTCGCCGCCGCGCTGCGCAGCCATTGCACGGTGAAGCCATCGAGCTGCAGGGCCTGCAGCAGCGCCTGCCCCAGGTCCAGGTCGTCTTCGATGAGCAGGATGTGCATGGCGCGCATTGTCCATGCGCCAGGCTTGCACCCAGCCAAAGGCCGCGCGCTTTCGGCGCCAACCGGCGAGGGCCGGCACTGAACCGATGGCACGCCCTAGAATCCAACCCAAGAACCTGCCCTACAGGCCGCCCACCAGGAGACACCCGCATGCGCATCCTCATTGCCGAAGACGACCAGGTGCTGGCCGATGGCCTGCTGCGCACCTTGCGCAGCTCCGGTGCCGTGGTGGACCACGTGGCCAGCGGCAGCGAGGCCGATGCCGCGCTGCTGACCAACAACGAGTTCGACCTCCTGATCCTGGACCTGGGCCTGCCGCGCATGCACGGGCTGGAGGTGCTCAAGAAGCTGCGCAGCCGGGGCTCGGCCCTGCCGGTGCTGATCCTCACCGCGGCCGACAGCGTGGAAGAGCGCGTCAAGGGCCTGGATTTCGGCGCCGACGACTACATGGCCAAGCCCTTCAGCCTGCAGGAGCTCGAAGCGCGCGTGCGCGCCCTCACGCGCCGCGGCATGGGCGGCACCAGCAGCGCCATCAAGCATGGCCCGCTGGTCTACGACCAGGCCGGCCGGGTGGCCACCATCGACGGCAAGATGGTGGAGCTGTCCGCGCGCGAGCTCGGCCTGCTGGAGGTGCTGCTGCAGCGCGCCGGGCGCCTGGTGAGCAAGGAGCAGTTGGTCGAGCGCCTGTGCGAATGGGGCGAGGAGGTGAGCAACAACGCCATCGAGGTCTACATCCACCGCCTGCGCAAGAAGATCGAGCGCGGCCCGATCCGCATTGCCACGGTGCGCGGCCTGGGTTACTGCCTCGAAAAGATCCCGGGCTAGTCCTTGAAAATCTTCCAGCGCGAGCAGCGCTCCCTGTTCGGCGAGATCCTGGACTGGATGCTCACCCCGCTGCTGCTGCTGTGGCCCGTGAGCCTGGCGCTGACCTGGCTGGTGGCCCAGGGCCTGGCCAACAAGCCGTTCGACCGGGCGCTGGAGTACAACGCCCATGCCCTGGCCCAGCTCGTGGGCGTGCAAAAAGGGGCCGTGCAGTTCAACCTGCCCCAGCCGGCCAGCGAAATCCTGCGTGCCGACGATTCCGACGTGGTGTACTACCAGGTCAAGGGCGTGAGCGGCGAGTTCCTCTCGGGCGAGCGCGAACTGCCGGCACCCCCTTCCGACGAAGTGCCCATGCCCGGCGAGGTGCGGCTGCGCGATGCCGAGCTGCGCGGCATCGACATCCGCGTGGCCTACATCTGGGTGCGCCTGCCCTTGAAGGACAGCCCCCTGGCGCTGGTGCAGGTGGCCGAGACGCGCGAGAAGCGCAGCGTGCTGGCCACCGAAATCATCAAGGGCGTGATGCTGCCGCAGTTCGTGATCCTGCCGCTGGCGGTGCTGCTGGTGTGGCTGGCGCTGGCGCGCGGCATCCAGCC
>NZ_AKJX01000264.1 GCF_000276605.1 Acidovorax sp. CF316 | reverse complement strand
GGGGGCGTCCCCCTCCCGACTCGCGCAGCGAGTCGAGAGAGGGGTGAAGGCGCGAAGCGACTCAGGGGGGGCCTCACTTCAGGGTTCGACCACATTGAACATGGGTTCGAACTCCTCGAGCATCGCCAGCAGGGCCTGGACCCGTGACAGATCTCCGGCCACGCCGACACGGCCCTCTGCGATCCCGCTGGCCAGGGCTGCGGCCACGCCCTCCCCCTGGGCCAGCAGCCGCGCCAGTTCTTCGTGGCTGACCGCGATGCAGGCATCCACGGCAATGTCCCCCTCCGTGCGCCGGTAGGTCAGTGCCGCGTTGCCCAGGCTCAGCGACCAGTGCTCGCCGGTGTCGGTGACCCGCCAGCCCAGGTGCAGCACCTGGCCGCTGGCGCGTTCGGCCACCAGGCGCACGGCCAGGCAGTCGAGGAACATCTCCATCGGAACGGCCTTGAGCAGGTCATAGCCCAGGCTGCGCCGGGGGCCGGCGCGCACGCCATTGCGCAGTTCGCGTGCCGCCAGCAGGTAGGCATTGCGCCAGGTGGCGGACTCGCTGGCAAACCCGAGCTGCTCGAGCGCTGCGGCACACAGCGCGCGGGCGGCCTGGTGGGTCGGCTCGGCAAACACCAGGTGGGCCGTGACCTCGGCAACCCAGCGGTGCTCGCCGCGCTCGAAGTCGGCCTGCGCCCGTGCCAGCAGCGCCTGGGCGCCCCCCATGTAGTCGACATAGCGCGTGCCGGCGTCGACCGGCGGCAGCGCATGCAGGCGCGCCGGGTTGCCGTCGTACCAGCCCAGGTAGTGCTGCACCACGGCCTTGACGTTGTGCACCAGCGTGCCGTAGTAGCCCTGGGCATGCGTGACGCCCGCCAGCTCGGCCGGCAGGCGCAGCACCTCGGCGATCTCCACGGCGGTCTGGCCCTGGTTCATGAGGCGCACGGTCTGGTCGTGGGTGTACTTGTACAGGTCGCGCTGCTGGGCGATGAAGCGGCTCAGCTCCGCCTGGCCCCAGGTGGGCCAGTTGTGCTGGGCGAAGACCACGTCGGCATGCGGCGCGAACTCGTGCAGCGCTTCGTCCAGGTAGCGTGACCACAGGCGCGCGTCGCGCACCTGGGCGCCGCGCAAGGGACACAGGTTGTGCATGCTGTGCTGGCCTATCTCGGCCAGGTTGAGCGCCCGCAGCCCGGGAAAGAAGAAGAACATCTCCGAAGGCGCCTCGCTTTCGGGGGCCAGGGCGAAGACGATCTCGATGCCGTCGATCACGTGGCGCTCGCGGTCCTTCTCGATGGTCAGCGTCGGCGGTATCAGCGTCACCGTGCCGTGCGGCAGACTCTTGCCCAGGCCGCAGTCGACCTGGGCGCAGACGCCGCGCGCCAGGGTGTGGCCGAACTGGAACTGCGAGCGCCGCGACATGGCGTTGCCGGCCACCATGTTCTCGGCCACGGTGTGCCAGACGAAGCCCGCGGGCGCGATGATGGGCACGCGCCGGCGGATCGCGTCCTGCTCATCGATCACGCCGCGCACGCCACCGAAATGGTCCACGTGGCTGTGGCTGTAGACCACCGCGGTCACGGGCCGCTCGCCACGGTGCTCGCGGTAGATCCGCAGCGCAGCCTCGGCCGTCTCGGCACAGGTCAGCGGGTCGATGATGACCACGCCTGCGTCGCCTTCGATCAGCGTCATGTTGGCCAGGTCGAACCCGCGCACCTGGTAGATGCGCTCGGTGACCTGGAACAGGCCGTGCGCCAGGTTGCGCCGCGCATGCGCCCACAGGCCCGGGTGGACTGTGGGCGCCGGCTCGGCGTCGTCCAGGAACTCGTAGCCCGCCAGGGTCCAGACGATGCGGCCCGTGGCGTCGCGCACCTCGGCGTGGGGCCAGGTGGCGATGAAGCCCCGTGTCACGGGGTCTTGCCCAAAGGGCGCTGGGTTGTGGGTGGTCTTGTGGGTGGCCATGTGATTGCCTTGATCAATCCAGTTGCGCGCCCGAGGTGCGCACCAGGCGCTCCCAGACCGGCAGGTCGGCCGCATAGCCCTGGCGGAACTGCTCGGCCGTGCTGCCCACGGCCAGCATGCCCAGTTGGGCAAAGCGCTTGCCCACCTCGGGCGTGGCCACGGCCTGCTGCGCGGCCTGCTGCAGGCGTGCCACCACCGCGGGCGGTGTCGCCTGCGGCACGGCCAGGCCGAGCCAGCCCAGCACCCGGTACTCGGGATCGGCAAAACCGGCCTCCGCGAAGGTGGGCACCGCGGGCAGCAGGGGCAGGCGCTGGCCGCCCGTGACGGCGAGCGCGCGCAGCTTGCCCGCATCCATGTAGGGCTTGGCGGAGATGGCACTGCCGATGGTGAAGCTCAGTTGCCCACCCACCAGGTCCTGCAGCATGGGCGCCTCGCCCTTGTAGGCGATGTGGGCGATGGGCGCCTTCCAGCTCGATGCCATGTGCGCACAGGCCAGGTGCGGGTACGAGCCCGCGCCCCACGAGCCGCAGTTGCCGCCATCGCCCTTGGCACGCAGGGCACGCTGCAGGTCGGCCACGCTCTGGGCCGGCGAGCTGGCGGGCACGAGCAGCAGCAGCGGCGACGTGGCCACCAGCGAGACCAGGCCCAGGTCCTTGCGCGGATCGTAGGGCAGCCTTGCATAGAGAAAGGGGTTGGTCAGCAGCGACTGGGTCAGGCCCACCAGCACGGTGTGGCCATCGGGTGCGGCCTTGGCCACCGTGCTGGTGCCCAGGATGCCGCTGGCGCCGGGCTTGTTGTCGACGATCACCGGCTGGCCCAGCAGGCGCGCCATCTGCTCCGCAAGGGAGCGGGCGACCACGTCGGTGCCGCCGCCCGCCGGGTAGGGCACGACCAGGGTCACGGGCTTGTGGGGAAAGTCCGCTGCCGGGGCTTGGGCCAGGGCGGCGGGCGCGGCCACCGCGGCGCATGCGGCCAGCAGGCCTGCCAAGGCCCAGCGGCGCGGGAAGGAAGGGATCGTCATGGCTTGTCTCCTTGTTTTGCAGGCATGCAGGCCATTCTCGACAGGCTTCAAATGAATATCCAATGCAAAATATGGTGTTTCTTTTTAAATAAACCGCAAAATGCAGCTGCGCCAGCTCCGCCACCTGATCGCCCTGGCCGAACAAGGCAGCTTCGGGCGCGCGGCCGAGGCGGTGCACCTGTCCCAGCCGGCGCTCTCACGCAGCATCGACAACCTGGAGGAAGCCCTGCAGGCCAGGCTGGTGGACCGGGCCTATGGCCAGGTGCGTTTCACCACGGCGGGCGAACTGGTGCTGGCGCGCGCCAAGGCGCTGGTGGCCGATGCCGACCAGATCCCGCGCGACCTGCAGTTGCTGCAGGGCCTGGTCGTGGGCCAGCTGAGCGTGGGCCTGGGGCCGTTTGCCGCCGGGATGCTGGGCCGCCCCGTGCTGGCACACATGGCCCAACGCCATCCGCAGCTGTCGATACGCGTCGAGGTCGCCGACCCGAATGCGCTTGCCGAGCGCCTGCACCGCCGTCAGCTGGACCTGTTCATCGCCGACACGCGCGACCTGCAGCAGCAGCCGGGATTGCAACTCAAGCGCCTGCCCAACATCCCGGTGTCGTTCTTCGTGCGCACAGGGCATCCGCTGCTGGCCTTGCAGCCCGTGGCGCTGGACCAGGCCATGGACTACCCCGTCGCCGGCCCGAACCTGCCCAGCGGCGTGGCGGCGCACTTCGACGCCCAGGTGCAGCGCAAGGACCGCTCCTTCTTCAGCGTCGTCTGTGACGACCTGGGCACGCTGCAGCACCTGGCCCTGACCGCGAACGCGGTGATCCTCGCGCCGGAGCATGCGGCCTTCCACGATGGCGCCGGGTCGCTGGCGCGCCTGCCGATCCGCAGGCAGGCGCCCATGCAGACGCACTACAGCATCGTGTGGCTCACGCACCGCACCCTGTCGCCGGCGGCCCTGGCCTTCACGGGGCTGGTGCGCGCGATGATGGAGCCGGACCAACCGGCATGATTGCTCTGCCGCGCAACGGCTACTGCGGCGGTGCCTGGGGCGCGCGGTACAGCGGCAGCGACTTCACCAGCGCCCGGAACTCGGGCGAGTGCCGCAGCACGCTGCCGCCGGCCTCGATCAGGTCCGTGACCTCGTGCTGCTCGATGGAGAACGCCGTGGGGATCTGCAGGAGGCGCGGGCGCGCCACGTCGTCGGGCGAATCGCGCAGGTTGACCGGCACCACATGGATCTCGGCGTTCGGTGCGAACACGTCGCCGCCGGCATGCGGGTGGGTGGCCAGGGTCTTGCGCCACTGCTCTGTGATGTCGCGCAGGAACTCCTGCGTCTCGCGCGTGGCGCGCGCGCCGGTGCCGAACAGCAGCGCATCGACCACCTGGAACATGTCGGGCACCTTGTCGCTGGTGTCGATGTTGAACGAGGGGTCGCGCTCGGCGTTCACCGTGATCAGCACCAGCTTGCGGATGCTCCCCGGCGGAATGCCCACCTCGCTGAAGCTTTCGCGCAGGCCGCCGCCCGCCAGGGCGCGGTCGAGCAGGCGCTGCACGCCGAGGTTGTCCGACAGGCCCCCGTCCACCAGGTGGATGTAGGGCTTGCGCCGGGCGTCCAGGTAGCTCTGCTCGTGGGCCCGGTACAGCCGGGTGCGGTAATCGCCGGCCGTGGCCCGTGCCAGGGCCGTGCCCACCGGCCGGTCGGTGCACTGGTCCGCATGGTTCTTGAGGGTCATGGGGCTGAGCAGCAGCGGCACGGCCGAGGAGGCCGCCACCGCGAAGGACAGCGGCACCGTGCGCAGGTCCGAGCAGATCAGCGCGAACTGGTCCCAGGTGAACTCGAAACCCGTGCCCAGCGACATGTCGGTGGCGGTGATGAACAGCTGCGGGTGGCGCGGGCGCTTTTCCACGTCGCCGAAGGTCTTGCCGGCATAGAGCTCATCGAGCCGGCGCGCGAGCAGGTGCGTGCGGCCGAGCCAGGGCGAAGTCAGGTCGATCAGATTGCCCGGGCGCAGGGCCTGGGTGATCAGGCTGTTCTGGAAGTTCTGGCGCAGGAACTCGTGCTCGAAGCGCGGCAGCCCATCGATGCCATGCGCCGCGTAGTAGGCGGCCACGATGCTGCCGCCCGAGACACCGCTGACCACATCGGTGGCATCGAGCAGCGTGGTGCGCTGGCCGTTCCACTCGAACACCGTGTTCTGCATCTCGGTGAGCACGCCAAACCCGAAGGCCGCCGCGCGCGCGCCGCCGCCCGAAAGCGTGACCGCCACCAGGATGCTCGGATCGCGCTGGGACGGCCGCTGCGTGACCGACTGCTCCGCCAGGGGCATGGGCTCGTTGATCCAGGGCCGCACGGACGAACACCCGGCCAGCACAACCACCAATGCCGCCCCCACCCCACGCACCATCGATTGCAGTGTTGCCACAGGCTCCCCCTCCCGGCGCGGCAGGAATGCGCGCTCTGCGGGGGAGTTTAAGAGAAGGCTGCGCGCTTGCGTGCCCGCTTGCCCCCTCGGGTGGCTCAGCAGCCCAGCAGGGCCGGCAGCTCGGTCATGCTGCGGAATACCTGTGACGCCCCCGCCGCACGCAGGGCCTCATCGCCCATGCCCAGAGGCGAGTAGGCGAATACCGTGGCGCCCGCGGCCACGCCGGCCGTCACCCCAATGGTGGTGTCCTCGACCACCGCGCAGCGCGTGGGGTCGGCCTGCAGCGCGGCAGCGGCGGCCAGGTACACGTCGGGCGCGGGCTTGGTGTGGGGCACCTCGTGGCCGCTGAAGATGCGGCCCTGAAAGTACGGCATGAGCCCCACCTTGACCAGCTGCATCTCCACCTTGAAGCGGTCGGCCCCCGAGGCGCAGGCGATGCGCCCGCCATGGTGGGCATGCACGCGCTCGATGGCGGGGTGGATGTGTTCGATGGCCACCAGGTGCAGGTCCAGCTCGGCATTGCGCCGGGCGTAGAAGCTGGCCATCCACTCATCGGTCAGGGGCTTGCCGGTCTCGGCCTCGATACGGGCCGTGGCGCTGCGCACCGTACGGCCGATGAAATAGTCCATGCACTCTTCGTGCGTGATGGCCCAGCCCGCTTCGTTGAGCATGGTGCGCAGCACGCCGTTGGTGATGTGCTCGCTGTCGACGAGCACGCCGTCGCAATCGAACAGGATGGCTTCAAAGGTCATGGGTCAAGGCTCACAAAAAGAGAAGGATGGCGGTCACTGCTGGTCGCCATCGACATAGAACCAGCGCCCGCCCTCGCGCACGAAGCGGCTGGTCTCGTGCAGGCGCACGGCGCGGCCGCCGACTCGGTAGCGGGCGACGAACTCGACTTCGGCCGTGTCCTCGCCCGTGCTGTGCTGGCTGCGCACCGCCAGGCCCAGCCAGCGGGCGCCGGGGTCGAAGTCGAGCTGCGCGGGCCGGGTGCGCGCATGCCAGGTGGCCTGCAGGTAGTCGGCGCGCTCCAGCACGAAGGCGCTGTAGCGCGAGCGCATGAGGCTTGGCGCATCGGGCGCGGGCGTGGTGTCGAAGTGCTCCACATAACGGCCACAGCAGTCGGCGTAGGCCAGGGGCTTCTGGCGCGCATTCGTCTGGCCGCATGGGCAGGCAGTGGTGTCGGAAGATGCCACGGTGATGCCTTCTAGCGGAGCGCGCCAAAGACCTTCTTGGCGAGGGCACTGCCTGCGGCCGCGGGATTCTGGCGGATGGCGCGCTCTTCCTCGCCGATCATGAGGTACAGGCCGTCGAGCGTGCGCCCGGTGACGTACTGCGCCAGGTTGGCGTCCTCGGCCTTGAGCAGGCCGAAGCTGGCGGCCTTGCCGGCAAAGGCGTTGTACTTCTGCGTGAGGCCGACCTTCTCGGTGGCCTGGTTCACCACGGGCAGGAAGCGCTCGCCCAGCGGGGCCCGCGTCTTCTCTGCAAAGAAGGCCGTCACCGAGGTGTCGCCCCCGGTCAGGATATTGCGGGCGTCGGTCACGGTCATGCTCTGGACGGCCTGCACCAGCAAATCCTTGCCCAGTGGCACGGCGGCTTCGGCGGCACGGTTGAGGGGGGTAACCAGCTCGTCGATACGCCGCCCCTGGCCCAGCGACTTCAGAAGCTTGGCGGCATCGTCGAGCTGTCCTGGCAAGCCGATGCGCACCCGGGGGTTGCCCAGGAAGCCGTCGGGCCGCCCGAGCGAGGCAACGGCCGCCTGCACGCCCTGGGACAGGGCGGCCTTGAGCCCGCCCGAGGTGTCGGCGGCCGACAGATCGGCCAGCGACAGGGCATGCGCCCGGTTGGCAACGGCCAGCAGCAAGGCGCCCAGGGCCCCCGCGCTGGCATGGTGGTGGAATTCGCGACGCAGCATGCGTGGTATCTCTCTCTGGTCTGACACAAGGAACGGCAAGGTCCGATTTTCGCCCACGCGCAGACCCCGTAGACTGGCACCCACGGATATCCATGTCCGAGGAGTCGAACCATGTGGGAAATGAGCGTGCCCTGGTGGGAGTTTGTGCTGCGCGGGATCCTGGTCTACGTGTTCCTGCTGGTCTTCCTGCGGCTCACGGGCAAGCGCCAGACGGGGCAGTACGCACCGTTCGACCTGGTGCTGCTGCTGATCCTGTCCAATGCCGTGCAGAACTCGATGAACGCGGGCGACAACTCCCTGGTCGGCGGGCTGATCTCGGCCAGCACGCTCATGGGCTGCCATGTGGTGCTGGCCAACCTGACCTTCCGTTTCGGGTGGCTGGAGCGCCTGATCGACGGCACGCCGCGCGTGCTGGTGGACAAGGGCCAGGTGCATACCGAGCTGATGCACAAGGAACTGCTGTCCACCGACGACCTGGAGGCCGCGCTGCGCGCCGGCGGCTGCCTGCACGTGCACGAGGTGGAGCGCGCCACCATCGAGACCAACGGGCAGATCACCGTGGTGCTGCGCAAGCGCGACAGCGCGGGTTGATCGATCCGGCAGTGGGCGGTGCCGAGCGAGAGCAGGCCCTCAAGGTATCCGGATGTAGCAGACCTGCCTGCGCCTCCCCGCAGCGACTGTGCACGCGCATGCCAACCCTACCTGGGTAGGGTTGGCGCCGCAGCCATCTTGCGGAACACTTGGCAGAATTTGCCCTCTCTGCGGGTTTCACACCACCGAATGTCTTCCACGCCCCCCTACGCCATCATCCTGGACGACCACCCCCTGGTGGCACGTGGGGTGGCCGAGTTTCTGCGCTCGCTGCGCCCGGACATGGAGATGCGGCTGGCCACCGACGCAGCCGACTGCCTGCAGCAGGTGGCGACCCATGGCGCACCGGCGCTGGCCCTCATCGATTTCTGGCTGGCGGAAGGCGCAGCGCTGGGCCTGATCGCCCAGCTGCGGGCCAGTTGCCCCGGCACGGCCATTGCCGTCATGAGCGGCGACGACGACCCGCTCCTGAGCGAACGCGCGCGCGCGAGCGGTGCGCACGGCTTCCTGCACAAGCAGGACAGCCCGAACACCTTTGCCCAGGCCGTGCATGCGCTGCTGGGCGGCCTGACCTGGTTCGTTCCGGCCGGGCGCGTGCAACCCGGCGGCCTGCGCAGCCGCGAGCTGCCCGTGACCCCGGCCGAGCTGGGCCTGTCCACCCGCCAGGGCGAAATCCTCGCCCTGGTGCTGCTGGGCCAGCCCAACAAGCGCATCGCGCTGGACCTGACCTTGTCGGAAAGCACGGTCAAGGAGCATGTCACCGCCATCCTGCAGCGCCTGGGTGCACGCAACCGCATCGAGGCCATCACCCAATTGCGCGGGCGCAGGCTGGTGCTGGCCACAGGGCCTGCAGGCTGATGGCCTCGCCTGCGGCAGCACCACCGGCCGAGGGGTCCGACGACGCCCCCATCAGCATGGAGGGGCAGGCCCGCCTGCTGCAGATGACCTTCGGCTTCCTGCTCACCAGCATCTTCGTGCTGCCGCTGGTGTCGCTGGCGCTCACGCTGTTCTACGCGCAGGGGCACGATGCACGGTGGATGTGGGTGTGGTGCGGCTTCTACGCCCTGTTCGCGCTGGTGATGTCCGTGCAGCGGCGCCTGCACCTGCGCGACCGCAAGCGCCTGGATGCCCAGGCCATGGTGCGCAAGTGGAAGCCCCGGCTCGAAGCATGCGCCTTGCTGCACGGCGCCGGCATCACCGCGCCCATGGCCATCGTGGCCGGCCATGCGGACTATGACTTTGCCTTGCTGCTGCTGGTGACCAATGCCGCCATCGTGGTCGGCAATGCCACCCTCCAGACGCCCGTGCTCAGCGTGTTCATGCGCCTGTACATGGCGGGCTGGAATGCATCGCTGCCCCTGCTGGTCTGGGTGTTTCCGGGGCACTGGCATGCCGTCCTGCCGTTGGCGCTGCTGTTCAGCCTGGCCATCTACCGCCACTCCAACGCGACGCACCGCTTCTTCGTGCAGCAGGTGCGGCTGGAAGAGCGCGGCGCGCAGCTGGCTGCGCGCTACCTGGCGGCGCGCGACGAAGCCCAGGCCGCCCTGGAAGAGAAGAACCGCTTTCTGAGCACCGCCGCGCACGACCTGCGCCAGCCCGTGCACGCCATGGGGCTGCTGGCCGCGGCCATTGCCCGGCGCAACCACGACCCGGGCCTGTCCGCCCCGCTGGCCGACCTGCAGCGCAGCGTGCACTCGGTCAACCGGATGTTCAACTCGCTGCTGGACCTCTCGCGCATCGAAGGCGGCCATGTGGCCGTGCACGCCGTACCGGTGGCCCTGGAGGCCCTCTTCGGCGACGTGCTCACGCTGTTTCGCGAGGAGGCGCGCACGCGCGGGCTGCAGCTGCGCGTGCGCCCGCCGGGTCCCCAGGCCGCCGTGCTGGCCGATGCGGACCTGCTGCGCCAGTCGGTCGTGAACCTGGTGCACAACGCACTGCGCTACACCTTGCGCGGCGGCGTGCTGCTCACCGCGCGCCGGCGCCGCGGGGGCTGGCAGATCGAGGTCTGGGACACCGGCGTGGGCGTGGCCCTGGAGGACCAGCTGCGCATCTACACACCGTTCTACCGCCCGCAGCACGCCTGGAACATCGGCAACGACGGCCATGGCCTCGGCCTGGCCGTGGTGGCACGCTGCGCCAAGCTGATGGGCGCCGACTACGGGCTCGCATCGCGCCTGGGCAGGGGATCGCGGTTCTGGCTGCACCTGCCCGCGGCCACCCTGGTCGCCAGCCACGCCCTGCCTGCCCGCCACAGCGGCCTGGCATGGGACGCCGGCGGTGGCAGCCCGCCTGACCTGGGTTCGCTGTCAGGCACCTGCCTGATCATCGACGACGACCCGCAGGTGGCGACTGCCTGGGCCGCGCTGTTGCAGGCCTGGGGCATCAGCGCCCGCTTCGCCAGCTGCGCCAGCGAGGCCTGGGCGCTGGTGGACACGGGCTTCACCCCAGGGGCCATTCTGTGCGACCAGCGCCTGCGCTCGGGCGAGAGCGGCTTTGACATCCTGCGCGCGCTGATGGCGCACTGCCCCGGCGCCTACGGTGCCATGGTCAGCGGAGAACTGCACTCGCCCGAGCTGCAGGAAGCCGAGAGCGAGGGCTACCTGGTGCTGCCCAAGCCGCTCGACGTGGTCCGGCTGCATGCCCTGCTGGCCCAGTGGCTGGAACCCCGGCACGGCCGCTGACGGGAGGCATGGCACATGGACATGTCAGAGCAAGCGCTGGACACCCCCACGCCCACCGACGCAGGCCGCCTGCGGCTGCTGAGCGCCGCCTTTGCGCGCCTGCGCCTGAGCATGGCGGCCATGCCCGCCATGGGTTTTCTGTTCGGAGGGCTGCTGGCCTGGCTGGGCGGCAACCCGCGCGGCTTCTTCGTCTGGGGCGCGCTGTACCTGCCGGCCCTGTGGTACGCATGGCACCTGCTGCGCCGCTACCGCCGCGAGCAGCTCGAACACCCGCCCGCCGACCTGCTCGCGGCCTGGCAGCCCCGTGTGCAGCGGCTGGCGCTGGCCCATGGCGTGGCGCTGGCATCGACCGTGGTCCTGCCCATGGGCACTGCCAGCTACGACTTCATGCTGCTGGTGTACGCCGCCCTGATGGGTACGGTGGCTGTCAACGCCGCCCAGATGTCGGCCTCGTGGCGGGTCTACCGGGCATTCTTCTTCGGCATGGGCGGCAGCCTCGTGCTGATGCCCTGGGCCTTCGAGAGCCATTGGTACTTCACCCTGCCCATCGCCCTGGTGATGATGGTGGTGATCTACCGCAGCGCCATCCACTCGCACCGCTTCTTCGTGCGCCAGGTGGCGCTCGAAGAGCACAGCCGGGACCTGGCGGAACGCTACCGCCAGGCCAGCAGCGCGGCCGAGATGGCGCTGGCCGAGAAGAACCGCTTCTTGAGCACCGCCGCGCACGACCTGCGCCAGCCCGTGCACGCCATGGGCCTGCTGGCCGAGGCCATTGCCCTGCACGGCAAGGACATCCCGCGGCTGGAGGGTCTGCTCACGCAGTGGCGGCTCAGCATGCGCTCGGTGAGCCACATGTTCGATGCCCTGCTGGACCTGTCGCGCATCGAATCGGGCGCGGTGGAGTTGCGACCCGCTGCGCTGCCGCTCCAGGGGCTGTTCGACGACATCCACACCCAGTTTGCAGCCGAAGCCGGCGCGCGCCGCCTGGCCCTGCGGCTGCACCGGCCGCCGCCCCATGCCACCGTGCTGGCCGACCCGGCGCTGGCGCGGCAGTCACTGGCCAACCTGGTGCACAACGCGCTGCGCTACACACCGCACGGCGGCGTGCTGGTGGGCGCGCGGCAGCGCGGCAGGCACTGGCGCATCGAGGTATGGGACACCGGGGTCGGGGTCGCCCTGGAAGAACAGGGCCAGATCTACCAGGCCTTCTACCGCCCCCACCACGCATGGCAGCTGCACCGCAGCGGCCACGGCCTGGGACTGGCCGTGGTGGCCCGCTGCGTGGCACTGATGGGCGCCCGGCAGGGCCTTCGATCCCGGCTCGGCAAGGGATCGTGCTTCTGGGTCGAGCTGCCGGCCGCCGAAGCGCCCTCGCTGGCGGAGCAGCTGGCGCCGCTGGGCGCGCAAGGGCACCACAGCCCGCTGCCAGGGCGCTGCCTGGTGCTCGACGATGACCCGCATGTGCTGGGCGCCTGGGCGGCCCTGCTCGGTACCTGGGAGGTGGAGGTGCGCCTGGCCTCCAACGCAGGCGAGGCCTTCGCCCACATCGAAGCCGGGTTCACGCCGCAGGCCATCCTGTGCGACCAGCGGCTGCGCTCCGGCGAAAGTGGCTTCGAGGTGCTGCTGGCGCTGCTGGAGCGCTGCCCCGACGCCCACGGCGCCATGGTCAGCGGCGAGTTCGACGCCCCCGAGCTGCAGGAGGCCGACGCCCAGGGCTACCTGGTCCTGCGCAAGCCGGTCGACGCCGACACCCTGCACGCCCTGCTCGCGCAATGGCTGCGAGCGCCCGGCTCCTGATGGCGTCAAGCCAACTCACAACCGCAAAGGTGTGAAACTGGCGCGGCCAATACCAGTGCCCCCGCGCAAGGGCCGCCCCGCCGCGCTGGGGGCGTCCCCCTCCTGGGGGGAAGGCGCGAAGCGACTCAGGGGGGAGTCCCAAGCGCGCGCTGGATGATGATCTTCTGCACGTCGCTCGTGCCTTCGTAGATCTGGCACACGCGCACGTCGCGGTAGATGCGCTCCACCGGGAAGTCGTTCACCACGCCATAGCCGCCCAGGGTCTGGATGGCGGCGCTGCAGACGCGCTCGGCCATCTCGCTGGCGAACAGCTTGGCCATGGCCGCCTCCTTGAGGCAGGGGCGCCCCGCATCGCGCAGCGCGGCGGCATGCCAGATGAGCTGGCGCGCGGCCTCGATCTGCGTGGCGCATTCGGCCAGACGAAAACCCACCGCCTGGTGGTTGAAGATGGCGGTGCCGAAGCTCTCGCGCTCCTTGGAGTAGGCCAGCGCCGCATCGAAGGCGCTGCGCGCCATGCCCACGCTTTGCGCGGCGATGCCGATGCGCCCGCCTTCGAGCGCACCGAGCGCGATCTTGTAGCCCTCGCCCTCGGCACCGATCAGGTTCTCGGCCGGAATGCGGCAGTTGTCGAAGTTGATCTGCGCCGTGTCGCTGCTGTGCTGGCCCAGCTTGTCTTCGAGCCGCGCCACCACGTAGCCAGGGTTGTCGGTGGGCACGAGGAAGGCGCTCATGCCCTTCTTGCCCGCGCCCTTGTCGGTCACGGCGATGACGATGGCCACCTGGCCGTTCTTGCCGCTGGTGATGAACTGCTTGACGCCGTTGATCACGTAGTCGCCGCCCTGGCGCACAGCGGTGGTGCGCAGTGCGGAGGCGTCCGAGCCCACATGCGGCTCTGTCAGGCAGAAGGCGCCCAGCATGCGGCCCTGGGCCAGCGGCGTGAGCCAGTCCTTCTTTTGCTGCGCATTGCCATAACGCATGAGGATGGCGTTGACGGGGCAGTTGGTCACGCTGATGGCGGTGCTGGTGCCGCCGTCGCCCGCGGCGATTTCTTCGAGCACCAGGGCCAGGGTCACATAGTCGAGGTTGGCGCCGCCCAGCTCTTCGGGCACGCAGATGCCGTAGGCGCCCAGCGCCGCCAGGCCCTGGTGTGCCTCCTTCGGGAAGTGGTGCTCCTTGTCCCAGCGGGCCGCGTGGGGCCACAGCTCGGCCTGCGCGAAGTCGCGCACGGCGTCGCGGATCATTTCCTGGTCTTGGGTCAGCAGCATGGGGTCTCCGGAATCTTGTTGTGGGACGAATGGAAAAAAGGGGGGCTTGAGTCGGCTACCAGTGCGCGGCGCGCCGGCCGTCGTGGTGCAGCAGGCGGCCCTTGTCGGCCGCGGTCACGCCGGCCAGCGTGGTGCGCATGCCGCTCACGCTGTCCTGCACCGTGAGCGGCGCTTCGCCACCACCCATGTCCGTCTGCACCCAGCCGGGGTCGATGGTGATGAGGGTGGCACCCGGGTAGTCGTGCTGTGCCGAAGCCACGGCCATGTTGAGCGCGGCCTTGCTGGTGCGGTACAGCCAGGATTCGCTGTCGTCCACGCTGCCGATCTGCGACATGGAGCTGGACACGAAGGCGAACACGCCCCCGGCATCGGCCACCATCGGCGCCACCTGCGGAAGGGCCTGCATGGCGCCCAGCACGTTGGTGTGCATGACGGCGTCAAAATCCTGCTGCGTGGGGGGCGTGAGCGCGTTGGGCCTGCGGATCACGCCCGCCACGTACAGCGCCAGGTCGATCTTCTCGCCGTCGAGCAGCCAAGACAGGCCGCTCACGCTGGCGGGGTTGGCCACGTCCATGGTGAGCGGCTGGGCCCCCAGTGCCTGCAGGCGCTCACGCCCGGCGTCGTCGCGCGCGGAGGCGATCACCCGGTCACCCGCCTCCACGTACTGGCGCGCCAACTCCAGGCCAATGCCGCGCGATGCGCCGATGATGAGAATGGTTGCCATGGGATGGGAATCCTTGTCAGATGAAAGCGCTGGTCAGTGGATAGCGAACTCGAAATAGCCCGACCAGGCGGGATCGAAGCTCGTGGTGGTTTCCAGCGAGGCGGCCTCATCGCGCAGCAGCAGCGGCGCCAGCGCCTGCTTGGCCAGCTGTTCATCGCCCACGTAGTACACGGCCTTGCGGCGCCCGCTGCGGGTCATGGTGTAGGCCAGGATGCCCAGCTGCGACAACTCCAGCAGGGTGGCCGCCTGGTCGTGCAGGTCCTGCGCCACCTGGAGCTCGTCGCGGTCACCGACGGGCATGTCCAGCGTGAGGGCATAGGCCAGGTCGGCGCGCATCGCGACCGGGTTGGCACTGCGGTTGACCATCACCAGCGCCGTGTCCTGCGGCTCTCCGGCGTCTTCGTCGTCCGACCCGCCAAAAGCCAGGGTCATGCCACCCCATACATGCTCGCCGCTGGGGAAGTCGCCGGTGCGCCCCAGGGTTTCGCTCCAGTAGCGGTCGAACACGGGGGGCAGCAGGCTGAGCGGGGTCCACTCGGCATCCGGGTCCGCGGACTCCTCCACGAAGTCCACGGCACCGACCTTCACGGCAAAGTCGTACTCGCCCAGCACATGGTCGATCATGATGAAGGCCATGTTGCGCGCATGGTCCTGAAAATCCTGCGGGATCTCGCGGCCGAAGCGGATCTCGAGCGCCGCCTGGCCGTCGTCCTGGCTGCAGGCGATCAGCACCTCGGAGGTGGACAGCTCGAAGCCGTCCATGCCGATCGGGAAGTCCGGCTGCTGCGTGCGCTCGCGGAACGCACGCACTGCGTGGTGCTGCAGCTTGGGCGCGGCCGCCACCACCTGCGCGAGCAGGGGGAAGCGGTCGATGCTGCCGTGCGCGGTGACGATCATGTCCACCACCGCATCCCCGTCACCACCGGACATCTCCAGCGCCAGCCCTTCCAGGTGCCGCTCCAGCAGCACATTGCTCTCCTCCACACGTTCGCGCAAAGGCATGGCATGCAGGGCAGCCTCGGTGTCGGCGAACTCGCGCCAGAAGGCGGTGATGGCGGCGGTGCTGGATTCCATGGCAGCGTGCTCCGGTGCGGAGGATGGTGGTGATGAAGGCCCTATTGTTGGCCGAATATGCTGGGCCGAAATCAGACCAGTTCCAGCGCCATGGCCGTGGCCTCGCCGCCACCGATGCACAGCGTGGCCAGGCCCTTGGTGAGTCCACGGGCCTTGAGCGCATGGATCAGCGTGACCATGATGCGCGCGCCGCTGGCACCGATGGGATGGCCCAGGGCGCAGGCGCCGCCATTCACGTTGACCTTGTCGTGCGGCAGGTCGAGTTCCTTCATGAGCGCCATGGGCACCACGGCGAAGGCCTCGTTGATCTCCCACAGCTGCACGTCGCCCACGGCCCAGCCGGCCTTGGCCAGCGCCTTCTGGGTGGCGCCCAGGGGCGCGGTGGCAAACCACTCGGGCTCCTGCGCGTGCGTGGCATGGCTCACGACGCGGGCGATGGGCTTGCAGCCGAGCTTCTTCGCAGTGGATTCGCGCATCATCACCAGCGCGGCGGCGCCGTCGTTGATGCTGGAGCTCGACGCGGCGGTGATGGTGCCGTCCTTTTTGAAGGCGGGTTTCAGGCCGGCGATCTTCTCGAGCTTGACCTTGCCTGGGCCTTCGTCCACCGACACCACGGTCTCGCCCGCACGGGTCTTGACGGTGACAGGCACGATCTCGGCCGCGAACGCGCCCGACTCGGTGGCGGCCTTGGCGCGCTGCACGCTGGCGGTGGCGAATGCGTCCTGCTGCTCGCGCGTGAACTGGTACTTGGCGGCGCAGTCTTCACCGAAGGTGCCCATGGAACGGCCGGCCTCGTAAGCGTCTTCCAGGCCATCGAGCATCATGTGGTCGAAGATGCGGTCGTGGCCCAGGCGGTAGCCGCCGCGGCCCTTCTGCAGCAGGTAGGGAGCGTTGGTCATGCTCTCCATGCCGCCGGCGACCATCACGTCGTGCGTGCCGGCCAGCAGCATGTCGTGGGCCATCATCGCGGCCTTCATGCCGGAGCCGCACATTTTGGACAGGGTGACCGCGCCCGCGCCCTTGGGCAGGCCGCCCTTGAAGGCCGCCTGGCGCGCGGGCGCCTGGCCTTGCCCGGCCATCAGGCAGTTGCCGAACAGCACCTCGCCCACGGCGTCGGGCGAGACGCCGGAGCGCTCGAGGGCGGCCCTGATCGCGGCACCGCCCAGGTCATGGGCGGCCAGGCTGGAGAAGTCGCCCTGCAGCGAGCCCATGGGGGTGCGTGCGGCGCCTACGATGACGATGGGGTCTTGGGGGTTGCTCATGGCAATGTCTCCTGCAGTGGGTGGAATGGGGATCTGGTCAAAAACTCAATCGCGCGGCCGGTCCCGGAAGCGCCGGTCGGTGTCGTAGGGGAACACGTCGTACACATGGCCCGCCTGGATGCGCTCCTTGTGCGACTGCCAGAACGCGGCGTCCAGCAGGTCGGCGTGGTGCTGCATGAACACGGCGCGCACGGCGTCGTTGCCCAGCAGGAAGGGGCCGAAGGTCTCGGGAAACACATCGCGCGGGCCCACGGCGTACCAGATCTCGCCGCTCATCTCTTCTTCCTCGTTGCGCGGCGTGGGCACGCGGCGGAAGTTGCAGTCGGTGAGGTATTCGATCTCGTCGTAGTCGTAGAACACGACCTTGCCGTTGCGCGTGACACCGAAGTTCTTCCACAGCATGTCGCCCGGGAAGATGTTGGCGGCCACCAGGTCCTTGATGGCATTGCCGTACTCGATCACGCTGTGCTCCATCTGCTGGCGCGCGCGGTTGTCCGCCAGGCCGGTGTCGAAGGCCTCCTGCAGGTAGATGTTGAGCGGGATCATGCGCCGCTCGATGTACAGGTGCTTGATGATGACCTCGGTCTGGCCATCGCCATCGCGGTCGCTGATCTCCAGCTGGCTCTCCGCGAACTTCTGGATCTCGGCGATCAACTCGTCGTCGAAACGCTCGCGCGGAAAGGCCACCTCGCTGTATTCGAGCGTGTCGGCCATGCGGCCCACGCGGTCGTGCTGCTTGACCAGCAGGTACTTGGCCTTGATCTGCTCGCGCGTGGTCTCCTTCTGGTGCGGGAAGTAGTCCTTGATGAGCTTGAAAACGAACGGGAAGGACGGCAGGTCGAAGACCAGCATGACCATGCCCTTGATGCCGGGCGCGATGCGAAAGCGGTCGCTCGAATGCCTGAGGTGGTAGAGGAAGTCGCGGTAGAACAGCGTCTTGCCCTGCTTGGCCAGGCCCAGAGCGTTGTAGATCTCGGCCCGCGGCTTGCGTGGCATGAGGCTGCGCAGGAACTGCACGTAGGCACTCGGGATCTCCATGTCCACCATGAAGTAGGCGCGCGCAAAGCTGAACAGCATCTGCAGGTCGTCCTCGCCGAACAGGGCCGCGTCGATGTACAGCCGGCCATCGGCATCGTGCAGGATGGGCAGGGCGAACGGCACTTCGTTGAAGCCGTTGATGATCTTGCCCACCACGTAGGCGCCCTTGTTGCGAAAGAACAGGCTGGCCAGCACCTGGATCTGGAAGTTGGCGCGCAGGCGCACCTTGTCCAGGCGGCCCTGCATGGCGCGCAGCACGTGGCCGGTGTCGCGCGACAGGTCCGCGAACGTGCCCTGCAGCTGGAAGTTGTCGATGATGCGGGTGAGCGTGCCGTGCAGGCTCTCACGCGAGGGGTAGTAGGCGCGGTAGGTGGGCCGGGCCGCAGGCTCTTCGTTCTCGATGTACTCGGTGCTGACCGCGGGCCGCACGAAGATGAAGTCGTTGTGGAAATGCGTGCGGTGCAGGATCTTGCAGGTCACCGAGTTGAAGAAGGTCTCAGCCAGCTCGGGCTGATGGTGGTTGACCAGAAGGCCGATGTAGTGGAGCTTGACCTGGTGCCACACGTCCATGGGCTGGGTGCCGGCGTCGTACTCCTTTTCGAGCCGGCGCACGCATTCCTTGACGCGCAGGTCGTAGAACTCGATGCGCTCGCGCTGGGCGCGCTGCTGGCCATGCCAGTCTGCGGTCTCGAAGCGGTGCTTGGCCCGCGCGGACTCGGTACGGAACAGGCGGTAGTGGCGGTTGAAGCCGTCCATCATCGCCTTGGCGATGTCGTACGCCTGGGGCGAATCGAGTCGTTGCGGGAACATGGGCTGCCTACCGATCCTGCAGGGCCGTGGGCTCAGCCTCGCCGGGTGGCGGCCACGCCGGCAATGGCGGCCTTGTACAGCGAGTCGAGGCCTTCGGTGCTGCCCACCGTCATGTGCAGGTTGTTGATCAGGCCATCCTTGAGGCCATAGCACCAGCCATGCAGCGTGACCTTCTGGCCGCGGCCCCAGGCGTCGAGCATCACCGTGGTCTGGGCGATGTTGACCACCTGCTCGATGGCGTTGAGCTCGCACAGCACATCGTGGCGCCATTCGGGCGCAGTGGCGGCGATCAGGTCGCGGTGGCGGTCGCGCACGTCCTGCACGTGGCGGATCCAGTTGTCGGCGAGGCCCACGCGGATGCCTTCCAGCGCTGCCAGCACGCCGCCGCAGCCGTAGTGGCCCACGACCATCAGGTGCTCGATGTGCAGCTGGTCCACCGCGTACTGGATGGTGGACAGGCAATTGAGGTCGGTGGGCACCACCACGTTGGCCACGTTGCGGTGCACGAAGACCTCGCCAGGCTCCAGCCCGGTGATCTGGTTGGCAGGTACGCGGCTGTCGGAGCAGCCAACCCACATGTACTTGGGCTTTTGCTGCGCCAACAGGCCGGTGAAGAAGCCGGGGCGCTCACGCTCCATCTGGGCCGCCCAGGCGCGGTTGTGGACAAACAGGTCTTCGATGGAGGTGCTCATGGGTCTCGGCTCTCAAAAAGGTGGAATCGGCCTGCGGGTTCAGCAGGTCTCGGCAAACAGTTCCCGGCCAATCAGCATGCGGCGGATCTCGCTCGTGCCCGCGCCGATCTCGTACAGCTTGGCATCACGCCACAGGCGCCCCAGGGGATACTCGTTGATGTAGCCGTTGCCGCCGAAGATCTGCACGCCCTCGCCCGCCATCCAGGTGGCCTTCTCGGCACACCAGAGGATGACGCTGGCGCAGTCCTTGCGAACCTGGCGCACATGGTCGGTCCCCAGCATGTCCAGGTTCTTGGCCACGGTGTAGGCAAACGAGCGCCCCGCCTGGAGCACGGTGTACATGTCGGCCACCTTGCCCTGGATGAGCTGGAATTCGCCAATGCTCTGGCCGAACTGCTTGCGGTCGTGAATGTAAGGGATGACGTTGTCCATCACCGATTGCATGATCCCCAGAGGTCCTCCGGTCAATACCGCGCGCTCGTAGTCCAGCCCGCTCATGAGCACCTTGGCGCCCTGGTTCAGGCCGCCCAGAATCTGGGAGGCGGGCACCTCGACGTTGTTGAACACCAGCTCGCCCGTGTGGCTGCCGCGCATGCCCAGCTTGTCGAGCTTTTGCGCCACGCTGAAGCCGGGCATGCCCTTCTCGATCAGGAAGGCGGTGACGCCGCGCGCGCCCAGCTCGGGCTCGGTCTTGGCGTAGACCACCAGGGTGTCGGCATCGGGGCCGTTGGTGATCCACATCTTGCTGCCGTTGAGCAGGTAGTAGCCGCCCTTGTCCTCGGCCTTGAGCTTCATGCTGATCACGTCGGAGCCGGCACCGGGCTCGCTCATCGCCAGGGCACCCACATGCTCGCCGCTGATCAGCTTGGACAGGTACTTGGCCTTTTGCGCTTCGCTGCCGTTGCGGTTGATCTGGTTCACGCACAGGTTGCTGTGCGCGCCGTAGGACAGGCCCACCGAGGCGCTGGCACGCGAGATCTCCTCCATGGCCACCATGTGCGCCAGGTAGCCCATGGCGGCACCGCCGTACTGTTCGGGCACGGTGATGCCCAGCACCCCGAGCTCGCCCATCTTGCGCCACAGGTCCATGGGGAACTGGTCATTGCGGTCGATCTCGGCAGCGCGCGGGGCGATCTCGGCCTGCGCGAAGTCGCGCACGGCGTCGCGCAGGGCGTCGATGTCTTCGCCCAGTTGGAAGTTCAGGCCTGGCAGGTTCGCGGGGATGCTCATGGTTTGTCTCCTGGTAGGAAGTGAATGGTGAGGATTTGGGGCACGACGATCTCAGTTGTCCACGGCGCTGAGAGCCACATGCGCGGGATAAAACTGGCACGGCCAAAGCCAGTGCCCCCGTGCAAGGGCCGCCCCGCCGCACTGGGGGCGTCCCCCTCCCGCCTCGCGCAGCGGGACGAGAGAGGGGGAAGGCGCGAAGCGACTCAGGGGGTGTCTCATCTCAGCCCCGGATGTTGTCGCGGCCGGTCACGGCCATCAGCGTGCAGCCCATGGTGGCCACCAGCTTGTCGCCCTGGGCGCCCACGGCATAGGCGCGCCCTTCGGTCACGGTGATGGTGCGGCCGGGCTTGAGCACCCGGCCTTCCATGCGAAAGCGCTCGCCCTGGGCAGGGGCCAGCAGGTTGATCTTGAATTCGATGGTGAGCACGGCGGCATCGTCGCCCATCAAGGTGAACCCGGCGTAACCGCAGGCGGAATCGAGGGCCGTGGCGACCATGCCGGCATGCAGGAAGCCGTGCTGCTGCGTGAGACCGGCGGCCCAGTCGAGTTCGATGTCCACCGCACCGGGCTCGATGCGGGCCAGGCGGGCGCCCAGCGTCTGCATGGCGCCCTGCAGGGCGAAACTGTCCTTCACACGCTGCACATAGCGTGGACTTCTCACCTCGAAAGCAGGGCTGGTCACGGCAGGTTCCTGGAAGGAAATTGAATTGACGTTTACGTAAACGTCAATTATGGCTCATTTTTGCTGTTCGACCTTGTCGAGCAGTGCCCGGGCCTCCTGCTCGTGTTCTTCCACCTCCTCCAGGTTGGCCTGCAGGTCGGCCAGCTGCTCCTCCAGCTGCCTGCGGTGCAGTGCCAGCACCTCGAGGAATTTGCGCAGCTGCGCGCCCGTGTCGCGCGGGCTGTCGTACAGGTCGATGATTTCCTTGGCCTCGGTCAGCGACAGGCCCAGGCGCTTGGCGCGCAGGGTCAGGCGCAGGCGGGTGCGATCGCGTGCGCTGTAGATGCGGTTGCGGCCGGCCGGGCCGGTGCGCTCGGGCTGCAGCAGGCCCATGTCTTCGTAGAAGCGCATGGCGCGCGTCGTGAGGTCGAACTCTTTGGCAAGGTCGCTGATGGTGTAGGAGGTGGCCATGGGCTTCGTGCGGGAGACGGGTTTCGCACTGGCGACAGTCGCTTTGCGAACCGTCCCTACAATGCAGTGAATCTGACGTTTACGTTAACGTCAATGCTAACCCAACCAGGCACTGCATGAACCCCCTCGAACACCAAATCACCTACCCGATGGGCGACACTCTTCCAACGCCGGGGGTGGCGATGGACGTGGCACCCGGGGTGCGCTGGATCCGCATGGGCCTGCCGTTTGCACTCGACCACATCAACCTGTGGCTGCTGCGCGACCGCCAGCAGGTAGGCAACACCCTGGTGGACGGCTGGACGGTGGTGGACTGCTGCATCGACAACCCGCTCACGCGCGCGCAGTGGGAGGAGGTGTTCGCCTCCAGCCTGGACGGCCTGCCCATCCTGCGCGTGATCGTGACCCACATGCACCCGGACCACATCGGCCTGGCGCACTGGCTCTGCGCGCGCTGGGACGTGCGCCTGTGGATCAGCGCCACCGACTACTACGCGGCCCGCGCGGCCATCGGCAACCGCGATGGATTCAGCGGCGAGGCCGCAACCGATTTCTATACCTCGCATGGTGCGCGCGACGAGGAGTTCCTCAGCCACGTGCAGGGCCGCGGCTCCTACTACCACTCGCTGGTGCCGGACCTGCCCACCACCTACCGGCGCCTGATGGATGGCGATGCCGTCGAGATCGGCGGGCGCAGCTGGAACTGCATCAGCGGCTATGGCCACGCGCCCGAGCACATCGCCCTGCACTGCCCCGAGCTGTCGGTGCTGGTCAGCGGCGACATGGTGCTGCCGCGCATCTCCACCAATGTGAGCGTGCACGCGGCCGAGCCCGAAGCCGATCCGCTGCGGCTGTTCCTCACCTCGATCAAGCGCTACCTGGCGCTGCCGGCGGACACGCTGACCCTGCCTTCGCATGGCAAGCCCTTCACAGGCCTGCATGTGCGCATCGGCCAACTGCAAGCCCACCACCAGGAGCGCCTGCAGGAGATCGTGGATGCCAGCCTCCACGGCCCGCTGTCGGCCACGGACGTGCTGCCTGTGATGTTCAAGCGCCCGCTCGACCCGCACCAGATGACCTTCGCCCTGGGCGAGGCACTCGCCCACCTGCACCTGCTGTGGCTGGACGGCGGCTTCGAGCGCACACTCGACGACCAGGGCGTGTACCGCTTCGGGCCCCGGCAGCAGCCGCCTGCCAACTGACGGCTTTTGCAGCCAATAGGCGCCTTCATGGCGCCAATGGGCTGCACCGCGGTTCGCCTGCCTGCCGTGTCAGGCGTCCTGCTGCCGCAGCTGTTCCTCCACCCGTGTGCGCAGCTGCTCTTCCTGGGCCCGCAGCTCGGGCGTGAATTCGGCGCCAAAGTCCTCGGCCTCGAAGATCTGGCGGATCTCGATCTCGGACTCGCCCAGCATCGGGTTCGGGCAGCGCTTGACCCAGGCGATGGCCTCCTGCAGGGAGGCACATTTCCAGATCCAGAAGCCTGCAATCAGCTCCTTGGTTTCAGCGAACGGCCCATCGACCACCTGGCGGTCCCTGCCCGCAAAGCGCACGCGGGCGCCCCTGGAGCTGGGATGCAGGCCTTCACCGGCCTGCATCACGCCGGCCTGCACCAGTTCTTCATTGAAGCGGCCCATCTCGGCCAGCATGTCCTCGCGGGGCATCACGCCCGCTTCGCTGTTGGCATCGGCCTTGACCAGAATCATGAATCGCATGGGGTTCTCCTTGGGTCGGTTGGACAGACAGAGCAAGAGGCTCTGTATACACGACGGACCAGAGAGCGCGCATTCGACACATGCAACGAAATATTGGCGCCCCAGGGCACCGGGGAGCCGCAGCACGGAGCGGCCCCTGCCTGGCCCCCCGATGGGGCAAACGCGTTTCGGCCGCCCCAAAGCAAA
>NZ_AKJX01000263.1 GCF_000276605.1 Acidovorax sp. CF316 | reverse complement strand
CTCAGGGCGCCTTGCACTGCACCGCGCTGCAGGCTTTCGCGGGGGTGAAATGAATGATGACATGCCCTATATTCCTTCCGGAAAATTCGAGGAAAAGACAGATGCGTTGGAGAACCCTCGCCCTTGCCTGCCTGGGCCTTGCCGCCCTGTCCGCTGGCGCGCAGGTACACCGCTGCAAGCAGCCCGATGGCAAGATGGTCTACAGCGACCAGCCATGCACCCGCAGCCAGACCGGCGGGGTGATACTGCCCGACCCCACCGTGCGGGAAGTCGCCTGGGAGCAGGCGCGCAACCGGGCCCAGGGCGCCGGCACGGCCAACTCCGCCCCGTGCCGCACGGCCAAGGAAGAGCTGGCCCAATTGGTTGGGCTGCGCACCCTGGCGCCCGAAGAAAAGCGTATCCGAGTGCAGGCCCAGGAGACACGGGTGGCGGCCGCCTGCGGCACCGAGCCGGCGGCTGGCGCCCCCCCGACGCCCGTGGCCGGCAAGGCACCTGCCGCGACGGCGTCCGCGCCCGTGGTCCTCATCTACTGCGATGCCGGCCTCTGCCACGACAACAAGGGCGGCGTGCACATGAAGAGCGGGCCGGACTTTGTCGATCCGGCCAGCGGAAAGCGCTGCGCCCGCGTGGGCGCCCAGACGCTGTGCACCTGATCTGCGCCTGATCAGCGCCTGAAGTCCCTGCGCCACCAGGGGCATCGCGCTGCCACAGGCCGCGCCAGCGCAGGCTTTGCAACACGGCGTGCCGGCTGACACAAGTCGTAACCAGCCCCCCAGTAAGATGCCGGACCAAGCCCCGGATTGCGTGCGGGCGACGAGACCAACATGACCATGCCCAGAGCCCATACCTCCACACCGCCCCAGCAACCCGACGCCCGCACCAGCCGCTGGCCGGTCCGTACGGCGGCCGCCGCCCTGGTGGCCGTGCTGCTGGCGGCCTGCAGCAGCACGCCGCTGCCACCCTGGAACTCGCCAGGCGCCCCCGCGCCGCGCCCCAATGCCCCGGCCCCGGTGCCGCGCGCACAGCCGGGCAAGGTGGTGCCGGCACCGCTGGGCGCGACCCAGCAGGCACCCGCAGCCCAGCCTGCCGCCACGGGCGTCATCGCCGCCCCGCTGCCGCCCACAGCACCTGTGGTGGCCCGCAACGAGCCCCTGGCCACCCCGCCCTATGGGCCGGCCGTGATGGCCCGCTTCCCCGAGCCCCAGGTGCGCTACAGCACGCCGGGCCTGGCGCCCGACCGCCGCGCCTTCACCACCAATGCCGAGGTGGAGCAGTGGCTGCAGTCCGTGGCCCAGGGCGCCGCGGGCAGCCCCTCGCGCGCCAGCGTGCTGCGCCTGGGCACCTCGCAGCGCGGCGAGCCGCTGCTGGGCCTGCTGCTCACGCGCGCCCAGGGGGACGACCCGGCCAGCGTGGACGCCGGCAAGCGCCCTACGGTGGTGCTCATCGGCCAGCAGCACGGCAATGAGCCGGCCGGCGCCGAGGCGCTGCTGGTCATCGCCCGCGAGCTGGGCCAGGGCCTGCTGGAGCCGCTGCTCGAACGCATCAACGTGATCGTCGTGCCGCGCGCCAACCCCGATGGCGCGCAGGCCGACACGCGTGCCACAGCCAACGGCATCGACATGAACCGTGACCACCTGCTGCTCAAGACGCCCGAGGCCCAGGCCATCGCGCGCCTGGTGCGCGACTACCGCCCGATCCTGGTGGTGGACGCGCACGAGTACACCGTGGCCGGCCGCTACAAGGAAAAGTTCAACGCCGTGCAGCGCTACGACGCGCTGCTGCAGTACACCACCACGGCCAACTACCCCGAGTTCCTGACCAAGGCCTCGCAGGAGTGGTACCACCAGCCCATGGTGGCTGCGCTCAAGGCGCAGGGCCTGTCCAGCGAGTGGTACTACACCAATGCCACGGGCGCGGACGACCGCACCCTGTCGATGGGCGGCACGCAGCCCGACACCGGCCGCAACGTGCACGGCCTGAAGAACACCGTGAGCCTGCTCATCGAGACGCGCGGCGTGGGCATCGGCGCGCTGCACATGCAGCGCCGCGTGCACACCCAGGTCACGGCCATCACCAGTGCGCTGCGCTCCACGGCCGAGCGCGCCGCCAACCTGGAGCAGGTGCGCAGCTTTGTGGTGCGCGACATCTCGGCCAAGGCCTGCCGCGACAACGTGGTCATCGAAGCCGGGCCCACGCCCACGCAACGCGAGGTGGTCTTCATCGACCCCGAGACCGGCGTGGACCGCCCCGTGCGCGTGGACTGGAATTCCTCGCTGAGCCTGCGCACCCTGAAGTCGCGCGCCCGCCCCTGCGGCTACTGGGTGGCCAGCCAGGCCGCGCCCGTGGTGGAGCGCCTGAAGCTGCTGGGCCTGCAGGTGCTGCGCATCGGCGAAGGCGGTTCGCTGCTGGCCGACACCTACCGCGAGACGGCACGCGAAACCTCGGAGCGCCGCGACGTGCTGGGCACCATCAGCGACAGCGCCGACATCCTGCGCGTGCAGGTGGCCCCGGTGCGCGCCGCCATCGACGTGCCCGCCGGCAGCTACTACGTGCCCCTGAACCAGCCCCTGGCCCACCTGGCCGTGGCCGCGCTGGAGCCCGACACGCAGAACAGCTACTTTGCCAACCGCCTGGTGGAAGACCTGTCGCAAACGGTGCGCGTGATGTCCACGCCGTCGCTGGTGTTCGAAGAGACGGATTGACCAGGGCCTTCGGCGCACAAGCGAGGAACCGGGGCCCCGCCCCACGAGGGCACCGGCTTTGCCCTGGCGGCGCTGGACGCCACCACCGGCCGCAACCTGCGGCCCCACGCAACCCAGAACGGGATGGCCATGACTCTGCGGATGCCGAAGTTTCCAAGGGCGGCCAGGCTCTGGCCGCTTCTGGCCCTGGTGTCGTACGGTGTGGTGCAACCCGCACTGGCACCTCTGCGCAGGGAACCCGCCAGGTATGCGGCCATGAAGAAGCCGGACTACCCCCTCGAGGCCCTGCGCGCCGGCATGCAGGGCACGGCCGTGCTCAGCGTGCACATCAGTGCCGCAGGCGCAGCCAGTCGCGTGACCGTCTACAGGAGTTCGGGGCACCCGTTGCTGGATGCGGCAGCCCTGCAATCGGTCCAGCAGTTCCAGTTCACCCCCGCCAGGATGGACGGGGTGGCACGGGCCTCCTGGGCCCGGATTCCCATCCGCTTTGCCATCGACAGCCCCATGGCACTGCCATGCCCGTCGACCTGGCTACCGTGGTGCCAGGCAGGGGGCACAACCCACCCCCGATAGCCCTGAGCAGCCCGGCGAAGGGCCGGCAATCCGGCAGCGCTGCCCGGCACATGGGACAGGCCATCCCAGCGCGAAACACCTTCTTGCTCGGCACGGGCCTGAGGGCCCTGCAGTGGCCGCGATTTGTTACAAAACGTCCCGGATTGCAAGGGGATTGACCCGGGGCATGCCACCCACGGGGTGCGCCCATACTGTGCGGGAGCAGCGGGGCTGGGGGCGACGACAGCCCATCGGCCCCGCGCAGTCACAGCGTGGCCATGGGAGCGAAAGCCGATGACCACGCTGCCCCTGGAGCGCCGTCATGCCCAGCGAAATAGTCCATACCATCGGCTGCACCATCTACTTTGTCTTTGCCCTCCTGTTCCTGTGGATGGGCAGGGTCCCCAGAACCCGGGCCGGGCCGGGTTGGTGGGCGGCTGCGATGTCGTTTGCACTGGCTGCGCGCCTGGCCTACTCCGTGCTGCTGAGCGGCACCGACCTGGCCGTGGCCGTGTTCGTCTATGCCGCGCTGGTGGTGGTGGAGAAGGCGCTGCTGGCCATCGGGCTGGTCGAGTTCCTGGGCCTCAAGGTGCGCCACCGCTGGTTCTGGGGGGCCTTGCTGGTCGCCGAATGCTGGGTGCTGCTGGCCTGGCTGTCGGATATGCATCCGGTGGCCCGCAGCTTCGGCCTGGCGGTGTTCAACGCCGGTTTTCTCAGCTTTGTGGCCTGGACGGCCTTGCGGCAGCGCAAGGAGGTGCCCCACCACCTGATGCTGGTGACGGCGTTGGTGAGCGCGGCCCTGGTGGTGCACTGGATGTCGGCGTTCGTGATCTTCCAGGCCCTGCCGGGCTGGCACGTGCAGGGCTTTCTGCTGGGCACGGTGCTGGTGCTGGCGCAGTACCTGTCGCTGCTGGCGGCGGTGCTGATGGATTTTCAGCGCCGCCTGGTGCAGGCGGAGGCCAGCGCGCTGGACATGGCCTTCCAGGACCCGCTGACCGGCCTGAACAACCAGCGCTACATGAACACCCTGTTCGAGAAGGCCCTGGTGCTGGCCAACCGGCCCCACCAGTCGGCCGCGGTGATCTTCATCGACCTGGACAACTTCAAGCCCATCAACGACCTCGCAGGCCACCATGTCGGCGACGAGGTGCTGCGCACCGTGGCCGGCCGGCTCGGGAGCCTGTTTACGGTCATTTCAGGGTCGCGTTGGGACGCAATCGGGATGAGTGGACGCTTCGGATGCGCCGCATGGGCTCATGCCCATGCAAGCAGCCGGGGCGTCCAATCGCCCGATTTCGCTCCAACCCTTCGGGCAAATGCCTTGCCGGGCGGTCTGCGGCGTTGCGGCGCTTGTTGATAGCCAAGCTATCAACTGCGCACCGCGCCTTGCATCCCATCCCGGCAAGGCACTTGCGCGGCCCTGAAATGACCGTAAACAGGCTCCAGGCACCCGCAGCACCGATATCTGCGCGCGCGTCGGCGGCGATGAGTTCGTGGTGATCTGCACCCAGCTGGAACGCGCCGAGCAGGCCGGCGACATCGCCAGCAAGCTGCTCACGGAACTGATCCGGCCCATCACCGTGGAGGAGCGCAATTTTGCCCTGGGCGCCAGCATCGGGATTCAGCCTGTACCCGGCGCACGGCGACACGCTGGGCAAGCTCCTGGAGTACGCGGACAGCGCCATGTACCAGATCAAGCGCTCGGGCAAGAACGGCTACCAGATCCACGCGGCGGGCGCTGCGGGGGCATAGCGGACCGTGCAGAATCGCGCCATGGCCGACGAAGACTCCACCGCCGCACCGCTGTACCAGGGCAGTTGCCTGTGCGGTGCCATCCGCTACGAAGCCCGCGCCGAGATCAAGGCGCCATCGCACTGCCACTGCGGCATGTGCCAAAAGGCGCACGGCGCAGCCTTCGGGTCCTATGGGAATGTGCCGGTGGGCAGCTTTGCCTTCACGCGCGGCGCCGACCTGGTGAAGCGCCGCGACTCATCCCCCGGCGTCACGCGCAGCTTCTGCCCAGAGTGCGGCTCGCCGCTCACCTGGCACAGCGCGCATGGCGAGGCGGCGGCATGGATGTCGTTCTCGCTGGGCACGCTGGACACGCCGTTCGTGCCGAAGAAGGCGCTGCGCAGCATCCATGGGGATGCGGTGCCTGCATGGCATGGGGGCGGCGCAGCCCGAGAGTGCTAGATGCCCTTTGGGCGGCCCGCAGCGGCGCCGTTGGCTCCCAGCAACGCTCCGCCTGTCGCCCCGGGTTGATGGTCCCCCGCGTCCCATGGCACCATCCCGCCACCGCAGACCCTGGCTGATTCGGCAGCTACGCAATGCGGTATCCAAAATCAAATCCAACAAGGGGAAACCAATGAAGACGCGAGGCGCCATGGCCGGTTGCGGCCAGCATTGCAGCGGGGCCGTACAGCCAGGAGTGCACCATGCCTGATACCTACAACGGCATAGGCACCTCCTACCTGGGCAAGTGCAAGTTCGAGCAGGACGACTCGTTCGTCACCACCAAGTGGTTCCAGATCGTGGCGCCCATCTTTCCGCTGGGCAGTGTGCGGCTGCGCGACCTGGGCAGCGAGGGCGTGCCCTTCCTCAAGCGCACCACCAACTACGAATTCATCGAGGAGGTGCCGCTCGATGTGATGCAGGTACTGCGCACCTATGCGTACACCGTCTTCATCGTCGCCTGGTTCGGCCACTGGGCCATGGGCAACCAACCGCCGCTGGTGCGCTTGATCATGATCACGCTGGGCATTCTGCTGCCGTTCACGCTGCGGTTCTTTGCCCGGCGCATGTCGCAGTAAAACCGGTTCGCTGTCTCGCCGTGCCGCGCGGACATTCAGCGCCGGGGGCGCCGGCGCGCTGCCACTGGCGCGGATGGCTTTGCCGCCGCATCCATCGCATCAGGCTGGTCGCCAGCCGGCCCGCGGTAGCGTACGTGCCAGCCCATGTGCAGCGGAAAGGTACCCAGGTCCACGGGCGCTGGCGCAATGGCGCCTTCAAGGCCCTGGAGGCGCCGCTGCCGCTGATCGTCTGAGCCGCAAGCAGCAGCGCAGCGGGGGCATCAGGGCGCCATGACGATCTCTTGCTTTTGGCCGCCGCGGACCGAGAAAGCTTTCATTAGCGTCCCGCCCTGCATGCTGTCTCCGACCCGCCACTGGATTCTCGTGAGCGTGTAGAAATCGCCATCTGCAACATCTGCAAACGTGAAAAATCCCTGTGCGTTACACGTGGTCGAGCGAACTGCTTTCACGAATTGCGGGTCCACATTGGTGATGACGGTGGCACCTCCCATAACCGACCGATAGCCCTGCTGGTCAGAACCAAAAAGCAGGCGCGCCCACTCCTTGGCATATGGCGTGGCAGGTACCAACTCTACGGGCGTACCGGCGCAGGTCACCACGCCACCGCCGGACTGCCGGATCAAGGCGCTGCCGGTCACCTGATTGTTGCCGGGAGCAAGCAAAGGCGCGACCAGGGCAGGGTCGTAAACGTTAGAGATCTGCACCTGCTGCACGGTCACGCAGCCAGTCAACGCCGAGGCAGCAACGGCCGCGACGGCAGCAGCCCAACAAACTCGCTTCATGTTCTTGCTTTCCTTCTGTTTCTATCAAATCATGGGAATGACCTACGATTTGTAGCACATTGCAGCCACCGGTTCATGCCTGCAGTGTGGCCATGGTGAGCCGCAGCACTAACGGCCGCACGAAGAGCACGCAGACAAAGGCTACCGGCATGGCCAACGCATAGGCGCTGAGCACCCGCCCGAGGTAGCCACCCGCCAGGCCGGTGCCGGCACCAACGATCACCGCGCACATCAGAAAGGCCATGATGCCCGCCATGTAGAAGGCGAACACCACGGGCATGAAGCGCTGGGGGAGTTTCCAGAATGGTGGGCGTTCAGAGATGGCCTGGGGTGCGGGCTGAGACATGGTTGTAACTGGGAATTGCATTGAATGGGCACCACTGTAGAAGCCGGCGCCCTTGCGCGGTAGTGCATGGCAGGCTCGTTCAGTGCTAACCTTAACTTACGAATCATCCCAGCAATTCATAAGCAAGACCATGTCCAACCTGCGCGGTATCGAAACCTTTGTCCGGGTCGTCGAGGGCGGCAGCATTGCGGCGGCGGCGCGCCAGCTCGGCATCACGGCGGCAGCAGCCAGCCAGAACCTGGCCCGGCTGGAGAAGGAACTGGGCACCCGGCTACTGACACGCACCACGCGCTCGCAAGCGCTCACCGCGGCGGGCGAAGCCTACTTTGCCCAGGTCAGCCCCCTGCTCGACGGGCTGGCGCAGGCGCGGACCGAGCTGTCGGCGCTGCAGGGCGCTGTACAGGGGCGGCTCAAGGTCGCATGCTCGGTGGCCTTTGGCCGGCATGTGGTGGCACCGCTGGTGCCAGCCTTCATGGCCCGCTACCCGCAGGTAAGGCTGGAGATGCTGATGGCCGACCGCAACGTGGACCACCTCAAGGAAGACGTGGACGCGAGCATCCGCTTTCGCCATGTGCTCGAACCGGGACTGGTCGCGCGCCGCATCGCCACCGCGCCCATGGTGTTCTGCGCAGCGCCGACCTACCTGCGCCAGCACGGCCGCCCCAAGCAGCCGGAAGACCTGGCCCACCACCCCTGCCTGTCTTTCCGCATGCCGTTCGACGGGCGGCTCATGCAGTGGCCGTTTCTGCGCGGCGGCGAGCGCTTTGCGCCTGCCATCCAGACCGCCGCGGTGTGCAATGACATCGACACGCTGGCTGCGCTGGCGGTGGCCGGCGCTGGCGTGACGCGGCTGGGCAGCTTTGTCGCCAACCCCTTGATCGCAGCCGGCCAGCTGGAGCCACTGTTCCTGCCCACCAGCGCCCGCGCGCGGGCCCTGGCCGACCCGGAACCGCTGGAGTTCTTTGCCTGCTTTCGCGACCGACAGCATCTGCCGGCGCCTGTACGGGTGTTCGTGGATTTCATTGCCGAGGCCTTGCGGGATCACCCGCTGCTGCGCGCGCCGGTGTGGCCCCGTGCTGGCGTGCGATGAGGTCACTCTCTCCTGGCGCAAGTGGCCAACGACCCGGAGTATTCCGGCACGCAACCCTGCCAGGACTGCGCCGGGATTCTGCTACCCTTTGCACTCAGGCTCCTTCCCTAGTGGCCCATGCAGCACCCGACAATCCGCATCCGGCGTGCCAGGCATGCCGGGCCTTGCATGCCGGGCCAGACGCACAGACCTCGCTTCGCCCCCAACCCGCCATGAAAACGACGACCGCCGCCCTTGTACTCGCCTGCCTGGCACTGGCCTCCTGCAGATCCGCCCCCACCACGTCCTTTGGGTCCTACACGTTTCCGGAAAACGGCGTGACCGCCACCGAGGAAATCGGCGAACCCATGCTCACCCAAGCCACCGGGATGAGTCGGCCAGCCATCGTCATCCCCACGGACCAGAAGGTGGGCGACTTCGTGGTGCACGCGGGCAAGTACACGGCCACCAGCCAGACCCGGGAGTACATCCGTTTCAGCCGCGTGAACTTCCACAACGCGACGACGCAGCACCCCCACAACGGCAACCTGCACGTGTACACCAGGCACAATGGCACGCGCACGGTCTGCCTGTCGCGCAGCGTCTGCGGCGACATCGACTATTCCATCGACAGGACCACCCAGTTCAGCGCCAACCATTTCCAGCAGACGCTCATCTACAGCGGCAAGATCGGCAACCGCATCACCATCGGCTACCGCGAGTCCAGCGGCAGCATGGCACGCCCGGCCTTCAGCAACGACGTGAGCTACGACCTGTCCGAATCGCGGATCGTGGGCTACAAGGGCGCGCGCCTGGAAGTCATCGACGCGACCAACACCGAAATCACCTACAAGGTGCTCAACGGATTCAAGTAGGCCGCCGCCACGCCGGGCATGGCGGCCCGGGGCGGGGTCTTGCCATGGCCCCCTGCACGCTTGGCGCAAGGCTGCTACGCTGCCGCTTCCATCCATAACCGATGAAGCGCTCTCCATGATCGACCTGCACTACTGGCCCACGCCCAACGGCTGGAAAATCTCCATCATGCTCGAGGAATGCGGCCTGCCCTACCGCACCCTGCCGGTGAACATCGGCCAGGGCGAGCAGTTCAAGCCCGACTTTCTGGCCATCAGCCCCAACAACCGCATGCCGGCCATCGTGGACCACGAGCCGCCGGGCGGCGGCGCGCCGGTGTCGGTGTTCGAGAGCGGCGCCATCCTGATGTACCTGGCCGAGAAGACCGGAAAATTCTGGTCCACCGACCTGCGCCAGCGCTATGCGCAGATGCAGTGGCTGATGTGGCAGATGGGCGGCCTGGGCCCCATGTCGGGCCAGAACGGCCACTTCAAGAACTACGCGCCCGAAAAGGTGCCCTACGCCATCGACCGCTATGGCAAGGAAGTGAACCGCCTGTATGGCGTGCTCGACGGCCAGCTCGCGCGCACGGGCGCGTACGTGGCAGGCGACGACTACTCGATCGCCGACATGGCCAGCCTGCCCTGGATCCGCTCGCACGTGGCCTACGAGATCCCGCTGGAGAACAACTTTCCGCACCTCAAGCGCTGGCACGACACCCTCATGGAGCGCCCTGCCGTGCAGCGCGGCCTGGACCTGCTCAAGGACCTGCGCAAGCCGATGACGGACGAGCAGAAGAAGGTGCTGTTCAACCAGACCGCCGAGAGCATTCGCGACAGCGCCAAGCAGGCGGTGCAGTAATTCGACCCGTTGGCAGGTCGGTAGTGCACTCGCGTAGGAGCGCCTTGTGACGTGGATTGGGGGCTTCGCAAGAAGCTTCTGGATCGCTTAAAGTCAACCACCATGCAAACAGCAACATCCTCCTTCGCGGAAGCCGTTTTTTCCGGCCTGATGCTGTTCTTGGTGTTCTGTCCCTCGCCCGCAAGGCTGTTGCTGCTGTGGGTCGTCTGAGGGGGGTTGCAGCACGCTGGGCACGCTGTCCTAGTCCAGGTTACGAAAGCGCGCATAGGGAGGCTTCTGGTCGGTATGCCAGGACCAGACCGATCCGCCCACCTCCTGGAGTCCCCCACATGCCATGGCGCCGCATTGCCATAGTGGCGCTGCGCCTGCACCCGCAACGACGGCACACCAAGCTCCAACGCGAGCCGGCTGGCCGCCGTGGGCGGGGGCTCGGACCCGCAGGCGAACCACAGGCCCTGGCGAACCTTCAACCCAGCACACCAGCCCGCCACGAGAGGCCTGCGCCAACGACGCGATCAGAGCAAGTGGCAGGCATGCAGCAGCGTGGCCAACTTCACAAGAACACGCTAAAACTGGCGAACTGCGAAATATTGACCAAGCTGCCGCTCATCGTGCCGACCAGGGTCACGCTCCAGATCTGCCCGACACCCGGTAGTACGTCTTGCACGTAGTAGATGTCCCCGTTGGCGTTACTGCCGGCACTGGACGGCGAGAAGGAGAAAACGACGACCTTGCCGTCGTTGGCCACGGCCACCTCGCCGACCACGTTGTTGTCGGTCGCGAGCAGGATGTTGTTTGTGCTCAGGCTTGTAGTCCCGTAGCGAATGCCGATGTTCTCCCCGGTGGTCAGGTCCAGTCCCACGACCGGGTCGTTGGTGGCGTCAACCGCCGCGCGCTTGATAAGGCTTGTGCCGAGAAACCGCGAGAAATCGAACTTGCCGGTGCTGAGCACGCCGTTCAGGGTGTCGGCGCCATTTGCGGAAGCCGTTGCCTCGAAGACATAGGTGGCGGCGCTGCCAGCGGTGGTGATGGTGTCGTTGCCGCTGCCGCCACGCAATACGTCGGCACCGCCATTACCCACCAGGGTATCGGCGTCTGATGTGCCCGTGAGCGTGTTGGCGCCGGTGTTGCCACTCAGCGTAACTGGGCCCTGCGTGCGGGTGCTGGCGTTGATGTTTTCGCTGGTCGAGCCGGTGCTGGTCCCCGCAGCGCCGGTGGAGATCCAGAACGAGTTGATGCCGCTGAAATTGTTGCCGACCACCAGGGTCTCGGCCGTGGAGGATGCAAACACCACACTGTCGCTGCCGCCGCCGCTGACCAGCGAGTCATTGGCGGCATCCGCCGCGGTGCCGAAGAAGAAGCTGTCGTTGCCGCTGCCGCCGACGAGGGTGTCCGCGCCCGAGCCGCCGTGAAAGCTGTTCGTGCCCACGGCCACGCCCTTGAGCGTCATGCCCTGGGTCACGCCCCTCAGGTCGAAGCTGCCAGACGAGGTGTTCTTCGCGTCGCCCGACAGATCAATGGTGGTCACGCCGCCCAGGTTGAAGTTGCTGTTGACAACGATGCTGTGCGCATAGCCTGTCGCGAACTGGCTTCGCGCCGTGAGCTGCTCCACGCTCGTCATGCGAGTCAGGTCAGACGAGGTTGTCAGTGTGATGCCGCCGTCGATCTCGGCGGTGTCGATGTCGTTGCCACCATTGACCAGGTCGAGCAGCGCGTTTGCCGACAGAAACTGCGCCATCGAACCGTACACGAAGGTGTCGTTCCCGGCATCGCCATTGAGGGTGTCGGCCCCGCCGCCGCCGGTGATGAAGTCCGCGCCGCCACCGGCGTTGACGGTGTCACTGCCGCTGCCCAGGGTGATGGTGTTGGCCCCGGCACCGCCCGTCACCGCGAGGCTGTCCGTGGCGCTGCTGGCCGAGAGATTGCCGTCCGCCAACGTGATAGTTGCCGCGACGCCGCCGCCCAGCGTCAGCGACTGCCCGGCGGTGAGGGCCTGTGCATTGATCGACTGCGCGGCACCCAGTGTGACCGAATTGTTCCCTGCGGCCAGGGTGAAGTTTTCCACTGCTGCGTTCAGAACCTGGCCACCGTTGAGCGCCGAGGTAAGGATGATCCTGTCGTTATTCCCTGTGGCGGTGATAGTGCCGAAGGCAGTGTATTGGTTTGCACGCATGGAGACGTCGCCGCTGACCGCCAGGTTCTCGACCGAGCTGGTCGTAGCGCCCGCGATGTTGGCGCCATTGGTCGCCTCCAGCACGTCTGCACCGTGGCCCAACTGGTAGTTGCCGGTGACCGTGGTGCCACCCACGCTCACCGTCGTAGCGTTGCCCGCCACGCCGTTGACGCTGGTGGACGCCAGTACGAAGACATTGTTCGAGGCGCCCCCCGACACGGTGTAGGTTTCCACCCCTGCGCGCGCCGTGACTATGCCGCCCGTGGTGATGGAGATGAAGTCCGCGCCTCCAGTCGCCGAAATGTTGGTCAGCCCCAAGCTCTGGGCTTGCGTCATGATGATGCCGCCGGTCAGCGTGAGGTTTTCCGCCGTGGTGGCAGCGCCGCCGTTGACACCGGAGATGTTTGCGTTCGTTGTGGCGACGATCACGTCAGCGCTGGCCCCCAGCGCCCAGGTGCCGGTGACGGTGTTGCCACCGACGTCAACGGTGGTGGCGTTGCCCGCTGCACCGATGATATTGGGTGCCCCCCCAGGCACCGTCAGCGTGTTGGAGCCGCCCCCGGAAAGCTTGTAGGTTTCGATGCCGGCGTTTGCGGTGACCGCGCCGCCCGTGGTGATGGTTGCCTCGTCCGAACCACCGGTGGCACTGAAGGTGGCAAACGCCCCGTGCTGCGCCTGTGACATGCTGATCGCACCGTTGATGGTGAGGTTCTGGGCCGTGGTGGCGCCGCCGCTGTTCACGCCCGAAAGGTTCACGCCGTTGCCCGCGCTGATCTCGCCGGAGAAGCCGTTGAGGACGTAGTTGCCGGTGACCGCCAGGCCGGGGGCGATGACCAGTGTCGCATCACCCGAACCGCCAGTCACGTTGGTGGTCCCAAGCGTGATGAGGATGGTGTTCGGGGCGCTGGAGTTTGCCACCCTGTAGGTTTCCACATCAGCGCGGGCGGTGATGGTGCCGGTGCCGCTGATGGTCACGCTGTCCGAAGAACCAGGCGCTGCGATGCTGGCCAGCGCCTCGTGCTGAGCCTGCGTCATGAAGATGTTGCCGGTCAGCGCAAGCTTGTCCGCCGTGGTGGCAGCACCGCCGTTGACGCCGGTGATGTTGGCGCCGTCAGTGGCGACCAGCGTGTCGTCACTGGTGTGGCCCAGTGCCCAGGTGCCGGTGGGCGTGGCGCCAGCAATGTCCAGCGTGGTCCCGGCACTGGATGGGCTGCTCACGCCCTGCCCTGCGGCGCCCAGCACCACGCTGTTGGCAAAATCGCCCAGCACGAACGATTCGACGCTGGCAGCCAGAGTACCGCTAGCCTGGGTGGTCAGGGTCACGACCTGCGTGCCCGTGGTGCCGTTGGCCAGCGCGGCCTGCGCCGCCGTCATGGTGTAGTTGCCGGCGGCCAGAACGATGCTGTCGATGCCGGCCTCCGAGATGGCTGAAATGTCGGCGGGCGCCGCGGTGGCGATCACGCTGTCCGCGCCGTGGGCCTTGAGCGTGGCGGCGGTCCCGCCGCCCAGGGCGGTCAGCGTGTCGCGCACGGTGGTGGTGCCCGCATCGGTCAGCGTGCCCACCGCCCCGCCGGTGCCGATGCGCCCGATGGCGGCCTGCGCGGCCGTGAGGGTGTAGTTCTGCCCGCTGGTGAGCGCAAAGCCGCCGACCCCGGTGCCGGTGAAGGCAGTGAGGTCTTCCCCGGCCGCATTGGCCACCACCAGGGCGGTGCCCGCGCCGGAAAACGCCTTGCCATTGGCCAGCGCACTGCTGAGGGCCACGGTCGTACCCCCGGGCACGGTGATGCCGGCCAGCGGGCCTGCCAGCGTCGCGGTGCCTGCGTTGCCACCGCTGCTGGTGAAGGTGAAGGTGCCAGCCGCCTCGGTCACGTCGATCTGCGTGCCCGCGCTGGTGAAGGCGGCAATGTTGCCCGCGCTCTTGGTCACCGCGAACACCGGTGGCGGCCCGCCACCACCGCCTGCAGCCGGCACCGACGGCTGATCGAGCACCAGCTTGGCCGCGGCCACCGAGGCCGGGTCCTGTGTCACGTTTTCCAGCACCTTGGCCAGGGCCGCGAAGTCGGTTTCCGTGCGGCCCGCGATCTGGGTGTGATAGTAGGCCACCTCGGCCTTGTTCTCGAGCAGCGCGCGCGCTGCGGCGTACTGCGCCGGAACGGTGGGCGATGCGAGGGCCTGCACGGCGGCGAGCATGATCTGCTGCGGCGGCGTACCCGTGTTGAAGAGGTCCGCCGCCAGGCGGTGCAGCCCTGTATCGGCCGCCAGGCCCATGCCGGCTAGGAACTGGGTGGCAAAGGCGTCGCCCGCCATGCCGGCGGGGTAGCGCGCCTGGAACTGCGGCAGCCCCGCCAACGCCGAGGCCAGATCGGGCAGGCTGCGGCCCAGGTCTTCGTAGACTTTTTCGACCAGCGGCATGTAGGCATGGCCGGGCGAAATGCCCAGCATGCTGATGACGAGTTTGATGAGCAGCTTCTGCTCTTGCGTACTGACCGCCATGGGGCTTCTCCTGCAGGCTTATGGTTTTTTATGGGCCGCGGAGATGCGGAACAGTGCTCTGATCATAGTGGCGCCATGCCCCCTGGATGCCCCCAGAAGAGGTAACAGTGGCAGGCTTTACACCCGATCATCGTGGTTTGGCCCTGCCGTGGCTTCAAAAATGGAAAACCCATTTCTGGAATGGCGCAATGCACTGCGAATGGATCCCATTCATACCCTTTCCCTGCGATGCGCCCTCTCCGGTACTTCATCTTTCCGGCCCACGTCATCGGCGGAACCAAGGCTTGGCTGGACGAACCCGTTTGCCCAGAGCATCGACGCGGCAAAGAAGTACGTGGTGTCGAGCACCCTGGCACAGGCCGACTGGAACGCGCAATTGCTGCGCGGGGACGACCTGGGCAGCGCCGTTCAGCAGCTCAAGCAGCAGCCTGGCAAGGGGCTATTCACGGGGAGCGTAAAGCTCCCGAGGGCATTGGCGGAGCTGGGCTTGATCGACGAGTACGGGTTCGTTGTGCACCCCCGGGTGGCGGGCCATGGGCCGACCCTGTTCGCGGGGCTGTCGAAGCATGTCGACCTGGAGCTGGCGGACTGGGTGGAGTCTGGATCGGGGGCGGTGGCGATGCGGTATGTGCCGAGGAGGTAGTGGGCAGACTTGAAGAGGCAGTGGACCGTTGACAGGTCAACGCCGCGCAGACGGCCCCTGCGCTTTCAAAGCCAGTCCCAGGTGGTTGACTGCCGTGCTGCCAGGCAAGCGCACGCAGGTTCATCCATCACCGCACGCATGCGGAGCCAACCCCGTGCGGACACCCTTGCCCCCCTTCTTGCGACGAGGGCCAAAGACCAGGGCTGCTCTTCACCTGTCAATGGGCCAAACGGGTGGGTTGCACAAACGGTATAGCTGACAGTTCTTCGGTGTATCTTCAAAAGACAATTCAAGAAGAATGGATGCGGGCCACGGAACGCAACGGACACCCCCACAACACAGAAAAACGGTTCCGTCATCGGGAGGGAGAAAACAAACCACAAGCAGTTGACAACGAACGCTTGCCGCATTCGCTGCTGCTCGCGCGCACCCGTCACCGGGCCGCGCACGGCAAGGCGCCAGGCACCACCTTCTTTTCCTTGTTTTCGTACCTTTACTTCACCACCGTTCGGGCTCCCGCGTCTGCATCTCCTCCATCGCTGCATGGCGGATAGCCCGAACGAGCCACATCGCATGAAAATCCAACGCGCTCTCTCCCTCTCCATCCTGCTTCCCCTGGCACTCGTCACGGGGTGCGCAACCAATACCCCGGTCCCCGCCAGCAAGCCTGTAGCCCAGGTGCCCACGCTGACGGTGAAGCTCGACTGCGGCAGCTGCCAGGTCAACCCCAAGGTGCCCTCGATGCTGGTGGACGGCTACAACGCGGCCGCATCGCAAGCCGGTGCCGTGGTGGTTGCGGACAAGCAGGCCACGGTGACCATCAAGTCCTATGTGGCACGCAACGACGCAGCCCGCTTCCTGGCAGGCGCGCTGGCCGGCAAGGACGAGATCCAGGCCGAAGTCGCCTACCAGGACAAGAAGTTTGCGGTGGAGGACTACTACCGCAACGCCTGGTTGGGCATCGAGCCCCTGGCCAAGAAAATCGGCGAGATGACGTTCGAGAAGCTGAAGTAACGCCTGCTGCTGTTCGATGAAGGCCGCGCCAAGGGTGCGCTACAGCGCTGGTCGTTCATGCACCGCGTCCATTGGGACCGGCATGCGACCAGCGCACTGCACGCGCTTCACTGCATGGGCATCTTAAAGGCCAGGCCAGAATGAATGCGCGTCGCAGCCCGGTTCGAACAAGCCTCTTTCCCCGCCAACCGCTGCATTGAAAGAAGGCGGAACGGAACACCCATCCCAACCAAGCGCTCGTTTTACCTCGGTATCTTTGCAAAGAAGCTCATGAAACGACTCATCTCTGCTGTGGTTCTGTGCCTGCCTCCGCTCGCTTGGGCAGGCGAGCTTTCCCTATCGTGCATTGGTGAAGAGTCGGCCAACTGCCCGGTGGTGGTAGATGTGACGCTGCGGCAGGAAAGGCTCACGGCAGAATTTCAGGTGGCCACTGCAGCAGGCGGCACGTCCACCACCACCTTGAATTTTTGCGGCTACCCGGGAAGCGCCGCAAACGTCTACTACGGTGAATGGGTAGCCCACCAAAAATGCGTGGTGGGTGGGAAATTTCGCGTGCTCAACGGTGAGCTGACCAAACAACAGTTGGCAGACGGCGTGATGAGATTTGAAATCCACACCGGGATGGCCTACTGCGACAACTCGATAGGGTCCGCGCGATGCTCTCTGGTGACCAGGTGAGGGGTTCGGTATATTCCTGCTTTCTCATGGTCCACGGGCGCGCATGCCATCGAAAGGATTTTCATGGATGCTTTTGACCATGCAGAAAGAAGACAAGCAGCGGCTACAGCCCTTGGGGCCTTGATTGGACTTGTGCCTGCCGCCAGTGTGTCTGGAAACATTTTTGTGGCGATTCTCGCGGCTCTCGGCACAGGGTCACTTGCCGGTGGTGCCGTGATGATATGGTGGCTGTTGACGGCGGAGGGAAGCGCCTATCTGCTTGCAGAGTCTCGCTTCTCAGGGCGCTCCACCTCGCGTGTCTACATCTGGCTTGGAAATACGCTGCCAGGCGGGATTTTTTTGGCGATTGCGGTTTTCTTGTACGCCAAACTCTAGGTGATCTGAGCGTCGGGCTTGCGGCACAACAAAGGCCGGGATGTCTGCGCCGACAAGCCCTGCCCGCCCGCGCAGTTCGGTCGCTGCTGAGCAGCCCCTTCGCGTCGAAGGCTGGTGAAGCCCGTCACAATCAAGGCCCGCCCCCGCTTGTTCGAGACACCGACCTTTCACCATGGATAAATTCTTGCTGCAACAGCAGGTGCTGCAACGACTCGCCGAAGACCTGCTGCAAGCCGAACAGGCCGTGCAGGCGGCCCATGAGACGGCGACCCACGAAGAAAACATCGCCGAAAACAAATACGACACCTTGGGACTCGAAGCCGCCTACCTGGCCACCGGCCAGGCCCGGCGCGCGCAAGCCATCCGCCAGGCGATGGCCCATTGGCGCCAATGGCGCCCGCGCCCCTACGAGGCCAGCCAAGGCATACAGCTCGGCGCGCTGGTCTGCCTGGTCGATGCAGGCGACAGGCAGCAGCTGCTCTTTCTCGGCCCGGATGGGGGCAGCATGCAGTTGGTCAGCGGTGCCCAGGCCGTTCAGGTCATCAGCACCGAAGCCCCCTTGGGCAGGGCCATGCTGGGCAAATGCGAGGGTGATGAGGTGTCGATACAGGGCGCCCCCATCCGACAGCAGTTCGAGGTGCTGTGGGTTCAGTAAAGCCACCGGGCGGGTCCGAAGCCGGGCGCCGAAGGTGCCTGTCCATGTCCATGTGCATGTGCAAGTTCACAGGGTCTCGTTCTTCCAGGTGGCCGATCCAAGGCGGTTGCCACCGTACGGCGGCAGTGCCCGCGAAAAGAAAAAGTGTCCGGGCCGCCGGTGAGGCGCGGATGTGTGAGGCCTGCGTGAAGGAGGAGCTGGCGAGCGCGTGGGGACGGGGCCCTCCATCATTCCGTGTTGGGTTCGCATCCGGCATCTCCTTGGGCAAATTCAGCAGCTTTTTGCAGTTGCACTCTGCGTGCGGCATTCCTTGCGTCAATGCACCAAACGGGTGTGGGGTACATCCGTATGGGTTGGGCATTTTTCGCTTATCGTCGATGCAAGCAAACCACCGATGCATGGATGGGGTGCACCGTAAATTGAGCGTGGTGCGCTGCATTGCACACGGATACACCAGCCGCGCCGGCACACCCACAACCCGCCTCCATCGCAACCCATGATTCCGCGCGAACTTGATCCCGACCAAACCCAGGTTCGGCCTTTCTTCAGAGGGCTGGCGGCGCTGTTGCTGCTGGCGATGGCGGGAATGCTGGTTTACGGGTCGGTACCGCTGATCCTGGAACCGGGTCCCGCAAGGATCCAGTGTCCAGTACAGCCTCGCAAGCTGGCTTGCGAGCTGGGCGCCAGCATGGTCAACGCACCGCTATCGGGGTGGCGGGCCTTGCCGCAACTGTAGGCATCGGTTGGGTGATCTGGGCGTTCACCTTGCGGAAGAAGACCCAAGGCTGACCGCCTGCGTGGCGAGGCTGGCGCGTGGCTTTTGAGTTCTGTCGGCCACTCTTGGCCACTGGGAGCTGCTTTACCATTGACCCGGTGGTAGCCGGCACCCAACGCAAGCGTGACCCACAAGCTCCGAAGCATTCATCTCGGCCCCGCCCTTTTGAATTGACACAGTGCAATGCACCCTCAGACCCGATGCCGCAAACTGCCAGGACCGTGAAGAACCGATATTGCGTGCTGCTGGGCGGTTGCCTGGGGGTTGCCTGGCTGATCGGTGTGTTCGGGATTTTTTCCGTTGTCCGGGACCCCGTTTTTGGGGACTGGAATGGCGGCGATGCGGGCACGCTCGTTGTCGTGGCGAATGTGCTCGCCTATCTTTTAACATGCCCGCTGATCGCCATGGCGATCCCGTCGATGTGCAGTGGTCGCTTCAGAAACCTCAAGGCTTTGTGCCTGCTGGCACTGAGCAGCCTCGTCCCTGTGGCGGTAGCGACAGCACTCCTGCTCGGGTTCGGCAACCTTGCGGGTCTTGCGAGGTGAGCGGCAGTGCGGATAACTGCACACGCGCTGCGAAGCTTGCGCGACCATGGCTGTGCATGGCGACCACTTCGATGGGCTGTGAGGCCGCAGCATGTACGGCACTAAGTCGGGCGATAGGAAGACGGCGCCCGCTCAGCCGCTCTCGTGCAGGCGCGCGGGCGCGGTCGCCGTCCCGTGCCGCGCCATGTCGTTCGCCCGCTCCAGCACATGCCGCACCATGGCCTGGGCCAGGGCCTCTTCGGCCAAAAAGACGGTGCTGCCGTTCTCCTCTTCGAGCAGGCGGGCCTCCTGCTCGTTGTGGCTGCGGATCACGGTTTCGATGGCGGGGTTGAGCAGCCGGGCGGTGGCGATCATCTGGCGCACCTTGAGGGTGTCGGGCGTGGCGATGACCAGCATGGCGGCGCGGGCGATGTGGGCCTGGATCAGCACGGCGGGCTCCACCGCATCGCCGAACACGGCGGCGATGCCCTTGGCGCGCAGGGCCTCGACCAGCTCACGGTTCTGCTCGGCCACCACGAAGGGGATGTCGTTGGCAGCCAGCGCCGCGGCCAGGCGGCGGCCCACCTTGCCGTAGCCCACCAGCACCACCTGGTGGGCGAGGAACTTGGCGTGCGTGGTCATGGGCAGCTCGGCCAGCGGGTCGTCGCGCTCTTCCAGCCGGCGGGCCAGGGCCGAGCGGGTGCGCAGCCAGCCCTGCAGTGGCGCGATGGCGTGGAACAGCATGGGGTTGAGCGCCATGGAGATCAGCGCGCCGGCCAGCACCAGGCTCGTGCCCTCGGCCGGCAGCAGTCCCAGCGAGGCGCCCAGGCCCACCAGGATGAAGGAGAATTCTCCTATCTGCGCCAGGCTGGCCGAGACGGTGAGCGCGGTGTTGAGCGGGTAGCGGAACGACAGCACCAGGGCGGCGGCGGCCAGCGTCTTGCCGACCATGATGATGGCCACCACGGCCAGCACCTGCAGCGGCCGGTCCCACAGCACGGCGGGGTTGAACAGCATGCCCACCGAGACGAAGAACAGCACGGCAAAGGCATCGCGCAGGGGCAGCGACTCCTGCGCGGCGCGGTGGCTGAACTCGGACTCGCGCATCACCATGCCGGCGAAGAAGGCGCCGAGCGCGAACGACACGCCGAACAGCGCGGCCGAGCCAAAGGCGATGCCCACGGCCGCGGCCACCACGCACAGCGTGAACAGCTCGCGCGAGCCGGTGCGCGCCACCTGCCACAGCACCCAGGGGAACACGCGGCGCCCCACCACCAGCATCAGCACCACGAAGCCGCCCACCTGCAGGAGCGTGAGCCCCAGGGTCTTGAGCAGGCCAGAGGCATCGGCGTTGGCATCGGCACCGGCGCCACCCAGCACACCGGCCAGCGGCGGCAGCAGCACGAGCACCAGCCCATGACCAGGTCCTCGACCCCAGCCAGCCGACCGCGATGCGGCCGGTGTAGGTCTCCAGGATGCCCAGGGTTTCGAGCGCACGCAACAGCACCACCGTGCTGGCCACCGACAGCGCCAGGCCGAACACCAGTGCCCCGCCCAGACCCCAGCCCCACCAGTAGGCCAAGCCCATGCCCATGAGCGTGGCCACCATGATCTGCACGATGGCCCCGGGCACGGCGATCTTGCGCACCGCCAGCAGGTCACCGAGCGAGAAGTGCAGGCCCACGCCGAACATCAAGAGCATGACGCCGATCTCGGCCAACTGGCTGGCCATGGCGGCATCGGCCACGAAGCCCGGCGTGAACGGCCCGATCACCACACCCGCCAGCAGGTAGCCCACCAGCGCCGGCAGCCGCAGCCGCGTGGCGACGAACCCCAGCGCCAGCGCCAGCCCCAGGGCGGCGGCGATGGTGTTGATGAGGTTGACGCTGTGGGGCATGGTGGCAAAAAAAGCGAAAAAGGGGCAGGAAGGGCGCGCGAGGAACCCTATCAGAAAACACGCAGGCGGATTGCGTGTGTTTGTTCACGAAAGCTGTCGAATATCTTATAACCGGAAGCGGCCAGCACGCAAAAATCAAGGGCAATACTTGGCCTTTGCACCCCATGACCTACCTGCCTCCGTCCCCCCAGCCTGTAACGCCAACGCGCGCCGCCCTGCCCCGCCAAACCACCGCGCCCACCGCCGGTTCGCGCGGGTTCTTCGCACTGTCCGGCCTGGTGCTGGCGCTGGCGCTGGCGTCCCCCGCGCCGTCGTGGGCCCAGCAGGCGGCGGCAACCGCACCGGCCTCCAAGGCCGCCCCCAAGCTCAGCAAGAGCTACTTCGAACGGGTGGACGAGTTGCAGGACCGGGTGAACGAGGGCAAGCTCGCCGAGGTCGGGGGCACTATCGTGCCCACCACCGAGCGCAAGACCTTCGAGGTGGAAAAGCTCAACGACGACCAGACCTGGTGGCAGTACGAGGACGACACTACTTTCATCCACATGGAGAACAGCACCGGCCAGACCATCGCGGGCGTGGTGCTGGCATTCTGGATCGACAGCTGCAAAGAGAAGAAGCAGCCGCCCAACATCGTGCATGTGCGGCTGAAAAAGCCCCTGCGCAAGAACGCCCAGGCGGTGGTCGTGATACCGCCGAGCAAGCTGCTGCACACCAAGAACGAGGTGAGCTGCCTGAGTGTGCGGGGGGCGTGGGGCCAGTAACAACAAAGCCACCGGCCAGTATCGTGCGCGGGCACTGCGGTTGAATGGGCCTTCGCCTGCCTGGCCCGGCCCTTTGGGTAGACTGGACCCACTGTCGGCGGAAAAGATACCTGCCACAGAGGAGAATGTTGGCCTGCCTGGAGGGACTCGAACCCCCGACCTATAGCTTAGAAGGCTATTGCTCTATCCAGTTGAGCTACAGGCAGATTGCATCCGGGAGCGGCCTTGCGCCACGGAGCATGGGGCAAGCGCGGAACCTGCTCCCAACCCGCAATCATACCCGCTCAGGAGCGGTGCAATCCGCCTCCCAGGCCCTGTCAGCGAACCCTGGAGTGCTCCGGGGAGACGGGCTAGCAATCTCCTCATTCCGGCAGCGCCACCAGAATCCAGTCCTGCTCGCTGTGCCACCTCAGGTCCGCATCGGCCAAGAGTTCGCGCGGCGTCAGCCCCGCGCCCCCCAGCACGCAAGCGGACAACAGCACATCCGCGCCCTGTGGCGTGGCTCCACGCCACGACCGGGCACTGGCAAGCGCCTGGGAAACATCCGATGTTCCAGCAGGCCGGCACTCGGTACGCCTTATCACCGAGAAATCCACCCCCGTCCCCGTGCACTTGAAATACGCCTCCTTCAGGCTCCAGATCTGCAGGAAGTGGCGCTGGCGTGCGGGGCCCTCGTCCAGGGCCTGCAGCTGTGCCACCTCGCCCGGTGTGCAGGCCATGGCGGCCAGCGCGAGCACGTCGCGCCGGCCGGGGCGCTTCGCGATGTCCTTGACCTCCAGGTCGATGCCCACCGGGTGCGGGGCCGCCGCGCAGGCAAGCCAGGCGCCGCTGTGGGACAGGGACAGGTGGGTGGCAGCCACGGCGTCGGCGCCATGGTGCTGGGCGTTGAGGTGCGGTGCCCGGCCCTCGGGGGCGTCCAGCCGCCAGTCGCTGGCGGCC
>NZ_AKJX01000262.1 GCF_000276605.1 Acidovorax sp. CF316 | reverse complement strand
TCTTTTGGCGACGCAAAAGAAGGTGGGTGCGCCGCCGGGCGCACATCCCGGCCTCCGCCCTCAACACAGGCACACCACCAGCACAACAACCACGAAGCAACAAAGAAAAATGGCCGCAAACCCAAAAGGCCGCGACCACTCTTCAGCACCTACCAGCAGTGATTACTTGGGCAGCAGCACCTTGTCGACCACGTGGATCACCCCATTGGACTGGTACACATCCGCAATCGTCACATTCGCCGTGCCACCCTTTTCATCGGTCAGCATGATGGTCTTGCCACTGGCCTTGGCCGTGAGCATGCCACCCGCCACCGTCTTGATGCTGGCCATGCCCTTGCCATCGGCAATCATCTTCGACAAGGCCGCCGCATCCCACTTGCCCGCCACCACGTGGTAAGTCAGCACCGTGGTCAGCGTGGCCTTGTTCTCGGGCTTGAGCAAGGTGTCCACAGTGCCTGCGGGCAGCGCAGCAAACGCGGCATTGGTGGGTGCGAACACGGTGAACGGGCCTGGGCCCTTCAGGGTGTCGACCAGGCCGGCGGCCTTGACCGCAGCCACCAGCGTGGTGTGGTCCTTGGAGTTCACGGCGTTGTCGATGATGTCCTTGCTTGCCAGCATGGGCGCACCGCCCACCATGACGTCGGCAGCCAGGGCCGGGGTGGCTGCGGCAGCAACCAGGGCGGCGGCCAGGCCGATGGAAGCGAGGCGGGCATTGAAGCGGATACGGGTCATGAGAATCTCCTGAATCGATGGATGGACGGAGCAACTGAATGAACAAATGTCTGTCGGTGACCGCGTGAGGAATGCCACGCGGCTGTCTATCAATACGGGGGTGGCAAGGCATCGGATGCAGCGGCAGGACAAAAACCGCAAATAACAAAAAAAGCCCCGCAGGCCTGGGCCTCGGGGCGATGGGGCTGCGCAAGTTGGTGCGCAGCGGTCGGTGTTGCCAGGCCCGGCTGCCACACAGCCTGGGCCTGTACACAGGGTTACTAGACCTTGCGGCCGAAAGGCCCGTCCGAGCCCACCTGCACCAGGTTCTTGGCCGTGGCCAGGGGCTTGGGGTTCTTCTTGGCGGGCTTGTCGGCCGGCACTTCCTCGGCCACGCAGTCGGCGTAGTAGCGCACGTGGCCGTTCTCGTCCTCCACCTCGACCAGGCCGTGGATGTCGGTCTCGAATCCCGGGCACAGTTTGGCGAATTCACGGGCGAACTTGAGGTAGTCCACGATCTTCTTGTTGAACACCTCGCCGGGGATCAACAGCGGAATGCCCGGTGGGTACGGCGTGACCAGGCCCACAGTGATGCGGCCTTCCAGCTGGTCGATCTCCACGCGGTCGGTCTTGCGGTGCGCGATATGCGCGTACGCGTCCGAGGGCTTCATGGCGGGCGTCAGGTCCGACAGGTACATCTCGGTCGTCAGGCGCGCGATGTCGTACTTGGCGTACATCTCGTGCACGTGCTGGCACAGGTCCTGCAGGCCCATGCGCTCGTAGCGCTTGTGCTGCTGGCAGAACTCGGGAAGGATGCGCCACATGGGCTGGTTCTTCTCGTAGTCGTCCTTGAACTGCTGCAGCGCAGTGAGCAGCGTGTTCCAGCGGCCCTTGGTGATGCCGATGGTGAACATCACGAAGAAGCTGTACAGGCCGGTCTTCTCGACCACCACGCCGTGCTCGGCCAGGTACTTGGTGACGATGGATGCAGGGATGCCCTTCTTGTCGAACTTGCCGTCCAGGTTCAGGCCGGGCGTGACGATGGTCGACTTGATCGGGTCCAGCATGTTGAAGCCGTCGGCCAGCTGGCCGAAGCCATGCCACTTGGTGCCGGCCTTCTTGCCCTTGGCGTCGCTGCGGATGATCCAGTCCTCGGCGCGACCGATGCCTTCGTCCACCAGCTTGTCCGGGCCCCAGACCTTGAACCACCAGTCGTTCTTGCCGAAATCGTCCTCGATCTGGCGCATGGCGCGGCGGAAGTCCAGCGCCTCCAGGATGCTCTCCTCCACCAGCGCGGTGCCGCCGGGCGGCTCCATCATCGCGGCGGCCACGTCGCAGCTGGCGATGATGCTGTACTGCGGGCTGGTGCTGGTGTGCATCAGGTAGGCCTCGTTGAAGAGGTGGCGGTCCAGCTTGGCGGTCTGCGAGTCCTGCACCAGCACGTGGCTGGCCTGGCTGATGCCGGCCAGCAGCTTGTGGATGGACTGCGTGGCGTAGGTCACCGAGTGCTTGGGGCGCGTGCGCTTCTTGCCCATGGCGTGGTAGGTGCCATAGAACGGGTGGAAGGCGGCGTGCGGCAGCCAGGCCTCGTCGAAGTGCAGGTTGTCCACGTAGCCATCGAGCATGCCCTTGATGGTCTCGGTGTTGTAGAGGACGCCGTCGTAGGTCGATTGCGTGAGCGTCAGCACGCGCGGCTTGACCTTCTTGGCGTCCACGCCCTTGAGCAGCGGGTTGGCGCGGATCTTGGCCTGGATGGCCTCGGGCTCGAACTCGCTTTGCGGGATCGGGCCGATGATGCCGAAGTGGTTGCGCGTGGGCTTCATGAACACCGGGATGGCCCCGGTCATGATGATGCTGTGCAGGATGGACTTGTGGCAGTTGCGGTCCACCACCACCACGTCGCCCGGGGCCACGGTGTGGTGCCAGACCATCTTGTTCGACGTGCTGGTGCCGTTGGTGACGAAGAAGCAGTGGTCGGCATTGAAGATGCGTGCGGCGTTGCGCTCGCTCTCGCCGATGGCGCCGTTGTGGTCCAGCAGCTGGCCGAGTTCCTCGACCGCGTTGCAGACGTCGGCGCGCAGCATGTTCTCGCCGTAGAACTGGTGGTACATCTGGCCCACGGGGCTTTTCAGGAAGGCCACGCCGCCCGAGTGGCCGGGGCAGTGCCAGCTGTAGGAGCCGTCTTCGGCGTAGTCCAGCAGTGCCTTGAAGAACGGCGGCTGCACGCTCTCCAGGTAGCTCTTGGCCTCGCGGATGATGTGGCGCGCCACGAATTCGGGGGTGTCCTCGAACATGTGGATGAAGCCGTGCAGCTCGCGCAGGATGTCGTTGGGCAGGTGGCGGCTGGTCTTGGTCTCGCCGTGCACGTAGATCGGCACCTCGGTGTTCTTGCGACGCACCTCGCCGATGAAGTTGCGCAGGCTCAGCACGATGGGGTCGAGCCCCTCGCCCACGGTGAATTCCTCGTCGTCGATGGACAGGATGAACGCGCTGGCGCGGCTTTGCTGCTGCGCGAACTGCGACAGATCACCGTAGCTGGTGACGCCCACCACCTCGAAACCCTCGGCCTCGATGGCCTGCGCCAGGGCGCGGATGCCCAGGCCCGAGGTGTTCTCGGAACGATAGTCCTCGTCGATGATGATGATGGGAAAACGAAACTTCATGCGCAGCCTCCGTGAAACCGTGCCCTGCCGGCCAAAAAACGAAATAGGCGCGAAGTGTAAGGAATAACCTTGTCGGGCCTTTGAACTGGGGGTCTTTTGACCCAGAATGTGGTGGATTAAGAACAACCGACACACAGGTTGTCTAGGATCCGAACAACAAACAACATGAGGAGGAGTCGGTATGGAGGAATCCACCATCTGGTGGCTGGCGGCGGGGATCGTGGTGGTGGCAGAAATGCTCACGGGCACGTTCTACCTGCTCATGATGGCGGTGGGCCTGGTGGCCGCTGCGCTGGCCGCGCACATAGGCCTGTCCACAGCTTTGCAGATCACCGTCGCGGCCCTGGTAGGCGGCGCGGCCGTGGTGGCCTGGCACTTTACCAAGCGCAGGCGCCCGGGAGATCCATCCCCCCGCGCAGACCGCAGCGTGAACATGGACGTGGGTGAAACCATCCTCATCGAGGGCTGGAACCCCGACGGCACCGCCACCGTGAAATACCGGGGCGCCATGTGGACGGCCATCCACCGCCCGGGCGTTACCCCGTCCACCGGCATGCACCGGGTCGCCGAGCTGGTAGGCAACCGCCTGCTGGTCGACCCCATGTAACTCCCAACGTACGTGCAAGAACACTGAAAGTCGTCCATGGACAAAACCTACATCGCACTCGTCATCGCTGTCATCGTGGTGGTCTTCATCATCCGCACCTTCAAGCAGGTGCCCCAGCAGAACGCCTGGGTGGTGGAACGGCTGGGCAAGTACCACAGCACGCTGGCCCCAGGGCTCAAGCCCATCATTCCCTTCATCGACAAGGTGGCCTACAAGCACAGCCTCAAGGAAATCCCGCTCGACGTGCCCAGCCAGGTCTGCATCACGCGCGACAACACCCAGCTGCAGGTGGACGGCATCCTGTACTTCCAGGTGACCGACCCGATGCGCGCCAGCTACGGCTCGTCCAACTACATCATGGCCGTGACGCAACTGGCCCAGACCTCGCTGCGCTCGGTGATCGGCAAGCTCGAGCTGGACAAGACTTTTGAAGAGCGCGACATCATCAACGCCCAGGTGGTCCAGGCCATCGACGAGGCGGCCCTGAACTGGGGCGTGAAGGTGCTGCGCTATGAGATCAAGGACCTGACGCCTCCGGCCGAAATCCTGCGTTCCATGCAGGCCCAGATCACCGCCGAGCGCGAGAAGCGCGCGCTGATCGCCGCCTCCGAAGGCCGCCGCCAGGAGCAGATCAACATCGCCACCGGCGAGCGCGAAGCCTATATCGCGCGCTCCGAAGGTGAAAAGCAGGCCCAGATCAACAACGCCCAGGGCGAGGCCGCAGCCATCATGGCCGTGGCCGAAGCCACCGCCCAGGCCATCGAGCGCGTGGCCGCCGCGATCCGCCAGCCCGGCGGCGAGCAGGCCGTGCAGCTCAAGGTGGCCGAAAAGGCCGTTGAGGCCTACGGCAAGGTGGCCGCCGATGCCACCACCACCCTCATCGTGCCCAGCAACATGACCGAGGTCTCGGCCCTGATCGGCTCGGCCATGAAGATGGTGCAGACGACACAACGAACCGTGTGACGGCACCCACCCGATAGGGAGCGCATGGGCAATGCAGCGTTTTTTTGACCCGCCCTGCCCCAACTTCCCAAAACAGCCCAAACCTGTGGCTATAATCGAAGGCTTCGGAGAGGTGGATGAGCGGTTTAAGTCGCACGCCTGGAAAGCGTGTGTGGGCTAATCCCCACCGCGGGTTCGAATCCCGCCCTCTCCGCCAAAGATACAACCCCAAGTGGCTCACGCCGCTTGGGGTTTTTTCTTGGTTGCGCGGCCTTGCCCAGGCCGCATGCACCTGCCCCGGCAGCGACCTCCGGGGGCCCTGCGCCTTCCCCGAGTCAGCCAAGCAAAGTCAGCCCGGCTGCGCCTTGGACCGCGCACGCCACTCGGGCACGGTCAGGCCGCCGACGCCCCAGTTGTCGAGATCGACCTCGTCGATGACCACAAAGGTGGAGTCTTGCGGCTTGCCCATGACCTCGTACAGGAGGTCGGAGACGCCCTGGATGAGGGCGCGCTTCTGTTCGGGGGTCGTGGCGCTGGCGCCGGGCGCGGTGCCCTCGCGCGTGACCTTGATGTTGACGTAGGGCATGGTCGTCGCCTCCTCTCTCACCAGCGGCCGGCGTGCTGGCCGCCGTCGACGTTGAGGGTCTCGCCCGTGACGAAGGCGGCGTTCTCCAGGTACATCACGGCATCGGCCACCTCGGAGACCTCGCCCATGCGGCCCATGGGGTGCATGCCGGCCAGCACGCCGTGCGCCGCCGGGTCGTGCATGGGTGTCTTGATGATGCCGGGGGCCACTGCGTTCACGCGCACGCCGGTCTGCGCGTACTCGATGGCCAGGCCGCGGGTCACCGCGTCCAGCCCGCCCTTGGTCAGCAGGGCCAGGCCTGAGGGCGCGCCGGCAATCGCCTGGTGCACCAGCGTGGTGGTGATCTGCACGATGTGGCCGCGGCCCTGGCGCAGCATGTGCGGCAGCACGAGCTGCGTGGTGTGGAAGAAGCTGGCCAGGTTCACGTCCACCACGCGCTCAAACTCTTCGGCGGTGTACTCGGTGAACGGCTTGCCCAGGAAGATGCCGGCGTTGTTGACCAGCGTGTCGATGCGGCCAAAGCGCTCCAGCGCGGCGGCCACCAGGCGCTCGGCGGCCGATCGATCGCGCACATCGCCTGCCACGGCAAGCACATCCGGGTCCGTGGAGGGTTGAATACTGCGCGAGGTGGCGACCACGGCGTAGCCGTGTTGGCGGTAGGCGGCAGCGATGGCTGCGCCGATGCCTTGCGATGCGCCGGTGACGATGGCGACTCTTTTCTCACTCATGAATGGCTCCTTGGGGTGGTGTCGATAGCGACTGCGAAGGGAGATCCGACGCTCTCCGTAGAGTAGGGACGCACCCCCTGGAGCGGTAGCCGTTATCCTCGCGCAATGGCTGATAGAAAACGCACAGAGGTCGACTGGCAGGACGTGCGCGTCTTCCTGGCATTGGGGCGCTACCGCAGCCTGTCGGCCGCGGCCCGGGCGCTGCAGGTGAACCACGCGACCATTGCCCGGCGCATCCAGTCGCTGGAGCACAGCATGGGCGAAAAGCTCGTGGAGCGCCGCCCCGACGGCTATGTGCTGACCCCGGCCGGCGAGGTGGCATTGCAGGCGGCCACCGGCATGGAAGCGGCGGCGCAGACGCTGACCCGGGCCGCGCATGGCGAAGGCGAGGACCTGCGCGGGCTGGTGCGCATCAACGCACCGCCGGCGCTGGCCCATGCCTTCCTGGCGGCGCAGCTGGCCAAGGTCACCGTGGCCCATCCGGGGCTGGACATCGACCTGGCGACGGACCTGCATTCCATCAGCCTGAGCCGGCGCCAGGCCGACATTGCCGTGCGCCTGGGCCGGCCCGGCGACGGCGATCTGATCGCCAGGCCTGCGGGCAAGATGGCCTTCGGCTTCTATGGCACACGCCAGCACTGCGCGGACGTCGAACAGGGCCTGCCGCCGGTGTTCATCAGCTTCGACGAGCAGCATGCGGGCATGCCGGAGTCGAACTGGCTGGTGCAGCAGTTCCCCCGCGCGCGCTTTGCCTTCCGGGCCGAGAACCAGGTGCTGCAGGCCACCGCTGCGCGGGCCGGGGCCGGCATTGCGCTGCTGCCGCACTACATCGGCCGGCAGGTGCCCGAGCTGCAGCCCTGCCCGCTGGCACCGCTGCCGCCGGCGCGCGAGATCTTCGTGCTGATCCGCGGGCAGGACCGGCATGCGGCCCCGATCCGCGCCGTGGTGCAGCACCTGCTCGATGTGTTCCGTGAGAACCGGGCCCTGTTTGCCGCCTGACCCTGTGCCGGCATGCCCTTGCGACCATCTCTTTCAGAGATACGAAGCTCGCCAATCCATATGAATTTTGCGTAGTAACCCCCGGCGGTGCAGGCCGGCACCGGTGCAACCATCTCGCCACACCAACAACGAAAGCGAGACAGCCATGGGTTCCCCCGCAATGACGCCGCCGTACGAGGGCCGCTTCGACGACACAGCGGATGCAGCCGACGCAACCTACCGCAAGGTCGGCTGGCGCCTGCTGCCACTGCTCTTCCTGTGCTACATCGTGGCCTACCTGGACCGCGTGAACGTGGGCTTCGCCAAGCTGCAGATGCAGGGCGACCTGCAGTTCAGCGAGGCGGTCTACGGTCTGGGCGCAGGCATCTTCTTCCTGGGCTACTTTCTCTTCGAGGTGCCCAGCAACGTGGTGCTGCACCGTGTGGGCGCGCGCCGCTGGATCGCGCGCATCATGGTCACCTGGGGCCTGCTGTCGGCGGGCACCATGTTCGTCAGCTCGCCCACCTCGTTCTACGTGGTCCGCTTCCTGCTGGGTGCTGCCGAGGCGGGTTTCTTTCCCGGCATCATCCTGTACCTCACCTACTGGTACCCCGCAGCACGCCGCGGCAAGGCGACCTCGCTGTTCCTGGCCGCCATCCCGTTCGCGGGCATCCTGGGCGGCCCGATCTCGGGCTGGATCCTGCAGGGCATGGGCGGCACCAACGGCTGGGCCGGGTGGCAGTGGCTGTTTTTGCTGCAGGGCCTGCCCACCGTGGCGCTGGGCCTGGTGGTGTGGCGCTACCTCGACGACCGCGTGAAGGACGCGCGCTGGCTCACCCCGACCGAACGCGCGCTGATCGCCCGCGAGATCGCGGCCGAGGATGCCGGCAAGCCCGAGCCGAAGATCCTGGCCGTGCTGTCCAATCCCCGCGTCTGGCTGCTGGCGCTGGTGTACTTCGCCTTCGTCTCGGGGCTGTACGGCATCTCGTTCTGGCTGCCCAGCATCATCAAGGCCCTGGGCGTCCAGGGCGCACTCGACATCGGCCTGGTCAGCGCCATCCCCTGGACCTTCGGCGTGGTGGCCATGTACCTGGCGGCGCGCAGTGCGGACCGGCGGCTCGAATACCGCTGGCACAGCGCCATCGCCGCCGTGGTCGGCGCGCTCGGGCTGGTGCTGAGCGTGGCCTTCCATGGCAACGCCGTGTGGGCCATGGCCGGCATCACGCTGGCCACCATGGGCATCATGGCCACCCTGCCAGTCTTCTGGGGCATGCCCACGGCCTTTCTGGGCGGTGCGGCGGCTGCGGCGGGCATTGCCTTCATCAATTCCTTCGGCAACCTCTCGGGCTTTTCCGCGCCCTACCTGATCGGCGTGATCAAGGACGCGACCCAGAGCACCGACGCGGGCCTGCACATGCTGGCCGCCCTGCTGGTGGTGGGCGCAGTGCTGGTGCTGTTCGCCAGGCCCGAGAAGCCCACCCCCACGCGCTGACCCTGCGGCGCTGCCTGCAGCGCCCTCCCCCTTTGTTCAGAAAGAGACTTCCCATGCTTGCGGAACTGAGTCCCCCTGCGCGCACGCAACGCCGCGCGCCCTCCCCCGACCTGATCGCGCGCCTGCGCCAGCGCTTCGGTGAGCGCTGCTGCACCAGCCAGGCCGTCCTGCTGCAGCACGGCACGGACGAGTCGGCCTACCTGCCGCAGCCGCCCGATGCCGTGGTCTACGTGCACAGCAGCGAGGAGGTGGCCTTCGTCGTGCGGGCCTGCGCGCACGAGCGCGTGCCGATCATCGGCTTCGGCGTGGGCTCCTCGGTGGAGGGGCACCTGCTGGCCGTCGAGGGCGGCGTCTGCGTGGACTTTTCGCAGATGAACCAGGTGCTCGCCATCCGCCCCGGCGATCTCACGGCCACGGTGCAGGCGGGCGTGACGCGCGGGCAGCTCAATGCCGCGCTGGCGGGCACCGGCTTCTTCTTTTCGGTGGACCCGGGGGCTGACGCCTCCATCGGCGGCATGGTGGCCACCGCGGCATCCGGCACCAACACCGTGCGCTACGGCACCATGCGCGACAACCTGGTGAGCCTGACGGTGGTCACCGCCAGCGGCGAGGTGGTGCGCACCGCCTCACGCGCACGCAAGAGCGCGGCGGGCTACAACCTCACGCAGCTGTACTGCGGGTCGGAAGGCACGCTGGGCCTGATCACCGAGGCCACGGTGCGCCTGCACCCGCACCCCGAGGCCTGCGCCGCAGCGGTGGTGCACTTCCCCAGCGTGCGGGCCGCGGTGGACTGCGTGATCGAGTCGATCCAGATGGGCGTGCCGCTGGCGCGCGCCGAGATGCTCGATGCGCTCACCCTGCGCGCCGTGAACGCCCACAGCCGCACCACGCTGAGCGAGCACCCCACGCTGTTCCTGGAGTTCTGCGGCAGCCAGGCGCAGATCGCCGAACAGTCGGACACCGTGCGCGAGATCGCTGCCGGCCATGGCGGCGGTGCCTTCGAGTGGGCCCACCTGCCCGAGGAGCGCTCGCGCCTGTGGACGCCGCGCCACCATGCCTACTTCGCCTGCCTGCAACTCAAGCCCGGCAGCCGCAGCCTGACCACCGATGCCTGCGTGCCCCTGTCCGCGCTGGCGCAGTGCATGGAAGAGACCCAGGCCGACCTGGCCGAGCACGGCCTGATCGCGCCGGTGTTCGGCCACGTGGGGGACGGCAATTTCCACTGCCTGGTGCTGGTGGACCCGGCCAGCGCCGAGGAGAACGCCGCCGCCGAAGCCTTCAGCCACCGCCTGGTGCAGCGCGCGCTGCGCCATGGCGGCACCTGCACCGGCGAGCACGGCGTGGGCCTGCACAAGCAGCACTACCTGGCCGAGGAGCACGGCGCGCAGGGCGTTGCGCTGATGCGCGCCGTGAAGCAGGCGCTGGACCCGCACAACATCTTCAACCCCGGCAAGGTCGTCGCGGCGGCCGGGCCGGACCGCCACACCCACTGAGGAGATCCACCATGACGAAACTGATGCAATGGCTGCTGCTGCCTGCGGCCGCACTCGCCACCCTGGCCGGCTGCGGCGGAGACGGCGCGCCTGCCATGCCGCTGGCCGAGAAATGCGCCACCCTGCAGGGCAAGACCCTGGCCAACGGCAGCGTGGTGATCGACGACGCCAAGCTGGCCGCCGCGGCGCCGCCCCAGCCCGAGTACTGCGTGGTCACGGCCCGCTTCAAGGACTCGGCCCTGCGCTTCGAGGCCCGGTTGCCCACCACGGGCTGGAACGGCAAGCTCGCCTTCCTGGGCGGCGGCGGCTTCGATGGCGCCATGCCCACGGCAGCCGCGGCGCAGTTCAGCGAATCCATCTTCACCGAGCGCTACGCGACCATCGGCACCAACGGCGGCTACGACTACCCGCCGCCGCGCGACCTGAACTACTTCAAGGGCGAGTTCGCGCTCGATGCCGCCAAGCTGCTCGACTTTGCGCAGCAATCCGAGCACCGCGCCCTGCCGCCCGGCAAGGAGGTGATGGCCCAGTTCTTCGGCACGCCGCCCGCGCGCAGCTACTTCGAGGGCTGCTCCATGGGCGGGCACGATGCGCTCATGCAGGCCCAGCGCTTTCCCGAGGACTTCGACGGCATCGTCGCGCGGGCACCGGCCGGCAACGTGATGGGGCTGTTCGTGCAGTTCAACCGCATCGCCCGGCAGGTCAAGGGCCTCGGCGGCGCGCTCAGCCCCGCCAAGCAGAACCTGCTGGCCAACGCGGTGCTGGCGCAGTGCGACGGGCTCGACGGCCTGGCCGACAGCATCATCGCTCGGCCCGCCGCCTGCCAGTTCGACGCCAAGGCACTGCGCTGCACGGGCGGCGCCGACACCGGCGACAGCTGCCTGTCGGACGCGCAGATCGCCACGGTGCAGGCCGTCACCTCGCCGGTGGCGACCGCCAATGGTGCCTGGTCGCACCCGGGTTATCCGTTCGGCGGCGAGAACTCGGCCAAGGGCTGGGGCGAGTACATCTGGCCGCAGGCGAGCCTTGCCGGCGCATCGACGCAGGGCCTGTTCTCGGACGGCTTCATCCGCTCCTTCATCGCGCGCGACGCGTCCTTCGACACCGCCACCTGGAACCCCGACCAGTGGCTGGACCGCATGACCACCGTCGGCGGCCTGTTCGGTGCGACCGACCCCAACCTGGCCCCGCTGCACGCGCGCGGCGCCAAGCTGATCCTGTGGAACGGCACGACCGACACCTCGGTGAGCGCGCACGACACCATCCGCTACTACGACCAGGTGGTCTCCAGCCTGGGCCAGCGCAAGGCCGACGAGGCGGTCGAGCTGTTCCTGGCGCCGGGCGTGGGCCACTGCTTTGGCGGCCCGGGGCCCGACAAGGTGGACCTGCTGCAGGCCATGGCCACCTGGGTGGAACACGGTGTGCCTGCCTCGCAGCAAAAGCTGCTCTTGCGCAAGACCGACGCCGCGGGTGCCATCACCATGGCGCGGCCGATGTGCAAGCACCCGGCCTACCCGCGCTACAAGGGCACGGGCGACGTGAATGCAGCCGCCAGCTTCGACTGCGCGCTGGAGTGACACCGGGGCGTGGCGGCCTGCCACGCCCTCCCTACAATGGCCTGCCGCCCCTGGCCTGCACGGAGGGGCGGCCGGAGATTTGCCGATGGAATTGCGCCAGTTCAAGTATTTCGTGGCCATTGTGGACTGCGGCAGCCTGTCGCGTGCGGCCCAGCAGCTCTATGTGGCGCAGTCGGCGCTGAGCAAGCAGATGACCGAGCTCGAGGGCGAGCTGGGCACCCAGCTGCTGCTGCGCGGGCGCAATGGCGTGGCCATGACCGAGGCCGGCAAGGTGTTCTACGAGTATGCCCAGGGCATCACCAAGCAGGTCCAGGACGCCAAGGCCGCCGTGCACGTGGCGGCCGACTCTGTCGTCGGCACCGTCGTGGCCGCCGTGCCGCAGAGCGTCTCGCCGATGATCGCGCTGCCGCTGATGCGCGCGGCCGCACGCCGCTACCCCGAGGTGGTGCTGCACCTCAACGAGGAGCTCACCGGCAACATGGTCGACCAGTTGCTGCGCGGCCGTGTCGACATGGCGATCTTCTCGCCCACCATGCCATCGGAGGACACCACTTTCACGCCCCTGGTCGAAGAGGAATTCGTCTTTCTCGAATCGCCCCAGGACCCGCAGGCCCTGCCGCCGGGCGAGGTGAGCCTGGCGCAGGCCCTGGCCCGCCCGCTGGTGTGGCCCGCCAACACGCACGGCCACTGCACGCGCTGGCTGGTGGATGCGGCCCTGGGCAGCGCAGGGCACCCGGCCGCGCGCGTGGCCGCAGAGATCAATTCGGTCTACACCCTGAAGGCCGCGGTGGAGGCCGGCCTGGGGCCCACCATCATGCCGCTGGGCCTGGCCCAGCGCGAGGTCAGCGAGGGCCGCCTGCGCGCGCACCGCATTGCCTCGCCCGCCATGTACCGCACGCTCGGCCTGTGCCTGTCGGTGCACCTGCCCACCACCAATGCCAAGCGGGCGATCTTCCGGCTGATCGGGGACGTGGTGCGCGAACTGTGCGCCAGCGGGGAGTGGCAGGGAACGCGCCTGCCGGTGGCCCCGAAAACCTGAACTTCGCCGCCTGGACCGAGAACTAGTTAACACCCCGGCGCGGTAAAAGGCTTGTTGCACGGTCGCCCGGGGACTAAGCTTGGTGCACCTGGACTCGACCCATCGCCTCAGCCGGCACTCCAGGCAACCAGTGCGTGAGCGGCGGCATGCATCCGTGCCGACCCTCCTCTTCCTGTTCTTCCCATTGGAGTCGTCCCATGAAGCATGTCTGCCTGCTTGCCGTCACCGCCGTGGTCACCGCCTACAGCCCGCTCGCGAGCGCCCAGGCCACCCTGAGCCTGAACGATGGCGCGTTGCGCATCCCCAGCCTGACGGTGGGGTCCGACGTCTACACCAACGTGCTGCTGCGCTATGGCGCTGACGGGCGCTTCGGGCTGGAGGCGGCCACGCCACCCGCTGGCAACCCGGGCGCTGGTGGCAACGCCCAGACGCTCCAGCTGGCCTATGCGCCCCAGCCGAACACCCAGTACTGGTACACCGCGCAGGGCCGGGTCGTGGCTACCTGCTCGAACCTGCCCCAGGCGGCCATCACCCTCAAGATTCCGGCCGGTGCCACGGCCCAGGCCAAGGTGCCCCTGGTGATCAGCCTGGCGGGCTGGGCCCCGAGCGGCAATCCGCCCGCGCCTGTGGCGCAGGACGCGGCCGGGCTGGACCAGTTCAGCGCCGCCGGCATGGCAGCCGCCACCTTCGAGTACCGCGGGTGCGACAACTGGAGCAGCCCGCTGATTGTCCGCACCAACGTGAACGAGACCTTCGACATCGCCAGTTCGGACTTCGGGCTGGGCCTGGCGGCGATCAAGGCCGCCGTCGCCGAGCGCAACCTGCCCATCGACACCAGCCGCATCGTCGTGGCCGGCACCTCGTTCTCGAGCAACCTCATCTTCACGGTGGCCACCAAGCACCGGCTGCAAGGCGCCATCGCGCTCGCCGGGGGCTGCGACTACGACTGCAATGCCACCGGCACGACCTACGAACAGCCCAACGATTTCCGGGTCAACGGCGCGGCCATCCGCGTCGCAGCGGTCTCGGGCAGCGCCGACCAGCTGTTCCCGCCCGTCGGGCTGGGCAGCTCGGGCTACGGCGCGTCTGGCGCCCGGGCCCGCATCCTGACGGCCATTCCCGACGGCACCAAGAGGCCCGCAGCGTTCTATACCTACGTCGCGCCAGGCGCCGGCCACGAGGTCAATGCGGCGATGTGGGCCAAGGCGCGCACTTTCGCGCAGTGCATGACCAATGTGCGCCCGGTGGGCGACTGCGCGGCGGACGACCGCTGAGCCGGAAGGCCCTGCCGGGTCTCTTGCGGATTCGCCCTCGATCGTTTCACCAGGCGGGAGCCGCAGACGGTGCTGTAGCACGGCAAGGCGAACCAACCGCGTCAGACGGTTGAAGGCAGATCCGTATCAGTGCTGCAGCGCGCGGCGGCGCTCGTGCTTGGCCTGGTACATGGCCTCGTCCGCATGGCGGATGGCCGCATCGGCCGTGTTCAGCCCGGGGTCGGAGCAGACCACGCCGACACTGGCCCCCGGGTACTCCAGGGTCCGCTTGCCGGCCAGCGGAATGCGGCACACCGTGGCCTGCTGCAGGCGCTGGCGCAGGCTGCGGATGGCCTCGGCAGGGTCCTGGTCGCGCTGCGGTCCCGGGCCGACGAACACGAACTCATCGCCGCCGAAACGGCTCAGGAAGTCGCTTTCGCGCATGGCAGCGCGCAGCTGGTTGGCAATGGTGCACAGCAGGGCATCGCCGGCCTCGTGGCCGTGGCTGTCGTTGACCTGTTTGAAGCTGTCGAGGTCGAGAAAAGCCACCATCACCATGCTGCCCGAGCGCCGCGAGCGCGCCTGCAGCCGCTCCAGCTCCTCGAACAGGGCGCGGCGGTTGGGCACACCCGTGAGCGGGTCCAGCAAGGCCATGTTGGTGAGCTGCTCGTTCTTGCGTTGCAGCTCCCCCAGCAGTTGCTCGCGCTCGACCTGCTGGGCAATCAGGCCGGCAAACAGCTGCAGCATCTTCTCGGTCTCGGGCGGAAGCTCGGCGCGCTCGGCGCTGGCCGCGCACAGCGTGCCATAGATAGCGCCGTCGGACAGCCGCACCGGCATGCTCACGTAGGTCTGGATGCCCAGGGCGGCCGCAGCCTCCGAATCGCCCCAGCAGCCTTGCACGTCGGCGGTGAACATGCGGCCCTCCTTGAGGGCGCGGTAGCACAGGGTGTCGCCCCAGGGCACGGTCAGCCCCTCTGGGATCTCCATCTTGCGCGTGTTGCGCGAGTACAGCACATGCTGCAGCGCGCGCTGGAAATCGATGGTGGTGAGGTAGGTGGACTCGAGCCGCGTGACCTTCTCCAGCATCTCCAGCAGCGGGCGGGTCAGTTCTTCCAGCGTCTTGGCCTGGACGACGGAGTCGGAAAGTCGGACGAGAAGCGGGTCCATGGCGGCAGCAACGATGTGGTACACGGTTGGCATGTCAGTCCACCTGCGGACGCAGCCCATGCTGGCAATGTACGCCAATTCTGGCAGTTAATTTATTGCCACGTGAAGAAATGTAGGATAAAGCCGCGTTGTTCTGTCGGACTGCAGCCCTGGTCACCCCATTGCGGCCCGACAACCTGTCATGACATGCCAAGCTTTCGCGCGATCAGGTCCTTCATGATCTCGCTGGTGCCGCCATAGATGCGCTGGATGCGCGCATCGGCGTACATGCGCGCAATCGGGTACTCGACCATGTAGCCGTAACCGCCGAAGAGCTGCAGGCACTCGTCGGTCACCCTGCCCTGCTGCTCGGTGCACCACAGCTTGGCCATGTAGGCAGCCTCGTTGTCCAGGATGCCGTCCAGCATGCGCTGGGTGCAGTCATTGACGAAAGTGCGCGCCACGTGGGCCAGCGTGGCACATTCGGCCAGCTTGAAGCGTGTGTTCTGAAAGTCGAACACGCTCTGCCCGAAGGCCTTTCGCTGCTTGGTGTACTCCACGGTGAGCTCCACCGCGCGCTCGATCACGGCGGCAGCCGGTACGCACAGCAGCATGCGCTCGTAGGGCAGCTGGCTCATGAGCTGGATGAAGCCCTCGCCTTCCCTGGCGCCGAGCAACTGGTCGGCAGGGATGCGCACGCCGTCGAAGAACAGCTCGGCCGTATCGGATGCATGCTGGCCGAGCTTTTCCAGGCGGCGGCCGACGCGAAAGCCCGGCAGGTCCTCGGTTTCCAGCACCACCAGCGACACGCCGCGGCTGCCGGCCTCGCCGGTGCGCACGGCCACCACCAGCAGGTTGGCCGTGAAGCCGTTGGTGATGAAGGTCTTGGCGCCCTCGATGACGTAGTCATCCCCGTCGCGGCGGGCGCGGGTGCGCAGCGCCTTCAGGTCCGAGCCGCAGCCGGGCTCGGTCAGCGCGATGCCGGCCAGCAGCTCGCCGCTGGCCAGGCCCGGCAGCCAGCGCTGCTTTTGCGCCTCGGTGCCGTAGTCCATGAGGTAGTGGGCGGCGATGGAATGCACGGCCGTGTTCGCCGGCATCTCGGCCCGTGCCAGTTCGTCCTGCACCACCAGCTGGTAGGCCAGCGAGGCCCCCGCGCCCTGGTAGGCCTCGGCCAGCTCGGGCAGCAGAAAGCCCATGCCGCCAAAGGGCTGCCAGACCTCGCGCGGAATGTAGCCCTGGCGGCGCCAGACGTCCAGGTGCGGCACCATCTCGCCGGCGATGTAGCGGCGCACCTGGTCGCGAAAGGCCTCGATCTCGTCGTCCATCCAGCGGTGGCGGTAGAGTTGCGGCAGCATGGCTCAGATCCCCGTGAGGCCGCCGCTGCACATGAGCGTCTGGCCGCTGACATAGTCCGACTCGGGGATGCACAGCAGGTACACGGCGCCCGCCGCCTCCTCGGGCGTGCCGCCGCGGCCCAGCGGGATGCTGCGCTCCATCATCGCCATCAGCTCGGGGTTGATGCCGACCTTGATGTCGCGCCCGTCGATGTGGGCCGTGGCCTGGTCGGCCGCGCTGCTGGTCAGCCGGGTCTTGATGAAGCCGTAGGCCACGCAGTTGACGGTGACGTTCATGCGCCCCCACTCCTTGGCCAGGGTCTGGGTCATGCCCAGGATGCCGGCCTTGGCCGTGGCGTAGTTGGTCTGGCCGGCATTGCCGAACAGCCCGGCCACCGACGAGATGTTGACCACCTTGCGCACCACGCGCCGGCCAGCGTCGGTCTCGGCCTTGCCGAGCGCGCGGATCACGGGCTGCGCGGCACGCAGGATGCGAAACGGCGCCGTGAGGTGGCAGTCGATCATGGCGTACCACTGCTCGTCGGTCATCTTCTGCACCACGCTGTCCCAGGTGTAGCCGGCGTTGTTGATGAGGATGTCCAGGCCCTGGTACTCCTGCACGGCCGTGCCTACGAAGCGCTCGGCAAAGTCGGGTGCCGTCACGTTGCCCACACAGGCCGTGGCCGTGCCGCCCGCCTGGCGGATGGCGTCGACCGTCTCCTGCGCGGGTTCGATGTCCAGGTCGTTGACGACGATGCGTGCGCCTTCGGATGCGAGCTTGAGGGCGATGGAGCGGCCGATGCCGCGGCCCGAGCCAGTGATGAGGGCGACCTTGCCTTCGAGTTTGGGTGTCATTCTGGGTTGTCCTGTGCTGTGTGATCTGTGTGACTCAAGGCAGCGCGATGAGCGCTTCGCCGACGATCTTGTTTTGTCCGAACTGGTTGCTGCTCTGGATCTCCAGGCGCAGGCAGCGCTCGCCGTTGCGTTCGAGCTTTTCCACCACGCGCGCCGTGCAGCGCATGGCGTTGCCCAGGTGCGTGATGCCCTGAAAACGCACGTCGAAGCGGCGCAACTGGCTTTGCGGTACCCAGCGCGTAAGCAGCCGGCCCAGCCAGGCCATGCCCAGCATGCCCTGGGCAAACACGTCCGGCATGCCGGCCTTGCGGGCGAAGTCGGTGTCGATGTGGATGGCGTTGTGGTCGCCCGAGGCGCCGGCAAACAGGCACAGCGTGGTGCGGTCCACGGGCGCAATCTCCAGCGCGGGCAGCTCGCTGCCTACCTCGATGGCGTCGTAAGTGATAGTGGTGGTCATGGCAGGTCAGTGGCGGCACACCAGCACGGTGCGCATTTCGGCGACGAGCTCGCCTTGCTGGTTGGTGGCGCGCGAGGTCTTGACGACGAACTCCAGCGCGCCGTTCTTCTTGTCGTAGACGTCGGTGATCTTCGAGCGCACCGTCACCGTGTCGCCTGCGCAGGCCGGGCGGTGGTACGCGAAACCCTGCTCGCCATGGAGCAGCTTGGAAAACGGAATTCCGAGGTCCGCCAGCAGGCGGTAGGTCACGCCCGAATCGAGCTCGGCCGCGAACAGAAAGGTCGGCGGGGCGGGGATGTCCGCATACCCCGCGTCGCGCGCTGCCTGGGTGTCGGTGTAGACCGGGTCCGTCTCGCCGATGGCCTTGGCGAAGAAGCGCAGCCGGGTGCGCTCGATGGGCAGGATCGAGGCCTGCAGCTCATGGCCGATCCACTTCTTGTCGATCATCGTGGCTCCTGGTTCAGACGCGTTCATACAGGGTGACCACGCAAGCCCCACCCAGGCCCAGGTTGTGCTGCAACGCCAGCCGCGCACCGTCGACCTGGCGCTTCTCGGCCGTGCCGCGCAGCTGCTGGACCAGTTCGGTGCACTGCGCCAGCCCGGTGGCGCCCAGCGGGTGCCCCTTGCTCAAAAGGCCGCCAGACGGGTTGGTGACGACCTTGCCGCCATAGGTGTTGTTGCCATCGCGCACGAACTTCTCGGCGCCGCCCTCGGGACACAGGCCGAGCGACTCGTAGCTCAGCAGTTCGTTGTGGGCAAAGCAATCGTGCAGCTCGACCACCTGCACATCCGCAGGGCCGATGCCGGCCGCCTCGTACACCTGCCGTGCGGCCTCGCGCGCCATGCTGAAGCCCACCACCTCGCGCATGTCGCGCGCCCCGAAGGTCTCGGGCCGGTCGGTGGTCATGGCCTGGGCACGGATGCGCACCGTGCGGCTGAGGCCATGGCGCTGGGCGAAGGCATCCGAGCAGACGATGGCGGCCGCCGCGCCGCAGGTGGGCGGGCAGGCCATGAGCCGGGTCATGACGCCGGGCCACATCACCGGGGTGGCCAGCACCTCATCGGCCGTGACCACGTTGCGGAACAGCGCCAGCGGGTTGTTGGCCGCATGGCGGCTGGCCTTGGCGCGAATCTCGGCGAAGGTGGGCAGCGCGGTGCCATACTGCTGCATGTGGGCCAGGCCCGCGCCGCCGAAGTAGCGCAGCGCCAGCGGGATGCCCGGCTGGTCGACCAGTTCGTCCGTGGCCTTGTCGAAGTTCTCGAAGGGGCTGGGGCGGTCGTTGAACATGGCGCCCAAAGCGCCCGGGCTCATGTGCTCGAAGCCCAGCGCCAGCACGCAGTCCGCCGCGCCGCTGGCCACGGCCTGGCGCGCCAGGAACAGCGCGGTGGAGCCCGTGGAGCAGTTGTTGTTGACGTTGACGATGGGGATGCCCGTCATGCCCACCTCGTACAAGGCGCGCTGCCCGGCGGTCGAATCGCCATAGACATAGCCCACATAGGCCTGCTGCACCTGTTCGTACCCCAGGCCGGCATCGGCCAGGGCCCGGCGCGTGGCCTCGGCGGCCATCGCCGGGTACGGCGCGTTCGCCCCCGGCTTGGTGAAGGGGATCATGCCGACCCCGGTGACATAGACATCACGGCTCATGGTTTCTTTCCTGGTGGTGTGTTGGGGTGAGAGAAGTCGTCATGCGACCGCGCGCTGGCGGTTCTTCCAGAACGGCTCGCGCAGCTGGGTCTTGAGCACCTTGCCGGCGCCCGACAGGGGCAGCGCCTCGGCAAAATCGATGCTGCGCGGGCACTTGTAGCCCGCGATCAGCGCCTTGCAGTGCGCGACAAGATCGGCCACCGCCACGCTCTGGCCCGGCCGGAGCACCACCACGGCATGCACCGACTCGCCCCACTCGTCGCTGGGCACGCCGATCACGGCGCAAGTCAGCACGGCCGGGTGCTGGGCCAGCGCGTTCTCGACCTCGATCGAGTAGACGTTCTCGCCACCGGTGATGACCATGTCCTTGAGCCGGTCGGCGATGAAGATGAAGCCTTCGTCGTCCATGGTGGCGCCGTCGCCCGTGTGCATCCAGCCATTGCGGATGGCCTGGGCCGTCAGCTCGGGCTGGCGCCAGTAGCCCTGCATGACGTTGGGGCCGCGCACCACGACCTCGCCGACGGTGCCGCGCGGCACTTCCTGGTCATCGGCGTCGACGATGCGCACCTCCACGCAATGGGTGGCCCGGCCCGCGGAGCGCAGCTTGCCGCGCGCCCGCCCCTCGGCCTGGTGGCACCACGCGGGGTTGATGGTGGCGATCGGCGACAGCTCGGTCATGCCATAGGCCTGCACAAACTCTACGCCCGGCAGCGCGGCCATGGCACGCTCGAGCACTGCCTCGGATATCGGCGATGCACCGTAGACGATGGTGCGCAGCGCACCCAGGTCGCGCGGCAGCTGCATCGCCGGATGGTCCACCAGCATCTGGATCATGGTGGGCACCAGCAGCACGTGCGTGACGCGGTCCCGCTCCAGCGTGGCCAGCACCTGCTCGGGCTGGAACGAGGGCAGCACGGTGTGGGTGTTGCCCTCGATCCAGTGGGGCATGCCCATGCCGATGTCGGCCAGGTGGAACATGGGCGCCACGTGCAGGTAGGTGCCGCCCGGCGAGGCCAGGCCTTCGGACCGCGCAGCCTGCCCCACGCTGCACAGGTTGGCATGGCTGAGCATCACTCCCTTGGGGAAGCCGGTGGTGCCGCCGGTGTAAAAGATGCCCGCCAGGTCGTCGCCGCGGCGCAGCGCGTCGGGGGCGGGCTCTGCGGCGCCCAGGATCGCTTCGTACCCGTGCATGCCCTCGGGCACCTCGGCGTCGCCGCAGTAGACCACTTCGCGCACCGTGGTGGCCTGGCTGCGAAAGCCCTCGGCCATGGCGCGGAACGTGTCGTCCACGAGCAGGATGGTGGACTCCGAATCGTTGAGCGCGTAGACGATCTCGGCGGCCGACCAGCGCGTGTTGCAGGGGTTGAGCACGCCGCCGCCCCAGGGCACGGCCATCTGGTACTCCAGGTAGCGGTCCGAGTTCAGCGACAGCATGGCGACCCGGTCACCTGGCTGCATGCCCAGCTTCTGCAGGGCATGCGCCAGGCGCGCCACACGCTCGCCCAGCTCGGGGAAGGTGCGCTGGCGGCTGCCGCAGCGCAGCGCAATGCGCTCGGGGTGCTGCTGCATGGCCCGGTGCAGCGATTGTGTGAGGTACATGGGGTTTGTCTCCGTGGTGCCGGCTCTTTTTGCCGGCTTGTCTGTGGAATAGTTCATGGTACGAATCGGGGCCCTCGTGCGCGAGGGCACATCGCACCGTTCTGATGGCAAAACGCCTCAGTCGCGTCCTTGTGCCGCGCAGTCGAAGCTGGCGGCCGCATGCACGTCGCCCGTGCCCCGGTATTTGGGCCAGGTGGGGAACAGGCACAGCGGGCGCGTGCGCCCCGGCGGATTGGCGTCGGCCACGGTCTGGGGCCCGGGCGGCGTGCCGGACTCGGCCCAGCGGTCCAGCGCATCCAGCGTGGTCATGCCCATGGCGTTGAACGGCCCGGCGGCATGGCCGTAGCCCGGGATGGTGTAGAAGCGCATGAAGCCGTCCACCTGGGCCTGCCCGAAGCGGGCGACCAGGGCCTGGTAGTAGTCGACCGAGCCGCCCAGGGGAATCATGCTGTCCGACTGCCCGTGGACCAGGATCCACCTGGCCTTCTTCATGAAGGGCTGGATGTCGGTGCTGGTGGCATCGAGCAGGCTGGACATCTCCTGCACACGCGCCGCGTAGGGGCCGGGATCCAGGGGGTCGAAAGCCAGGCTGCTGGCGCGCGGGTCGCGCAGGATGAGGTGCCGCACCAGGGCATCGGCAAAGCCCGACAGGGATCCCAGGCTGGCACCCGCGGGCGGGCTGGAAATGCCGGGCAACCGGCCAAAGCCACCGGTGGACAGGTAGGCCGTGGAGACATCGAACCCCGCCTGGCTGGTCATGCCGTTCTTGAGCGCATAGGGGTAGCGGGCGCGGCTGCGCAGCATCTGCGCGGTGGCCACCTGCGCGTCCGACAGGCAGGCATCGCCCAGGTCCGCGCCACCCGCGCAGCGCAGGCTGGACGGCACGAACTGGCAGGCAGCGGTGTGGCCCACAATGCCGTCCGCCACGCCATCCAGCGCATCGCACGCGGCCAGTTCCGCCTGCTGCAGGGTCTGCAACTTGGCCGGTGCCAGAAAGCCGGCACCGCCACCCAGGTGCAGCCCGCGGTTGAGCAATTGCCAGGACAGCAAGGTCGGCACCACGCTGTAAGCCGGGAACAGGGTGACCATGCCGTCGTAGTCCTCGGGCCACTTCTGCATGGCCGTCATGCCCTCGTGCCCGCCCTTCGATCCGCCGATGAAATAGGTCCTGGCAGGCGCGCTGCCATAGCGTGCGCGCAGCAGTTGCACGGCCACGTCGCGCGTCTTCTTCACGGCGTCGCCTCCATAGTTGCGCAGCATCTCGTCGTTGAGCGTGAACTGCGCATCGAAGGGGTCGCCGCCGGCCATCTGGTGGCCGCTGTCGCTGGCGAACACGGCGTAGCCGCGGCCCAGCGGCGGCGCGGAATCGACGAAGGCGCTGGTGGTATCGGGCACCACCCCGTTCAGGCCGCCACCGCCGAAGTGCACGGCCTTGCCGTTCCACTCCGAGGGCATGGCAATGGAAAAGCCGATGGACTGCGCCCGGCCGTCGACCGGGCGGATCTCGCCCGAGACCTTGCAGTACTCGCCCAGGGGCGCCGCCGCGGGGACGAGCGCCGCCCCCGTGACCACCGCTCCCGTGGTCGCCAGGCCGATGGCGGCGCGGTCCACGGCCCGGCCCTGCAGGGCGCTGCAGGCCTGGGCCGGGGTCATCGCAGGGCCTGCGGCCGCGGTGGTGTCATCGCCGCCGTTGCCGCATGCGGACAACAGCAGCAGCAAGGGGCTGATGAGTGCGGCGGATGCGCGCCGCGATCGGGTCTTTCGGTGGTTCATGGCTTGTCTCCAGGGTGTGGCTTGTCGTTGGTTCATGCACGGTGCGGGGGGTCTTGCATGCCCCCCGTTGCACCGTGGTCGGATGCTAGAAGCGCGCTCTTGCCGTGGCGATGGCACGATCACGCCAATCGAATGGCACAAGACCCCACTCTCCAGCGCCGCAAGGTCCGGCGCAGGCCCGGGCCGTGGCGCCCAAGCGCCTGCATGCGTGTTGTCCCGGGGGCCGGCGGCGCACCGCATCGCTAAGATCAAGAAGGGGCGCCCGGCGCCCTTCCCCGCCGTCCTCCTGCCCATGCTTCGACCTCCCGTCACGATTCCCATCACCTTCGTCCAGGGCATGCTGTCCGGAATGCACGCGCGTGGCGAGCCCTGCGAACCCCTGCTGCTGGAGGCAGGCATTGCGCCGCAGCTGCTCGGGCAACCCGGTGCGCGCGTGACGGCGGCGCAGTACACCAGCCTGTTCAAGCGGCTCATCGACCACCTGGACGATGAGTGCCTGGGGCTGCTCACCCGCCCGATGAAGCGGGGCTGCCTGTCCCTGGTGGCGAGGGCGGCCATCAGCGCGCCCACGCTGGAGCTTGCGGTGCGCCGCGCCGCGCACACCATCCGCCTGCTGCAGGACGACGTGGTGGTGGACGTGGTGCGCGAGGGGGCACAGGTGGGCCTGGCCCTGTGCTTCACCAACCCGCAGGCCGCACGGCCCACGTTCCTGCACGAGCTGTTGCTGCGCGTGCTCTGGCGCCTGTTTGCCTGGCTGGTGGGGGGCCAGTTGCCCATCACGCGCATCGACTTCGCGTTCGAGCAGCCAGCGTATTCCGCCAGCTACGCCAAGATCTTTCCGGCACCGCTGCGCTTCGCCTGTCTGGCATCCACCCTGTGGTTCGACGACTCGCTCATGCAGGCGCCGGTGCGCCGCGACGGCGCGGCCCTGCGCAGCTTTCTGACGGATGCGCACTCGCAGATCATCGTTCCGAGGAGCGCCGAGGATTCGGTGGGTGCACGGGTGCGTGCCCAGCTGCTGCGCACCCAGCCGGCCTGGCCCGACCTCGGCGGCATGGCCCAGGCCCTGCACATGGCGCCGACCACGCTGCAGCGGCGCCTGGCCAACGAAGGCATAGCCTACCAGGCGCTCAAGGACGAGTTGCGGCGCGACACCGCGATCTGGCGGCTCAATACCAGCAGTGTCTCGCTCGCGGAACTGGCGGCCGAACTGGGCTTCAACGATGGCTCGGCGTTCCAGCGGGCCTTCAAGAACTGGACCGGTAGCCCGCCTGGTGCCTACCGGCGAGACGGGGGCAGCCTGCCATCCTGATGCGGCAGACCGGACTGCGTCGCGCGCAGGCTCTTCTTGCCTAGGCGCGCCGTCCCACTGCCGCGCAGAGTCTGTGGGTCCACGCAGACCCCGGCGTCCCACTGGCCGGCCAGGGTGTCGCGCACACGGCGCAACTCGCCGCGCTGCACTGTCAGAGTGCGGATCAGTTGGCCAATCTCGCTCAGGCGCGTGTCCAGCCCCGCGAGCATCTCGTCCTTGGAGAAATGCCCTTCGTCCGCGAATACGGCGCTCAACGCGTCAATCGACAGCCCGAACGACTGGGCCAAGAGGATGATCTGCAGGCGCTTCACATCCGCCTCGCCATAGATGCGGTAACCGTTGCTGCCGCGGTCGGCCAGCGGCAGCAGCCCGCGGCTTTCATAGAAGCGGATGGCCGAGGTGGCGATGCCGGTGCGGGCAGAGAGATCACCGATCTTCATGGCGCTTGACTTTCAAGTTGGCTTGAAGCTTAGCATCGATCACGTGCCCCAGCATGCGCACCTGAAACCTCCACCCATCACCAGGAAATCCAATGGACATCACCAACCTCCCAGCCTGCCTGGTCAGCTACTTTGCTGCCTGGAACGCGACCGATCCCGCCGCCATGCACCGGCATGTGGCCAACGCCTTCGGGAAGGACACCCGCTATCTTGACCCTCACCGCAGCGCGACGGGCGTCGAAGAGTTCGTCGACTGCCTCATCGCGTTTCGGGTCAGCACGCCCGACGCCACCATATCCTGGGCGTCGGGCGTGGACTCGCACCACCACCTGCACCGCTATGCCTGGCGGCTGCGCTACGGCACTCAGGACGTCACGGGTTACGACGTGGTCGAAGTGGATGCCGATCAGCGCATCGTCGCGGTGCTGAGCTTCTTCGGGCCGTTGCCTTCCATCCACTAAGACATACCCTCCTCCTGCGCCGCAAACACCTCGCGCGCCGCGGTCAGGCCGTTGAGCGCCGCCGGGAAGCCCGCGTACACGGCCATCTGCATGATGACCTCGACGATCTCCTCGCGCGTGACGCCCACGTTGAGTGCGGCCTGCAGGTGCACCTTGAGCTGGGGCGCGGCATTGCCCATGGCGGTGAGTGCCGCCACCACCGCGATCTCGCGGCTGCGCAGGTCGAGCCCCGGGCGCGAGTAGATGTCGCCGAACGGGAACTCGATCAGGTAGCGCGCGAAGTCCGGCGCAATGCCGGCCAGGCTGTCGATCACGCGCTCGCCGGCCTCACCGTCGATTTCGCGCAGCCTGGCCAGGCCCTGCTGATAGCGGTCGGGGGCGGGATGTGGGGGGAGGGTTGGAAGCACTTCGTTTCCTTTCAGGTGGCGGGGATGCGACAGGAAGGGAACGCGTCTCCAAGGCCCGGTAGTGGGCGATCTTGTCCTGCAGCGCCCCAGCGGAGCGCTGCATGGACTCGATCATCGCCAGCACGTCGGTCAGGTGCACCTCGAGCATCTGCCAACGCTCGGGCACGGTCGCATTCCCTTCGCCGCGAAACCTGGCAAAGGCCTGCATCTGCCCGATGGGCATGCGGGTCTCGCGCAGGCGCAGCAGGAATCCGATCCACTCCATGTCCGACGCCGCATAGCGGCGTTGCCCGCCGGGTGCGCGGGTGACCGGCGCGATCAGCCCTGCGCGCTCGTAGTAGCGCAGGGTGTGTGCGGTCAGTCCGGTGCGCTCGGCGACTTCGGTGATGGTGAGATGGGATGTCATGGAATCGATCCTAAAAGTTGGAGTGCACTCCAAGTCAAGGGCATTGGAGCCCACCTATCATCATCCCAACAACCTGTGTGCCCGCGCACCCAAAACTTCTCCAAGGCAATCCATGAACAGCCACCTGGCCCCTGTCGAGCTCTCCAAGGCCTACCGCCTCCTGAACCACGGCCCCACGGTGCTGGTGTCGGCCCGCCATGGCGGGGTGGACAACGTGATGTCCGCCGCCTGGGCCTGCGCGCTGGACTTTGCGCCGCCCAAGCTCACGGTGGTGCTCGACAAGGCCACGCGCACGCGCGACCTGGTCGAGCGCAGCGGCCATTTCGTGATCCAGGTGCCCACCGCCGCGCAGATGCAGCTCACGCACGACGTGGGCAACAGCAGCCTGCACCAGGACGCGGCCAAGCTGCAGCACCACGGCGTGGAGCTGTTCGGCATCGACGGCCATGACCTGCCCTTCGTGGCCGGCTGCTCGGCCTGGCTGGCCTGCCGGCTCATCCCCGAGCCGCACAACCAGCAGGCCTACGACCTGTTCATCGGCGAGGTGGTGGGCGCCTGGGCCGATACCCGCGTGTTCTCGGGCGGGCACTGGCACTTCGAGACGGCCGGCCCCGAGTGGCGCAGCCTGCACTACGTGGCCGGTGGGCAGTTCTATGCGATCGGCGAGTCGCTGGTGGCGCGCACGGACCTGAAGGGCTGAGCCTCGCCGGCCCCGGTGCGGCATGCCTGCCGCGCATCTTGGCGCGCCACCTATCCGACGGCGGCCTTGCGCTGCCCTGGTGTTCCCTGCATGCCGCTCGCGGCCAGCGCCAGTTCCGTCGTCTGCTGGAAATGCTGCTGCAGCAAGGCCGTGGCGCGCGCCACGTCGCGTGCCAGCGCAGCCTCGACGATGGCCGAGTGCTCGGCCGGGATATCGCGGGGCGCGGGCGCGGCGGCCGCGGGTGGCCCACCTGAGCGACCAGCGGCCAAGGCCGAGATGTAGCGGTAGCGCGTGAAGCGCTCGCGCAGGTTGGCGGCCAGCTCCAGCAGCACGCGCGAGCCGCAGGCCGACAGCAATGCATCGTGGAAAGCCATGTGCGCCTCGTCCCACTGGGCGGACAGGGCTGCCGGCGCCGTGGCCTCGCGCACAGCCAGGCGGCTGAGCTGGTGGTGGGCGGCCACCACGCGCGACTCCCAGGCCACATCGCCCTGCAGCACCGACAGGCGCAGCGCTTCGGTTTCCACCAGCATCCGCGCCCCCGAGATCTCCGCCAGGTCCTGTGCGGAGGCACTCGCGACCTTGAAACCACGCTGATCCTCGGCCTGCACGAAGCCGCTGCTGGTCAGGCGCGAGAGCGCCTCGCGCATGGGAATCGGGCTGGCGCCGTAGCGCGTGCACAGATCCTTGATGAGCAGCTTGGAGCCCGGCGCGAACACGCCGCCAATGATGTCCATGCGCAGTTGCGCCACCAGCGAGGAGGTGCGGGTCGTGGGCGCGGTCGAAAGCGTGTCGGTAACTGTGGTCATGGGGGTGCCGCCGGGGTAGGCGGGTGTGTTTGGGAAATTATAGGGTTTGCACTAACATATACTTTTAATAGAAATATATATATTTATTCCATTCACGCAACCAGGACCATCCCCATGAAGCTCTGCACATTCACCCACCAAGGTTCCCGCCGTCTCGGCCTGCTCGATGGCGAGCAGGTGCGCCCCCTGCCCGAAGGCGTGGCGCGCGACGTCGGCGATTTCGTGCGCCAGCTGGCGGCAGGCGCCAGCCGCGAGGAACTCGTTGCCGGTGCCAGCGCGCCCGTGCCGCTGGCCGAGGTGCAGTTCCTGCCCCCCGTGGTGGCACCCGACAAGATCATCTGCGTGGGCCTGAACTACCACGACCACACCAAGGAAAGCGCCTACGCCCAGCCCGACTATCCCACGCTGTTCCTGCGCCTGACCACCAGCCTGTGCGCGCACGACGCACCCATCGTGCGCCCGGCCTGCAGCGACAGCCTGGACTACGAGGGCGAGCTGGCCGTGGTGATCGGCACCGGCGGGCGCCACATTCCGCTCGACCGCGCGCTCGACCATGTGTTCGGCTACTCGGTGTTCAACGATGGCTCGGTGCGCGAGTACCAGTTCAAGACCCCGCAGTGGACCGTGGGCAAGACCTTCGACGCCACGGGCGGCTTCGGCCCCGCCGTGGTCACGGCCGACGAACTGCCGCCTGGCGCGCGCGGCCTGAAGCTGGAAACGCGCCTGAACGGCCAGACCGTGCAGTTGGCCAACACCAGCGACATGGTGTTCGACGTGGCCACGCTGGTGCACGTGATCAGCGAGGCCATCACCCTTTCCCCGGGCGACGTGATCGTGGCCGGCACGCCAGCCGGCATCGGCTGGGCGCGCAACCCGCGCCTGCTGATGCGCGACGGCGACGTGTGCGAGGTGTCCATCGAGGGCATCGGCACGCTGCGCAACCCCATTGCCGACGAAGTGCTGGCCGGCGCCGTGGCCGCCTGAGCACACACCCAACAACCAGAACGACAGGAGACAACCCCATGAACCGCTTGCTTGCCCCCCTGGCCATTGCTGCCGCAACGCTGCTGGCCTGCGCCCCCGCCCAGGCCCAGCTGGCTGGCCGCACGGTCAGCATCATCGTGCCGCAGCCTGCCGGCAACCCCACCGACGGCGTGGCCCGCAAGCTGCAGCCGCTCTTGCAAAAGGAGCTGGAGCAGACCGTGATCGTGGAAAACGCGCCCGGCGCGGGTGGCTCCATCGGTGTGCAGAAGGTGCTCAACAGCCAGGGCAGCACCGTGCCGGTGCTGATCGCCTCGCAGACCGAGCCCATCCTCGCGCCCATCACCATCAAGGCGGCACGCTACAAGCCCGAGGACTTCCGCACCATCGCGCTGGTGGCGCGCCTGCCCTACATCCTGGTGGCGCGGCCGGGGCTGGCGGCGTCCAGCCCCAAGGAGCTGGCCGCGCTGGCCAAGAAGTCGCCCACCCCCCTGAGCCTGGGCGACATCGGCCCGGGCACCATGATCCACCTGCTGGGCGAGCAATGGGCGCGCAAGAACGGCGTCAAGCTCACCCAGATCTCCTACCGCGGCGTGCCGCCCATCAGCCAGGACCTGATGGGCGAGCAGATCGACCTGAGCTTTCTGCCGCTGGGCGGTGCCACGCTGTCGATGATCCAGTCCGGCAAGCTCAAGGCCATCGGCAACTCGGCCGCGGCCGTGCACCCGCAGCTGCCGCGCGTGGCGACGATCTCGGGCTCGGACAAGGCGCTGTCGGACTTCGTCTACGGCACCTGGATCGCGCTGCTCGTGCCAACCAAGACCCCTGCCGACGTGGTGGAGCGCCTGAACAAGGCGCTCACGGTGGCGATGAAGGACAGCGATTTCCAGACCTATGTGACGACCAGCGGCATGGAGCTGGCCAGCGGCAACAGCCTGCGCGAGCTCGAGCGCTTCTATGCGGCGGAGATCCAGCTGTACCAGGGTCTGGCCAAGGAGATCGGCGTGACCGCCGAATGAGCGGGATGCCGGCCATGACAGGAGACACACCGTGACGAATCCACAGCCCCCGAACCGCCCCGCCATCCACTCGGTCGATGAGTTCGTGTTCAGCGTGCCCGACCTCGCCGTGGCGCGCCACTTCTACACCAGCTTCGGCCTGGACGTGCGCGACGAAGGCGGCGCGCTGGCGCTCTACACCCATGGACACCCGCACCGCTGGGCGCGCGTGCTGCAGGGCCAGGGCGGCCCCAAGCGGCTCGAATGGCTCAGCCTGGGCATCCATGCACAGGACCTGGCGCGCTTTGCCGCACTGCTGCGTGAGCGCGGCATCCCCACCGTGGCCGCGCCCGAGGGCGCCGACCCGTCGGGCCTGTGGTTGCAGGGCCCCGATGACCTGCCCATCCAGCTGCGCGTGGCGGCCAAGGTCTCGCCCGATGCGCCGGGCCCGCGCGATGTGCCGCCCGCGCCCGCCAACTTCGGCCGTGCTCCCAGCCGCAGCACGGCGCAGGCCACGCGGCCGCTGTACCTGTCGCACATCCTGCTGTTCACGGCCGATGTGCGCGAGGCCCTGGATTTCTACACCGGCGTGCTCGGGCTGCAGGTCTCGGACGAATCGGCCGGCATCATCGCCTTCCTGCACACGCCCCACGGCAGCGACCACCACCTCATCGCCTTTGCCAAGTCCCACGCCGGGGGCCTGCACCACAGCAGCTGGTGCGTGCCCTCGCTGGACGCCGTGGGCATGGGCGCGCAGCAGATGGTCGTCGCCGGCTACCCCGATGGCTGGGGCCTGGGGCGCCACGTGCTGGGCTCCAACTACTTTCGCTACGTGCGCGACCCCTGGGGCAGCTTTACCGAGTACTCGTTCGACATCGACTACGTCGCGCCCCACGCCCAGTGGCCCGCAGCCGACCACCCGCCCGAGGACTCGCTCTACGTCTGGGGGCCCGCTGTGCCCGAGGACTTCATCGTGAACCACGAGGCAGCGCGCAGCTGAGCCGGGCTGCGGGCCGCGGCCAGGCCCGCAGTTCAGGCCGCGGCCACCACCGAGACCCCGTGGCCCGCCAGGTCCAGGCTCACCGGTGCGCCAGGGCTCAGGGGCCGCGCCACCTCGGGGGAGACCACGAAGATCTCGCCCAGTGCGGTGCTCAGCGTGTACTCCATGACATTGCCCAGGTAGGTGCGCTTGGTCACGCGCGCTGCCAGCCCCTCGTTGCTGGCAGGGTTGATGCGCCAGGCCTCGGGCCGCACGGCGATCTTCACCGGCCCGGCCGCCATGTCGGGCGCCGTGCGTATGCGCAGCGGGGGCAGGTCGGCATAGCCCTGGCCGTTGCTCATGCCGTCGAACAGCATGGCTTCGCCCATGAAGCCGGCCACGAACTCCGAGCAGGGCGACTCGTAGAGCTCGCTGGGCGTGCCGCGCTGGGCGATGACGCCCTGGTTCATGACGATGATCTGGTCGCTCACCGCCAGCGCTTCGCTCTGGTCGTGGGTGACGTAGGCCACGGTGAGCTTCAGGCGCTGCTGCAGTGCGCGGATCTCTTCGCGCATGGAGCGGCGCAGCCGCGCATCGAGGTTGGACAGCGGCTCGTCGAACAGCAGCACCGCAGGCTCCAGCGCCAGGGCGCGGGCCAGCGCCACGCGCTGCTGCTGGCCCCCCGAGAGCTCGCTGGGCATGCGCTCGTTCAGGCCCTTGAGGCCCACCGTGTCGATCATCGCGGCCGCCCTGGCGCTGGCCTCGCGCGCGGCCAGGCCGGACATGCGCAGCCCGTAGGACACGTTGTCAATCACGTTCATGTGCGGGAACAGCGCGTAGCTCTGGAACACCAGGCTCACGTTGCGCTGGGCCGGGCCGAGCGTGGTCACGTCCTTGCCGTCGATGAAGATCTGGCCCGAGGACGGGGTCTCCAGCCCCGCGATCATGCGCAAGGTGGTGGTCTTGCCGCAGCCCGAGGGGCCCAGGATGGTGGTGAGCGTGCCCTTTTCCACCGTGAAGCTGATGCCGTTGACCACCGTGGGCGCATGGGCCGCGCTGCCGTAGCGCTTGGAGATGTTGCGAAATTCGATGCCGATCATGGAGGCTCCTTGGGTTTGCGGGGATGTGTCGGGTCGTCGCTCGGTCACTGGGCACCGCCTGCGGTGTTGCGCCGGCCGAGCTTCCTGCGGCCCACGGTCCAGTGGATGGCCGCGGTCACCACGCCCATGGCGATGATCAGCACCGTGCTGTAGGCCAGCGCCACGCCGTAGTCGCCCTGCCCCACCCGCCCGATGATGAAGGTGGTGGCCAGTTCGGTCTCGGCGGTGACGAGAAAGATCACGGCCGACACGGTGGTGACCGAGCGCACGAAGCTGTAGGTCAGCGCCGCCGCCACCGCCGGCTTGAGCAGCGGCAGCACCACCGTGCGCAGCGTGCGGGCGGTGCCTGCGCGCAGCATCACCGAGGCTTCCTCCAGCGACTGGTCCAGCTGCTTGAACGAGGCCACCCCGGCGCGCACCCCCACCGGCAGGTTGCGGAACACGAAGCACAGCACGATGACGATGCTGGTGCCGGTGAGCTCGAAGGGCGGCACGTTGAAGGCCAGGATGTAGCTCACCCCCAGCACCGTGCCCGGGATGGCAAAGGCCATGAGGGCCGAGAACTCGAACAGGTTGCGCCCGCGGAACTGCACCCGGGTGAGCAGCCAGGCCACCATCAGCCCGAGCGCGGCCGTGAGCGGTGCCGAGATGGCGGCCAGCTTGAGCGTGGTGATCAGCGAGGGCCAGCCGATGCCGGCCAGCTGCAGACCCCCGTCCCAGGCGATGTCGAAGGCCGAGCGGAAGTGCGCCAGCGTGGGCGTGTAGTCGCGCCCCCAGATCTTCACGAAGCCGCCGCAGAAGGCAAACACGTAGACGACGGCCGTGAACAGCAGCCAGGGCACCGACACCGCCAGCGCAAAGCGGCGCACGGCGTCGGGCAGGCGCATGGGGATGCCGGCATCGCCCTTGCCCGAGAGGGTGGTGTAGTTCTTCTTGCCCAGCAGACCGCGCTGCAGGGCAAAGGCCCCCAGGGCGAACAGGGTGAGCAGCCAGGCCAGCGTGGCCGCGCGGCCCTGGTCGAACTGGGCCCCCACGATGGCGAAGAACACCTCGGTGGAGAGCACCGAGAACTGCCCGCCCACGACGATGGGGTTGCCGAAGTCGGCGATGCTCTCGATGAAGCCCACCAGGAAGGCATTCGCCAGGCCGGGTTTCATGAGCGGAAAGGTCACCTTCCAGAAGGTGTGCCAGCGCGAGGCGCCGAGGGTCTGGGAGGCCTCTTCCAGTGACGGGCCGATGCCCTGCACCACGCCGCGCATGATCATGAAGGCGATGGGCGTGAAGGCGAACATCTGCGCCAACGCCACGCCGAAGGCCCCATAGAACCAGCGCGAAGGCGCGATGCCGAAGGCCCACTCCAGGAACTGGTTGACGATGCCGGCACGCCCGAACAGCAGGATCAGGCCGAGCCCGACCACGAACGGCGGGGTGACGATGGGCAGTGGCGCAAGCACGCGCAGCGCGCCGCGGATGCGCGAGTCGCTGCGGTCCTCGATCAAGGCCAGCATGGTGCCCAGCACGGTGGTTCCGGCACCGATCACGGCGCCCAGGAACAGGGTGTTCCAGGCCACGCCGCACTGCAGGTTGGAGTGCAGGCAGCCGACGCCCCAAATGCGCTCGGACCCCAGACGCGCCAGCGCCGCGGTGACCCCCAGGCCACCGCCCTCATCGATGAAGGCCCCCGAGAGTGCCCGCAGCACCGGGTAGGCGACGAAGAGCAGCAGCAGGCTGCCGGCGATCAGCACCGAAGCGGCCACGAACAGGTCGCCCTTGAAGGCCCCCAGACGCGCCAGGCCGAAGGCCAGCAGCGTGAGCAAGGCCACCAGCACGATGGCGGCGCCCAGCCCGAAGCCCGGCTGCGTGGCACCCGGCCCCGCCAGCAGCGCACCGAGCTCCTGTGGACCTGACAGGCCCGGCGCGGCGGCATCCGCCGGCACCGGCGTGCCGATGGCAAAGCCCTGCACCAGCACGGCCGCCAGGCCCAGGCCTGCCGCCCAGGCCAGCAGCCGCCCCTGGCGCCGCGCGGGCGCCATGGCCGCTGCGGCCAGGCCCAGTACCAGGGCCACCGCGGCGACCACCAGCCAGGGGCGGCGGTGCAGCAGCACCTGCGCCAGGCCGGTGGAGGTATCGTGGCCGCCCACCAGGTCGCCCCAGCCCTGCAGGGACGACAGGCCATCGGGAACCATGTGCCAGGGCAGCAGGACGAAGGCCGCCAGGCCGAACGCCGCCCACAGGGCAATGGCGCTGTTGTGATGAGATTTCATGGGAAGGGTGTTCCTCGCTTCAGCGCGACAGGGAGTTCACGTCGCGCTCCCAGCGCTCGATCAGGCGCTTGCGCTCGGCCGTCTTGCCGTATTTGGCGTAGTCGTAGTTGATGAACTTGATCTTCTTGAAATCCGGGACGTTGCTGTCCAGCGGCGTGGCCTTGTTGGACTGCAGGTGGAACTGCTTGACGGCCACCGCCAGTGCCTGTGCCGAAGGCGTCAGCGCCCATTCGTAGAACCTCTTGGCATTGTCCAGGCTGCGCGTGCCCTTGATGATGGACATGGAGCCCACCTCGGCCCCCGTGCCCTCGCATGGTGTGCTGGTGGCCACGGCAAAGCCCTGCATCTGCTCGCCCGGCGCATCCTGCACGAAGCTGATGGACAGCATCGCCTCCCCGCGCGCCACGGCCTTGATGGGGCCGGTGCCCGAGCGGGTGTACTGGCTCACGTTGCGGTGCAGCTCCTTGAGGTAGTCGAACGCCTTGTCCTCGCCCATGAGTTGCACCAGCGTGGCGATCATGGTGTAGGCCGTGCCCGAGCTCGAGGGGTTGGCCACCTGCAGCTCGCCCTTGAAGGCCGGGTTGACCAGGTCCTTCCAGCACAGGGGGGCGGCCAGCTTCTTCTTGGCCAGCAACTCGGTGTTGAAGCCAAAGCCCAGCGGGCCCGAGTACACCCCCACCGTGCGGTAGGCCGATTGCCGGGCCTGCTCCTGAGCCCAGCCATGCAGCTGGCCCAGGCTGGGGGACTTGTACTCCAGCGTCAGGTCCAGCTCTGCGGCCTGGATGTGCGGGTCGCCGGTGCCGCCGAACCAGACGTCGGTCTTGGGGTTGCTGCGCTCGGCGATGAGCTGGGCCAGCGCCTCGCCCGACCCGCGCTTGACCATGTTGACCTTGATGCCCGTCGAGCGCGTGAAGGTGGTGGCGATCATCGAGCACCAGGCGTCCTGCACCGAGCAGATGACGTTGAGCTGGCCGCTGCCCTGCGCCTGTGCCGTGGTGGCCAGGGTGGACAGGGCCGCGAGGGCGATGGCGGCCCAGGGGTACCGGGTGGTGTGCATGGGGGTCTCCTTGTGGATGAACGAAATGGCAGACTGCAGTCGCCCCGCACGGGCCTGGCTGCAGGCCCGCACAAGGGACAGGAAGAACGGGAGATGGCTGCTGGGCAGCGCCGGGGTCAGGGCCCCTGACCCCAGGACACCACGGCATCGACACCGATGACCTTGCCCTGGTCGATGCGGTTGTAGATCTGGATGGTGGCGCCCATGGCCTCGGCAATCTGGCGGCAGATCGACAGCCCCAGCCCCACGCCGCCCTTGGTGGCCGTGAAGGGCTGGAACAGGCGCGGGAACACGCCGTCGTCCACGCCGGGGCCTTCGTCCCACACCAGCAGCTCGCGCGCCCCGGCGCAGTCGCGCAGCAGCATGCCCAGGGCGCCGTTGTGCGGGGTGTGGTGGATGGCATTGGCCAGCAGGTTGCGCAGCAGTTCGCCGAGCATCACGGCGTCCGCGGGCACGTCGAGCGCCGGGCCGTCGAGCGCGAAATCCAGCCGCTTGGCGGCAATCAGGGGCGACAGCTCCATCACGGCATCGCGCGCACAGGCGCGGATGTCCGTGGCCTGCAACCCGCCCGAGCGCTTGAGCTGCTCCAGCTTGGTCAGGCTCAGCAGCTGGTTGGCCAGGCCGGTGGCGCGGTCCACGGTGTGCAGCATCTGCGGCAGCACCTCGGACGGTGCCACGGTGCCATCGATGGCCGACTGCAACTGGGTGCGCAGCACCGCCATGGGCGTGCGCAGCTGGTGCGATGCCTCGGCCAGGAAGCGCCGCTGCTGGTCCACCCAGTCGTGCTCGCTGCGCACCAGGGAGCGCACCTGGCGCGAGAGTTCGTGCAGCTCGGCCGGATCGGTGTGTTCGGCCGGCCCGTCGGCACCCGCCAGCGGCTGGGCCAGGGTGGCGACCGAGCGCTGCAGCCAGCGCATGGCCCAGGCCACGCTCGCCCAGATCGCCAGCGACAGCACCAGCGCACCGGCGACCAGGGCGCCCACGCCGGAAGACAGCAGGGCCCCGGCCGCGGGCCAGCGCCCGGCCAGGGGCAGCCCGACCTGCACCAGCCCATCGGCGACCGCAGGCGCGCCCGCCGCGGCCTCAGCAGGCGCCGCTGGCAGGCGGCGCACGGCGGCTGCCGAGCGCAGCAGATGGCCCTGCCACTGGCTGGGGGACAGGTCCGGCGCGCC
>NZ_AKJX01000261.1 GCF_000276605.1 Acidovorax sp. CF316 | reverse complement strand
CCGCGCCTAGCATCCCATCCCGAAAAGGGACTTGCGCGGCTTCAAAAAGATCTTGAACAGGTTCTAAGGGTGTGCAGTGGCTCAGCGCACCAGCAGCACCGGCACCTTGCAGTGCGCCAGCACCTGGGTCGTGACGGAACCCACGACCAGGGTGGCGAGGGCGCCGTGGCCGTGCGAGCCCATCACCAGCAGGTCGTAGCGACCGGAGTCGGCCACCTTGGCGATGGTTTCGCCGACATGGCCGACCTTGACGATGGTCTTGGCCTGCACGCCCTGGCGGGAGATGAACTTGACGACCGGGGCCAGGACCTTGTCGGCCTCCTCGGCGTGGTAGGTGTCCACGGCCTCCTTGCCCAGGGCCGAACGGGCGCGGGCGGGCAGGGGGGCCTGCACGGTGAGCACCGTGTAGTCGTGTTTCGGGCCCAGCAGCTCCTCGTGCGCAGCGAGGTAGGCGAGCATTTTTTTCGTGTAGGCGCTGCCGTCGACAGCGAGCAGGATGTTCATTCGAGTTCTCCTAGTTGGTATGACAGACCGTACCTTGCGCTGTCGGTTGTTGTCTTGACCTGTGTCAGGCTTTTCGATCCTGCGCTTGGCAAGGGAGCGGCTCCCTCGCCAGGCCATCATACGGTCACGCAGTAGCGGGGCCGGAAGGTTTCCTGTTCCCCATTGCGGGCATAGCCCAGCGGGTTGGCCACCACGCGGCATTCCCAGGGGCTGCCATCGGCGCGCACGCCCTGGGCGATGTAGTCGCTGGGCGCATGCAGGTGGCCGTGGATCCAGACCTGGGCATCCTGCAGCAGCTCGTCGAGCACATTGCAAAAGCCCGCCGTGCCGGGCACCACGCCGTAGCGCGGGTCGGCGCTGCGCAGGCTGGGCGCGAAATGGGTGATGGCCACCGTGGTGCCGTCGAAGGGCGTGGCCAGCGCCCCGCGCAGCCACTCGGTGCATTCGAGTGCCAGCTCGCGCATGGGTTCCGCCAGGAAGGGCTCGCCATCCTTGGTGCCACCGGTCTTGCGCAGGTAGTGGTTGGCCGCGCGGAAGGCCTTCTCGCGCAGCTTCAGGCGCCGCGCGAGGTCGGTCACCTGGGCATCGTCGGCCAGCGCGTCGTAGTCGGCCCACAGCGTGGTGGCCACGAAGCGCACGCCATCGAGCACCAGGGTCTCGCGCTCCAGCATGCGGATGCCCAGGCGCTCGCAGGTGGCGCGCAGGCGCTGGTGGGCGGTGTCGAAGTCGAGCGCATCGTACTCATGGTTGCCGGGCACGAAGAGCACCGGCGTGGGCCAGCCCGCGAACTGCGGCAGCGGGGAAAACCGCGCCAGGCCGAAGTCCTCGTCCTGCATGCGGCCGCCCTCCTGGTAGGAGCCGATGTCACCCGCCAGCACCAGCAGGTCGGCACCCGGCGCGGGCTCGGGCATGAAATCGGGGTTGGCTTCGAGGTGCAGGTCGGACAGGATCTGGATTTGCATGGACCCCGCAGTCTAAGGCGTGATGCCGAACGACGTGCCCGCCGAATGGCCGGGCTCTCCCTGCGGAAACGCGCGCCGGGCCGAACGCGCCAGCGCCGACAGCAGCCAGCCCATGGCCGCCTCCTGCGTGCTGTTGCGGCGCCACAGCGCGTCCACGTGCACCGGCGGCACGTCGAAGGGCAGGCTGCGCTGCACCAGGGCGTCGGCGATCCCGGTCACCGGCACGAAGTGGCGCGGCAGCACGGTGAGCATGTCCGAACCCGAAACCACCCGGCCGGCGGTGAAGAACTGGTTCACCGTGAGCACCACGCGCCGGCGGCGCCCGAGCGAGGCCAGCGCCTCGTCGATGAAGCCGAAGGGCCGGCCCGAGAAGCTCACCAGCATGTGGCGTGCCTCGCAGTAGGCATCGAGGGTCAGCGGCGCATCCGCCAGCGGGTGGCCCTGGCGCATCACGCACATGTACTCGCTGTCGTACAGGCGCCGGCTCTCGAACGAGACCATGCCGCCCGATTGCGCGCGCGCCGTGAGGTCGGCCAGCACGGCCGGGAAGTAGCCCACCGCCATGTCGGCGGCCTCTTCCTCGAGCAGGCGGCGCGGGTCGCGCGTGGTCAGGGGCACCACGCGCACTGCGACGCCGGGTGCCTCGCTTTCGAGGATTTCCACCAGGCCGGGCACCAGCGTCGCACCCGTGGCATCGGCCATGGCCAGCACGAAGGTGGATTCGGCCGTGGCCGGATCGAAGCGGCCGGGCGACAGCGATTCCTGCAGCTGCGTGAGTGCGTCGCGGATGGGCGGCCACAGGGCCAGGGCCCGGGGCGTCGGCTCCACCCCCTGGCCGCTGCGCACCACGAGGTCGTCGCCCAGCACCTCGCGCAGGCGGCGCATGGCATTGCTCACGGCCGGCTGGGTCAGCGAGAGCTTGTGCGCGGCCTTGGTCAGGCTGCGCTCGGCCATCACTTCGTCAAAAACCCGGAGCAGGTTCAGGTCGAGCGAGCGGAAGTTGAGGCGGCTGGGCATGGCGTCAAATCATCACGAGTGTGAATATCAATGATTCAACATATAAATTTGAAAGACTAAAGGGTAAACCCTAGTATTGCGCCATCGCCCGGGCAATGTCGCCAAAAGCGCTGAATAGGGGAACCGAAATGACCAATTTTGTACACGTGGACTATCCAACCGAACATCCAGGCGTGGTTCGCGCCGAAAACGCCGCCGCGGCCCTCAAGGGCATCGCCGCAGGCTTCGACAGCGCCCGGGGCGCTGCTTCCCTGATGCTGGCCGCCGTGGTCTCCGGCCTGCTGGTGCTGGCCAACCAGGTGGTCGATAGCTGGACCGAAGGCCACCTGCTATCGGCCTGGGTCGTGCTGTGGCTGGTGGCATTCGCCGCCCTGGCCCTGCTGTCCGCACCGGCCCGCCGTGCCGGCCTGGAACTGCGTGCCGGTGTCACCCGCTGGGCCGAAAGCCAGCGCCATGCCGCCGAAGACCGCCGCACCTGGCAGGTCGCCCTGCGCGATCCGCGCATCATGGCCGAGCTGAACCACGGCCTGACCGACATCCGCAAGTTCTACTGAGCCGCCGCTCCTGCCCCCGGGCAGGGCCGACCTCGACCTTCAAGCCGTGGCATGCCACGGCTTTTTTGTGGCCGACTACCCAGGGGGAGGCCGGCAACATCACTGCAGTGAATGGCGGTAATTCAAGATATAAACTTGATAACACATGGGGTAAACCCTAAGATTCAGCCACTCGCCCGGCAATGTCGCCACAAGCGCTGATAAGGGGAAACCAAATGACCAGTTTTGCACACGTTGACTATCCAACCGAACACTCGGGCGTGATCCGCGCCCAGAACGCCGCTGCCGCCATCAAGGGCATCGCAGCCGGCTTTGACAGCGCCCGTGGCGCCGCCTCCCTCCTGCTCGCCGCCATCGTCTCCGCCCTGCTGGTGGTGGCCAACCAGGTGATCGACACCTGGAGCGAAGGCCACCTGCTGGCCGCCTGGATGGTGCTGTGGCTGGTGGCGTTCGCCGCCCTGGCCCTGCTGTCGGCCCCTGCACGCCGTGCCGCCGCCGCCCTGCGCGTGGGTGTTGCCGGCTGGGCCGAAAGCCGCCGCCGCGCCGCCGAAGACGAGCGCACCTGGCAAGTCGCCATCCGCGACCCGCGCATCATGGCCGAGCTGAACCACGTCATGGGCGTGCGCACGGTGAACGACCTGCGCGCTGGCTACTGAGCGGGCCCTGCTCCTGCCTGCCGCACGACGGCTGGTGGAATCTGAAAAAGCCGTGGTATGCCACGGCTTTTTTCATGGGCGCTTGCGGGCCGTGGTGGGACGCGGGACGTGGAAACGGACAAAATAATCGGGGCGCATGTCGAAAAAGCCGATGCGACGGCGTCCTTGGTGTACCGGAGACCCCTGGCGTGCAGCGCCGCACCGGGCGGCTCCGGAGTCCTGACGTTCACCACTTCCAAGGAACCACCATGAAGTACATGCTCCTGATCTACAGCGACCCCCAACGCGAGCCCGCCTACGGCACGCCCGGCTTCCAGGCCATGATGGCCGGCTACTTCGCGCTGAGCGCGAAGATGCGGGACGATGGCGTCCTGGTGGCCGGCGATGGACTGCAAGGGATCGAAACCGCCACGTCGCTGCGCATCCGTGGCGGCAAGGTGGAAACCATGGACGGCCCGTTTGCCGAAACCAAGGAACACCTGGGTGGCTACTACGTGGTCGAGGTGCCCGACCTGGATGCGGCCCTGAAGTACGCGCAGGCCGTTCCCACCGCAAGCTATGGCACCGTCGAGGTGCGGCCGCTGATGGTCTACGACACGGCGGCCTGAGCCAGCCGCATTGCCTGGCCGCCGACCATGGGCCCATCCGCCTCAGCAGCGGTCGCCGTGACCCAGGCCCTGAACCGCCTGGCACGCGAGGACCGGGGGCGGCTGATGGCGGCGCTGATCGCCCGGCTCCGGGACTTCCAGCTGGCCGAGGATGCCCTGCAGGACGCCATGGAGTCGGCGGTGTCCCACTGGAGCCGCTCCGGCATCCCGTCGTCGCCCCTGGGCTGGCTGCTGCGCGTGGCCTACCGCAAGGCGCTGGACCGCATCCGCAGCCACCGGACGGCCGACCGGATCGGCGACAGCCTGCTGGTGCTCGCGGGCGGCGAGGCCCACGAAGTGGAGACCGACGAGATTCCGGACGAGCGCCTGCGCCTGATCTTCACCTGCTGCCACCCGGCGCTGGAGCAGAAGTCGCAGGTGGCGCTCACATTGCGCGTGGTGGCCGGCCTGTCCACCGCGCAGATCGCCCGGGCCTTCCTGGACCAGGAGGCCACGATGGGCCAGCGCCTGTCGCGTGCCAAGGCCAAGATCGCCGCGGCGCGCATCCGCTATGCGGTGCCGGAGCCGGCCGAATGGCCCGAGCGCCTGGCCGCCGTGCTCGCGGTCATCTACCTGGTCTTCAACGCCGGCTACTCCGCCGGGCCGCAGCGGGGGAACGGGCTGGCGCAGGAGGCCTTGTACCTGTGCGCGCTGCTGGACCGGCTGCGCCCCGGCGAGGCGGAGATCGAGGGCTGCCTGGCCCTGCTGGTGATCAGCCATGCCCGCCGTGCGGCCCGCACGGATGCCGGTGGCCAGACCATACCGCTGGGCCAGCAGCAGCGCGGGCTGTGGAAAACGGAAGAAATCGCCGCAGGTGCGGCGGTCCTGGAGCGGGCATTGGCCCGGCATGCCCTGGGGCCTTACCAGCTCAAGGCCGCCATTGCCGCCTGCCACTGCGAAGGTGAGCACTCGGACTGGGCGCAGATCGCCCTGCTCTACGACCGCCTGCTGGCCTTCGAGCCCACCCCCGTGGTGCGGCTGAACCGGGCCGTGGCCCATGCCGAAGCCGGTGCGCTGGATGCCGCTTTGGCCGAGCTCGAGGACATAGCGCCGGGCCTGCAGGGCTACCAGCCCTTCTTTGCCGCGCAGGCGGAGCTGCTGGTGCGCAAGGGCTTGCACGCCCGGGCCCGCACAGCCTACGAGACGGCCCTGGCGCTGGCTCCCTCGGAGGCCGATGCCGCGTGGCTGGCGTTGCGCCTGGGTCGACTCGCCGACAAGGGATAGGGACCTCCAGCCCAAAAAAAAGCCGCCCTGGCAGGGCGGCTTTGCTGTCGCAGGTGGGCTCAGGCCATCAGGCGGCCAGGCGCTTTTCGATGGCAGCCTTGGTGTCCAGCAGGGCCTGGGGCAGGTGGTAGGCCAGTTGCTCGAAGTGCGTGGTGTGCAGCTTGAGCTCTTCGGCCCAGGCGGCCTTGTCGATGCTGGTCACGGTGTTGAACTGGGCGGCGCTGAAATCCAGGCCCGACCAGTTGATCTCGGCGTAGGCCGGTGCCACGCCGAACATGGTTTCCTCGCCGGTGGCCTTGCCTTCCAGGCGGTCGATCATCCACTTGAGCACGCGCATGTTCTCGCCGTAGCCGGGCCAGACGAACTTGCCGGCCTCGTCCTTGCGGAACCAGTTGGTGGTGTAGATGCGCGGCTGGGTGGCGCCCGAGGCAGCCAGCTTCTCGCCCAGCGTCAGCCAGTGCTGGAAGTAGTCGCTCATGTTGTAGCCCATGAAGGGCAGCATGGCGAAGGGGTCGCGGCGCACCACGCCCTGCTGGCCGAAGGCCGCAGCGGTGGTTTCCGAGCCCATGGTGGCGGCCATGTAGACGCCTTCGGTCCAGTTGCGTGCCTCGGTCACCAGCGGCACCGTGGTGGAGCGGCGGCCGCCGAAGATGAAGGCGTCGATCTTCACGCCCTTGGGGTCGTCCCAGGCGTCGTCGAGCGCGGGGTTGTTGGTCGCAGCCACGGTGAAGCGGGCATTCGGGTGGGCCGCCTTGGCGCCGGTCTGCTTGGCGATCTCGGGGGTCCAGTCCTTGCCTTGCCAGTCGATCAGGTGGGCGGGCTGGCCGCCGGTGTCCTTTTCCATGCCTTCCCACCAGACGTCGCCGTCGTCGGTCAGGGCCACGTTGGTGAAGATCACGTCCTTGTCCAGGCTGGCCATGCAGTTGGGGTTGGTCAGCGTGTTGGTGCCTGGGGCCACGCCGAAGTAGCCGGCCTCGGGGTTGATGGCGCGCAGGCTGCCGTCGGCCTGGGGCTTGATCCAGGCGATGTCGTCGCCGATGGTGGTGACTTTCCAGCCGCTGAAGGCGTCCGGTGGCACCAGCATCGAGAAGTTGGTCTTGCCGCAGGCGCTCGGGAAGGCCGCGGCCACGTGGTACTTCTTGCCTTCGGGGTTGCTCACGCCCAGGATCAGCATGTGCTCGGCCAGCCAGCCCTGGTCGCGGCCCATGGTGGAGGCGATGCGCAGCGCGAAGCACTTCTTGCCCAGCAGCGCATTGCCGCCATAGCCCGAACCGTAGCTCCAGATCTCGCGCGTCTCGGGGTAGTGCACGATGTACTTGGTCTTGTTGCAGGGCCAGGACACGTCCTGCTCACCGGCGGCCAGGGGCGCGCCCACGGTGTGCACGCAGGGCACGAACTCGCCGTCCACGCCGAGCACGTCGTACACGGCCTTGCCCATGCGGGTCATGATCTTCATGTTCACGGCCACGTAGGGGCTGTCGGACAGCTCGATGCCGATGTGGGCGATGGGCGAGCCCAGCGGGCCCATGCTGAAGGGCACCACGTACATGGTGCGGCCCTTCATGCAGCCGTCGAACAGGGGCTGCAGCGTGGCGCGCATCTCGGCCGGGGCCATCCAGTTGTTGGTCGGGCCGGCGTCTTCCTTGGCGGCCGAGCAGATGTAGGTGCGGTCTTCCACGCGCGCCACGTCCGATGGGTCGGACCAGGCCAGGTAGCTACCGGGGCGCTTGGCGGGGTTGAGCTTCTTGAAGGTGCCGGCGTCCACCAGTTGCTGGCACAGTCGGTCGTACTCTTGCTGGCTGCCGTCGCACCAGTAGATGCTCTCGGGCTTGCACAGGGCGGCCATGTCGGCCACCCAGGCGAGCAGCCGGGCGTTCTTGACGTGCGAGGGGGCGTTGAGATTCAGGCCCTGCATGGTGGGTGCGTTCATCGGGAGCTTCCTAAGTTGAAAAACAGTCTTTTCAAAGGAAGCGTCCCGGGGCACGGGGCGAAAGGCCTGGCGCAGGTGCGGATGCTGAGCGCTGCCTTTGAAAAAACGGCTTTCTTGCTCAGTCGGCGGGCGGGGCGCGGTTCATCCCCACGGGGTGGAGGACGGATTCCACGGATTCCGCGGGTCGGCTGGGATGTCGATTTTATGAATCTGCCGCCAACTTGTCTGTCAGAAAGGTCCTAAAACCATGCAAAAAAAGCATGGGGTTATGCGGACCTGACGATGGTTCAGCCGCGGCCGTTCCCTGTCCAGCGCTCGTAGCCCGCCTTGCGCAGGGCGCAGGCGGGACAGGTGCCGCAGCCGTAGCCCCAGGCGTGGCGCTCGCCGCGCACACCGTGGTAACAGGTGTGGGATTCCTCCAGGACCACGTCCACCAGCGCCTGACCGCCAAGGTCCTTGGCCAGTTGCCAAGTCTCGGCCTTGTCCAGCCACATCAGCGGCGTCTCGAAGGTGAAGCGCTGGCCCATGCCCAGCGACACCGCCACCTGCAGCGCCTTCAGGGTGTCGTCGCGGCAATCGGGGTAGCCCGAGAAATCCGTCTCGCACATGCCGCCCACCAGGGTGTGCAGCCCGCGCCGGTAGCCCACGGCGGCGGCCAAGTTGAAGAACAGCAGGTTGCGCCCGGGCACGAAGGTGTTGGGCAGACCGGCGGCCGTCATCTGGATCTCGGTCTCGCTGGTCAGCGCCGTGTCGCTGATGCGGCCCAGCACCGCCAGGTCGAGCATATGGTCTTCGCCCAGGCGGCCAGCCCACTCGGGAAAACGCTCGCGCATGGCCGCCAGCACGGTCTGGCGGGCGGTGAGCTCGATGTGGTGGCGCTGGCCGTAGTCGAAGCCGACGGTCTCGACATGGGCGAAATGCGTGAGCGCCCAGGCCAGGCAGGTGGTGGAATCCTGTCCACCGGAGAAAAGAACCAATGCGCTTCCGGGTCTCATGGCGAACTCCAGGCTGTGGATGAAAAAAAGGGCAAAAAAAAGCCCCGCTGCGCGGGGCTTGCCATGGGGCGTGTGGGGCGCTCCGTGGCGATCAGGCCATGTTCACGGCGATGAACGCCAGCAAAAACATCATGATGCCGCCCACCACGGGCAGCACGATGGGCATCAGCGGGACCACGTTTTCCACGGCGTCGGCCGGATGTTCTTCAGGGGCGTGCGGGGTGTTGTGGTCGGACATGGCGGGGCTCCAGGTGCTTAAAACTTGGCCAATTCTAGCCGGTGTGCGGGGCAGGCCCAAGCCCGTCAGATCAAGACGGCCTCCATGCCCCCGTCGTGCAGGTGTTCCAGCACCTCTTCGATATGGGCCTTGCCGCGCGTCTGCAGCACCAGCTCGATCTCCACGTTCTGCGCGGCGAGCATGGTGAAGGCGCGCTGGTGGTGCACCTCCTCGATGTTGGCGCCCGTGTCGGCCACCATGGCGGTGATGCGCGCCAGCACCCCGGGCACGTCGCGCGCGCTGACCTTGACGCGTGCCAGCCGGCCCGAGCGCACCATGCCGCGCTCGATGATGGCGGCCAGCAGCAGCGGGTCGATGTTGCCCCCGCACAGCACCAGCCCGACTTTCTTGCCCTGGAAGCGCTCGGGGTAGCGCAGCAGAGCGGCCAGACCGGCGGCGCCCGCACCTTCGACCAGCGTCTTCTCGATCTCCAGCAGCATGAGCACGGCCTGCTCGATGTCGCCCTCGTCCACCAGCACCAGGTCGTCCACCAGCCGCTTGACGATCTCCTGCGTGATCTTGCCCGGCGTGCCCACGGCAATGCCTTCGGCGATGGTCGAGGTGCCCTGCGGGTGCTGTGTGCCCTGGATGGCGTTGACCATGGCCGGGAAGCGCGTGGTCTGCACGCCCACGATCTCGATGCCCGGGCGGATCGCCTTGGCCGCCGTGGCCACGCCCGAGATCAGGCCGCCGCCGCCTACCGCGATGACCAGCGTGTCGAGGTCGGGTACCGCCTGTAGCATCTCCAGCCCCAGTGTGCCCTGGCCCGCGGCCACGGCTTCGTCGTCGTAGGGGTGCACGAAGGTAAGGCGGCGCTCGCCGGCCAACTGGTAGGCGTGCGCGCGTGCCTCTTCGAGTGTGTCGCCATGCAGCACCACCTCGGCCCCGAAGCCGCGCGTGCGCTGCACCTTCACCCCCGGGGTGAAGCGCGGCATCACGATCACCGCGCGCAGGCCCAGGCGCTGCGCATGGTAGGCCACGCCCTGGGCATGGTTGCCGGCGCTCATGGCGATCACGCCGCGCGCCTGCTCCTCGGCGCTCAGTTGCACCAGCTTGTTGCAAGCCCCGCGCTCCTTGAAGGAAGCGGTGAACTGCAGGTTCTCGAACTTGAGGAAGACCTGCGCGCCCACGATCTGCGAGAGCGTCTTGGACTCGACGCAGGGCGTGTCGAGCACATGGCCCTGGACGCGGGCGGCGGCGGCGTGGATGTCTTGGAGGGTCAGCATGGGTGCCATTGTGGCGCCGCAAGGCCCCCTTGTGCGCTGACCGGGGGCCTTTTGTTCCGTTGGCACGCCGCCCCGGCGGCACCGCCCCCTAACGGGTGAAGAAGCGCAGCGGCACCATCACCAGCTGCGGGAACAGGGTGAGCAGCAGCAGCACCGCTGTCTGCGCCAGCAGGTAGGGCATGACGGCGCGGATCACCGGCTCCATGCGCTCGCGCGCGACCCCACAGACGACGTTGAGCACCGTGCCCACCGGCGGGGTGATCAGGCCGATGGCGTTGTTCATGATGAACAGCACGCCGAAGTACACCGGGTCGATGCCTGCCATGCGCACCACCGGCATCAGCACCGGCACCAGGATCAGGATGGTGGGCGCGAAGTCGAGCGCCGTGCCCACGGCGAAGATCAGCGCCATGATCACCAGCATCAGCAGCACCGGGCTGCCCACCAGGGGCTGCAGCATGTCGGCCACCACCATCGGGATGTTGGCGGCGGCGATGAGCCAGGCCGAGACCTGGGCCGCCGCCACCAGGAACATCACCACGGCCGAGGTTTTGGCGCTGGCGAGCAACAGGCCGTAGAGCTGCGACCAGCGCAGCTCGCGGTACACCGCGAAGCCGATGAAGAGCGCGTAGAACACGGCCACCACAGCGGCCTCGGTGGGGGTGAAGTAGCCCGCCTTGAGCCCGCCCACGATCAGCAGCGGCAGCAGCAGCGCCCAGAAGCCCGCCACGGTGGCCGAGATCCGCTGGCGCAGGGGCATGCGCTCGCCGCGCGGCATGTCGTCGCGGTGGGACTGGTAGATCCAGGTGAACACCAGCGCCAGCGCCATCATCAGGCCCGGCACGATGCCGGCGATGAACAGCTGCGTGATGGAGATGTTGCCCACCACCCCGAGCATCACGAAGCCGATGGACGGCGGCAGCACCGGCGCGATGATGCCGCCCGAGGCGATCAGCCCCGACGCGCGCGGGATGTCATAGCCGGCCTTGCGCATCATCGGGATCAGCAGCGCAGCGACGGCGGCCGTGTCGGCGATGGCCGAGCCCGACAGCGAGGCCATGACCACGCAGGCGAAGATGGCCACATAGCCCAGCCCGCCCTTGAAGTGCCCGACCCAGGCACCGGCCACGTCGACGATGCGCCGCGAAATGCCGCCGGCATTCATGAGCTCGCCCGCGAGCACGAAGAAGGGAATCGCCATCAGCGGAAAGCTGTCGGCCCCGGAGAGCATGTTCTGCGCGATGATCTGCGCATCGAACAGGTCCATGTAGAACATCATCGCCATGCCGCAGGCGATCAGCGAGAAGGCGATGGGCACGCCCAGGGCCATGGCGGCCAGCAGCGAGAGCACGAAGACGGCGACGACCATGGTGTTAGGCCCCTTCTTCGCTCACGGCAACCAGCGACGCGGGGCTTACCCGCCCGCTCAGCAGCCGCGCGATGTTGACCACCGTCATCACCCCGATGGACACCGCGCACAGGTAGGCCACCGAATACACCACGCCCAGCGAGATGCCGGTCACCAGGCCGGTGTTGGCCATGTTGAGCGCGTGCTGGCGCAGCAGGCCCCACAGCTGCACCGCGCAGCAGGCCAGCGTGATGCACTGGGCCAGCAGCACGGCCGCGAACAGCGCCTTGCCCGAGAGGCGGTGCACCACCATGTCCATGCCCAGGTGGCCGCCCTCGCGCATGGCGAGGATCGCGCCCAGGAAGATCAGCCAGATGAACATGAAGCGCGAGAGCTCCTCGGAGATGTTGATGCCCGAGTCGAACAGGTGGCGCAGCACCACGTTGCCGAAGACCATGACGCACATGGCGGCCAGGCACAGCACGACGACCCCCTCCAGCGCCTTGAAATACCAGTGGATGAGTTGCTTCATGGAAAGTGGGCGGAAAGGGTGGACAGGTCGCGTCAAAACGCGAAGACCTTGCCGGGGTTCATGAGGTTGTGCGGGTCCATGGCGTGCTTGATCTGGCGCATCAGCGCCACCGGGGCGGCGCCGAGTTCGTCAAGCAGGAAGCCCTGCTTGTGCAGGCCCACGCCATGCTCGCCGGTGCAGGTGCCGTCCATGGCGAGGGCGCGCCGCACCAGGCGTGCGTTGAGCGCTTCGGCCTGCTCCACCTCGGCGTGGTCGTTCGCATCCACCAGCATCTGCACGTGGAAGTTGCCGTCGCCCACATGGCCGACGATGGGCGCGAGCATGCCCGACCGCTGCAGGTCCTGCGCGGTCTGGCCCACGCATTCGGCCAGGCGCGAGATCGGCACGCAGACATCGGTGACCACCGAGCGGCAGCCTGGGCGCAGCTGCAGCGCCGCGAAGTAGACGTTGTGCCGGGCTTCCCACAGGCGCGTGCGTTCCTCGGGGCTGCTGGCCCACTGGAACTGCGCGCCGCCGCCGTCCATGGCCAGGGCCTGCACGGTGTCCACCTGTTCCTGCACGCCGGCTGCGCTGCCGTGGAACTCGAAGAACAGGTGGGGCTGCTCGGGCAGGCCGGTGCGGCTATGGCCGTTGAGCGCGCGGATGGCCGTGGCGTCGACGAACTCGCAGCGCGCGATCGGCACACCGAGCTGGATGGTCTGCACCACCACCTGCACGGCGGCATCGATGTCGGGGAAGGCGCACACGGCCGCCATCACGCTCTCGGGCAGCGGGTACAGGCGCACCGTGGCCTCCACCACCACGCCCAGCGTGCCCTCGGAGCCCACGAACAGGCGCGTGAGGTCGTAGCCCGCAGCCGACTTGCGCGCGCGCTGGCCGGTCTTGACCACCTCGCCATCGGCTGTCACCACGGTGAGGTTGAGCACGTTCTCGCGCATGGTGCCGTAGCGCACGGCATTGGTGCCGCTGGCGCGCGTGGCGCACATGCCGCCGATGGTGGCGTCGGCCCCCGGATCGATGGGAAAGAACAGGCCCGTATCGCGCAACTCGGCGTTGAGCGCCTTGCGTGTCACGCCCGGCTGCACCGTGGCGGTCTGGTCCTCGGGATGGATGGCGAGCACCCGGTCCATCTGCTGCAGGTTCAGCGTGAGCCCGCCGCGCGTGGCCAGGGTATGCCCTTCGAGCGACGAACCCGCACCATAGGGCACCAGCGGCACGCGGTGGTCGCGGCACAGGCGCACGATGGCCAGCACCTCGTCGCGCGTGCGCGCATGGGCCACGGCATCGGGCGGCATGGCGGCAAAGATCGACTCGTCGCGCCCGTGGTGCTCGCGCACCGCCAGGCTGGTGGACAGGCGCGGGCCGAGCAGCTGGCCCAGGGCATCGAGGAAGGCGGGCGGCAGGGCAGGGTGGGCAGCCATGTCGCTCACTGCGGCTTGGTCGCGGCGCGCGCCTTGGCGATCTCGCTGCGCACCAGGGCCATGAACTCCGGGCCGATCTTCTCCAGGTGCGGCGCGATGGCTGGCGGTACCCGGTCGCGGATGGCCTGCAGGTCGGCCTCGGAGAACTGTGTCACCTGCATGCCCTTGTCCTTCATGCCCTGCAGGGCCGCACCGGCCTCGGCGGCCGTGGTCTTGCGCTGGTAGGTGGTGGCGCTCTTGGCGGCGGTGGTCATCATCTGCTTCTCGTCGGCCGAGAGGCTGTCCCAGTACTTCTTGGACACGGCAAAGATCAGCGGCGAGTAGACATGGCCCGAGAGCGTCATGTACTTCTGCACTTCATAGAAGCGCTGCGTGTACATCAGCACGATGGGGTTTTCCTGGCCGTCGAAGGCCTTGGTCTCCAGCGCCACGAAGAGCTCTGACCAGGGCAGCGGCGAGGCGTTCGCGCCGATGGCCTTGAAGGCGTCGAGCGTGAGCGGGTTGGGCTGGGTGCGCAGCTTCAGACCCTTGAGGTCATCGATCTTGTTCACCGGCCGGCGCGAGTTGGTGATGTGGCGAAAGCCGTTCTCCCACCAGCCCAGCACGTGGATGCCCACGGCGGCGAGCTTGGTGTTGAGCTGCTGGCCCACGGGGCCGTCGAACACTGCGTGGGCCTCGGCCTCGGTGTTGAACAGGAAGGGCACGTCCTGGAAGCCCAGTTCCTTGACCTGGCCGAGCAGCGCCAGCGCGCTGCCGGTGTAGAACTCCTGCACGCCGCCCTGCAGGGCGCCCAGCATCTGCGGGTCGGGCCCCAGGGCCTGGTTGGCGATCACGGTGATCTTCATCTTGCCGCCGGTGGCCTTGTCCATGTCGGCGGCGAACTGCTTGGCCGCCAGGCCGGCCGGGTGGTTGTCGGCCAAGCCATGGCCGAAGCGGGCCGTGCGGGGCTTGGCGTCCTGGGCCTGGACGCCGAGGGCGACCAGGGCGGTGAGCGTGCCGATGAGGGTGGCGCGCAGCAATCGGTTCAATGGCATGGCAGTCTCCTGGGGGTGGGCGTTATGCGGTGGCGGGCTCGAAGGGGCGGGGCGCCGTGGCGGTTGCGGCATGCACGGGGTTGCGCAGCAGGCCGATGCGCTCGATCTCCACCTCGCAGGTGTCGCCGGGCTTCATGTACAGGCGCGGCTCGCGCGCATGGCCGATGCCGGCCGGGGTGCCCGCCACGATCAGGTCGCCTGCCTCCAGCGTGATGGCCTCGCTGATGGTGACGATCAGCGACTCGATGTCGAACACCATGTCGTCGGTATTGGCCGACTGCACGGTCTGGCCGTTCAACCGGGTTTCCAGCCGCAGGCCGCGCGCACCCGGCGGCAGCTCGTCGGCGGTCACCAGGCAGGGGCCGAAGGCGCCGGTGCCGTCGAAGTTCTTGCCCATGGTCCACTGCGGCGTCTTGAACTGGTATTCGCGCACGCTGGCGTCGTTGAAGACCGAGTAGCCCAGCACGTGGGAGAGTGCGTTGTCCCGCGTGATGCGGCTGCCGCCGGTGCCGATCACCGCGACCAGCTCGCCCTCGAAATCGAGCGAATCCGACAGCGGCGAGTGCAGCAGCGGTGCGCCGTGCGCGATCACGCTGGAGTTGAAGCGCGCGAACAGGGTCGGGTAGGCGGGCTGCACGAAGCCGCTCTCGGCCGTGTGGTCGCGGTAGTTCAGGCCCACGCAGATGATCTTGGCTGGCCGGGCCACGGGTGCCAGCAACTGCACGGCGGCCAGGTCCACGGCGTCCTGGCGGGCCATGGCAGCGGCAGCGGCGTCCAGCGCCGCACGTCCCTGGCGCAGCAGGTCGTCCACGTCGCCGGGGTAGCCGGCCGCACCTTGGGTCGTGCCATGCCATGCGCCGGTGGCCGGTTGGTAAACAGCCCAGCCGCTGTGGCCGGCCGACTGGAAGCGAAGCAATTTCATCAAGTCTCCTGGTGGGCGATCAAAGGACGGAGTCCGGACCGCACGGATATATATTTGATCGAATAATCTATTATTTGTGTGTTGGTAGATTCCCGGATAAAATCTGGACTGACATGCTGACCACCCTCCCCAAGCGCACCCAGGCCGAGACGGCGTGCGACCTGATCCGTGCCGAAATCCTCGACGGGCGCCTGCCGCCGGGCGCCAAGCTGAACATCAAGGCCGTCGAAGAGCGGCTGGAGCTGAGCCTGGGCGCCGTGCGCGAGGCGTTGTCGCGCCTGGGGGCCGAGGGCATGGTGGTGGGCGAGTCGCACCGCGGCTACCGCGTGAGCCCGGTGAGCAAGGACGAGCTGCTGGACCTGACCCGTGCCCGGGTGGAAATGGAATCGCTGTGCCTGGGCCAGGCCATGGACCATGGCGATGTGGAGTGGGAGACGCGCATCGTTGCGGCGGCCCACCGCATGGAACGCCTGCAGTCCCTGCCCTCCGAGGCCGAGGCGCGCTCCACCACCGCCTGGAACGATGCCCATGGCGAATTCCACGAGGCCCTGGTCAGTGCCTGCCCCAACCAGTGGCTGCTGCGCATGCGCGACATGCTTTATCGCCAGAGCGAGCGCTACCGCCGGCTGTCGGTGCCGCTGAGCACCGACGTGCGTGATGTGCGCAGCGAGCACCGCCACATCATGGAAGCGGCGCTGGCGCGCGACAAGGCGCGGGCCTTTGCGGCCATCGACACCCACCTGTTTGCCACCGCGCAGATCATCCTGCGCTCGCCGTTGCTGCAGGAGCCATGAGCGTGCGGGCGCGGTAACCTTCGGGATCACACAGTGTTACCGGCCCCACGGGGGGGCGGTGTACCGTTGCAGTTTTGCGGAGGTGCCCGCCATCGCCCGTCTGCAGGCTTTCATCCTTTCGTTGACCCTGTCCGCTGCGGCGCTGGCCGCAGGCCCTGCGCAGGCCCAGGGCGCCCCGTCACCGCGCCCCGCCTGGCCCGAGTTGCTGCAGGCCGAACTGGTCCAGGTGGCGGCGCAGAACACGGCCGGCATCGGCGTTTACGTGCGCGACCTGGAGACCGGCATCGCCGTATCGCACCGTGGCATGGAGCGCTGGTACCTGGCCTCCACCGTCAAGGTGCCGGTCGCGCTGGCGGTGCTGCAGGCGGTGGAGCGCGGCGAATTCACGCTGGACACGAAACTGCGCGTGCGCGCCTCGGACTACGTGGACGGCGCGGGCCAGACCAATTCCAAGGCCGTGGGCACGGCGCTGAGCGTGCGCTACCTGCTTGAGCAGATGGTCATCTACAGCGACAACACGGCCAGCGACATGCTGATCGGGCTGGTCGGCATCCGCGCGGTGAATGCCCTGGTCGAGCAGCTCGTGCCGCGCGGCTTCGAGCGCATCACCAGCCTGGCCGACGTGCGCCGGCACGCCTACGGCCAGCTCACGCCGCAGGCCTCGCACCTGTCGGGCCACGACTTCCTGGTGATCAAGCAGCAACGCAGCGATGCAGAGCGCATGCAGGTGCTCGCGCGCCTGCTGCACGTGCCGGCCTCGTCCTTCCTGCTGCCCAGCGTGGGCGAGGCCTTCGAGGCCTACTATGCGGGCGGGCTGAACTCGGGCCGGCTCGATGCCTATGCCGACCTGCTGGAGCTGCTGGTCCACGGCAAGATCGTCAATCCCGAGCACACGCGCTACCTGCTGGCGGTGATGGAGCGGGTGCAGACGGGGGTCTACCGCGTGCAGGCCGGCCTGCCCAAGGCGGCGCGCTTTGCGCACAAAACGGGCACGCAAAGGGCGCGCACCTGCGACTCCGGATTGGTCACTGTCCCACGTCTCGGCCGGGACCGGCGCGTTATCGTGGTCGCCTGCACGCGTGGAGAGCTGTCCAGCGCGCGTTCAGACCGTGCCCTGCGCGACGTGGGGGCGGCCCTGTGCCAGTCTGGATTGCTGACCGACGGACGAACCCATGACCCAGAGTGTCCCCCCGTGGCGCGCGTGGTGCACCGCGCTGATCCTGGCGAGCGCTAGCCTGGCTGCGCAGGGCGCCGCCTGGAGCGACGCGCTGCGCCAGCAGATCGAACGCATCGACGCCGCCACGCCCGGCCGGCTCGGCGTTTATGTGAAGCGGCTGGACAACGGCGAAGTGCTGTCCTACCAGGCCGAGCGGCCCTGGTACCTGGGCTCCTCGGCCAAGCTGCCGGTGGCCATCGCGGTGCTGCAGGAGATCGAGCAGGGCCGGCACAGCCTGGCCGAGCAGGTCACGCTGCAGGACACGGACAAGGTCGATGGCTCGGGCAACGTGGTCTGGAACAAGGCCGGCACCCGCTACCGGGTGGATGCACTGCTCAAGCGCATGCTGATGGAGAGCGACAACACAGCCGCCAACATGCTGATGCGCAGCATCGGCGACGAGGCGCTCAACCGCCATGCGCGCGAGCTGCTGGGGGGCAAGGGCTTCGAGCGCATCACCAATTTCGCGCAGGTGCGCTACGACGTGTATGCCGAACTGCACCCCGACGCGCTCACCATGAGCAACATGGACCTGGTGCGCCTGGCGGCCGCGCCCATGGGGCCGCAGCGCGTGGACGCGCTGGCCCGCACCATCGAGGTGGACAAGGCGGATTTCCGCGTGAAGACCATGGACGAGGCCTACCGGCGCTACTACGCACGCGGCCTCAATTCCGCACCGCTCACCTCCTATGGCGGTATGCTGGAGAAGCTGGTCACCGGCAAGCTGCTCTCGCCCGCGCACCAGCAGCGCCTGTTCACCGACCTCAAGTACGCTACCTACGATGCCTACCGGCTCGAAGCCGGCCTGCCGCGCAGCGAGCGCTTCATCCACAAGACGGGCACCCAGCTGCACCGCGCCTGCCACATGGGCGTGGTCAACCCGCAGGACGGCGGCCGCGCCGCCATCGTGGTGGCCACCTGCGCCGAAGACCTGGACGAGCACGGCGAGGCTGGCAAGGCCTTCGAGCAGATCGGCCGGGCCATCACCGCGACCCTGCTGCCGGGCAAGAAGCCTGGCCGCTGAGCGGCGCAGGCTACTGCGCGCAGACGCGCAGCACCTCGCTGCCGTAGGCCTCGAGCTTTTTCGCGCCCATGCCGCTGATGCCCTGCAGGTCCTCCTGTGTGGCCGGGTTGCGCTCGGCGATGGCGGCCAGCGTGGCGTCGTGGAAGATCACGTAGGCCGGCAGGTTGTGCTCCTTGGCCACCTCGGCACGCCAGGCCTTGAGGTTGATGAAGCGCACCTGCGCATCGGGCCCCAGGTTGGCGGCGGCGGCTGGCGGCGCGCTGCCCTTGCGGGTGCGCTTGGCCGGCGCGGCCGACACCGATTCGCGCAGCTGCACCGGCACCTCGCCCTTGAGCACGGCGCGCGAGCCCTCGGTCAGGCACAGGGTGTCGAAGCTGTGGCCGCTGTCGAGCATCACCTTCTGCAGGCCCAGGGCGCCGGTGGCGATCAGCTGGCGCAAAACACCACGCAGCTGGGGCTCGGACAGGTCGGCCCCGATGCCGAAGGTGGAGATCTTGTCGTGCCCGAACTGCGCCACCTTCTCGGTCTGCTTGCCGCGCAGGATGTCCATGATGTGGCCCGCGCCGAAGCCGATGCGGCTGACCTGCTGCACCCGGTAGATGGTGGACAGCAGCTTGCGCGCCGCGTCGGTCGCATCCCAGATGGCCGGGGGTGTGAGGCAGTTGTCGCAGTTGCCGCAGGGCGTGGACTCCTCGCCGAAATAGGCCAGCAGGCGAACGCGGCGGCAGTCGGTGGCCTCGGCCAGGGCCAGCAGCGCGTCGAGCTTGCCGCGCAGCGCCTGCTTGAACTCCTCGCCCGCGGGGCTCTCGTCGATCATGCGGCGCTGGTTCACCACGTCGTTCAGGCCGTAGGCCATCCAGGCGTCGGCGTTCAGGCCGTCGCGGCCGGCCCGGCCGGTCTCCTGGTAGTAGCCCTCGATGTTCTTGGGCATGTCCACGTGCGCCACGAAGCGCACATCGGGCTTGTCGATGCCCATGCCGAAGGCGATGGTGGCCACCATCACGATGCCTTCTTCGCGCAGGAAGCGGTCCTGGTTCTTCTGGCGCACCTTGGTATCGAGGCCCGCGTGGTAGGGCAGGGCGGTCAGGCCCGCGTCGCTCAGGGTGGAGGCCAGCTCCTCCACGCGCTTGCGCGACTGGCAGTACACCACACCGGCCTCGCCCGCATGCTCGCGCTCGATGAAGCGCAGCAATTGGGTGGTGGCGTCCTTCTTCTCGACGATGGTGTAGCGGATGTTGGGGCGGTCGAAGCTGCTGATGAACAGCCGCGCGTCCTCGAGTTGCAGGCGCTCGATGATGTCGGCGCGCGTGAGGTCGTCGGCCGTGGCCGTGAGGGCGATGCGCGGCACGCCGGCATAGCGCTCGTGCAGCACCGTGAGGGCGCGGTACTCGGGCCGGAAGTCGTGGCCCCACTGGCTCACGCAATGGGCTTCGTCGATCGCGAAGAGCGACAGGTGCCCTTCGTTGTACAGGCTGTCGAGCAGGCCCAGGAAGCGCGGCGTGTTCAGCCGCTCCGGTGCCGCGTAGAGCAGCGTGATGGCGCCGGTCTGCAGGCGGAATTCGACGTCCTGCGCCTCGTCGAAGCTCAGCGTGGAGTTCAGGAAGGCCGCGTCCACCCCCGCCTCGTGCAGGGCGCCCACCTGGTCGTGCATCAGCGCGATCAGGGGCGAGATGACGATGGTCACCCCGCGCCCCTGCTGTTGGCGCACGATGGCCGGCACCTGGTAGCACAGCGACTTGCCGCCGCCCGTGGGCATCAGCACCAGCGCATCGCTGCCGCCGATCACATGCTCGACGATGTCCTGCTGCGGGCCCCGGAACTGCTCGTAGCCAAAGACGTCGTGCAGGACGGTATGGGCGGGTGACGGACTCAATGACTCTCCTTTTGATAGCTGCCGCAGCGCATGGCAAAAGGGCGGCAGCCTGGTCGGGTGGGTGTTCAACGGCGCCGGCGCGCGCATCTGCGGCGGCGGGCAAAGGCGCCTATTGTGCGCTGTGCAGGCGCCCGGTTCGGGCCAACCCGGTGCCGCAGCCAACGATTCGCAATGCGAATGGATCGGTCCGATTATCCAATTGGACGCAAATGGCTGCCCCGGACAAGATGCGGTCCAGCCCCGGCACAAGGGGTGTCCGTACACCCATCCAGGAGACAAAGACATGCATCACATCTTCCGGGCCGTGCTCACGGCCTGCGCCGTGGCGGCGGCCAGCCTGTCGGCAGGGGCGCAACAAGCCGTGTACCCCAGCGCGCCCATCACCCTGGTGGTGCCGTTCGCGGCCGGCAGCGGCACCGATTCGGTGGCCCGCACCGTCAGCCAGAAGCTCGCCGAGCGGCTCAAGCAACCGGTATTGGTGGACAACAAGCCCGGCGCCAATGCCCAGGTGGCCGCGCAGATCGCCGCCAAGGCCAGGCCCGACGGCTACACGCTGTTCATGACCACCAACACCTCGCATTCGGCCAACCCGGCGCTCTACTCGGCCCTCAAGTACGACCCGATCAAGGACTTCACGCCCGTGGCGCGCGTGGGCGAGCTGCCGTTCGCACTGGCCGTGCACCCCTCGGTGCCGGCCAAAACCCTGGGTGAACTGATCGCCTACGCCCGCGCCAACCCCGGCAAGCTCAGCTACGCCACGCCCAACAGCACCTCGCTGGTGGCGATGGAAAGCATCAAGCACATCGCCGGCATCGACCTGCTGAGCGTGCCTTACAAGTCGAGCCCGCAGGCCATGACCGACCTGGTGGGCGGGCAGGTGCAGGTCTACGTGGCCGACCTGGGCTCGGGCATGAGCATGCTCAAGAGCGACAAGGTGCGCACCCTGGGCATCACCACGGCCCAGCCCTCGCCCCTGCTGCCGGGCGTGCCGCCCATCGGCCAGACGGCCAAGGGCTTCGACCTGACCTCCTGGAACGGCATCTTCGGCCCGGCCGGCATGCCGCCGGCCGTGGTGAACCGCCTGAACACCGAGCTGCAGGCCGTGCTGGCCGACAAGGACACGCAGGACAGGCTGGCGCTGATCGGCTTCCAGGTCTGGCCGAGCAAGACCCCCGAGGAGTTCGCCAGCTACGTGGCCGAGCAGCTCAACCACTGGCGCACCCTGATCCGCCAGGCGGGCATCAAGCCCGAATGAACCGACCGAGAGGAACCCCTTCCATGCAGGATACCAGGCCCCCCGGGACGGCAGGCCCGCTCGCCGGCGTGCGCGTGCTCGACCTCACCAGCGTCATCATGGGCCCGTTCGCCACGCAGATCCTGGCGCAACTGGGTGCCGAGGTCATCAAGGTGGAGACGCCCGAGGGCGACAACATGCGCCACGTGGGCCCCATGGCCAACCCGGGCATGGGCCACATCTTCCTGCACGCCAATGGCGGCAAGCGCAGCATCGTGCTCGACCTCAAGCACCCCGCGGGGCGCGAGGCCGCGCTGCGCCTGGCCGAGGGTTGCGACGTGCTGATCAGCAACGTGCGGCCCCAGGCACTGGCGCGGCTGGGGCTGGACGCCGCCGCGGTGGCCGCGCGCAATCCGCGGCTCATCCACGTGAGCTGCTGCGGCTTCGACCAGGAGGGGCCCGACGCCGCGCGCCCCGCCTACGACGACCTGATCCAGGGCGCCACGGGCATCCCCTGGCTGATGCAGCAGTACGGCGCGCCCGAGCCTGCCTATGCGCCCACCACCCTGTCGGACCGCGTGACCGGGCTGCACGCGGTGTACGCCGTGACGGCCGCGCTCTATGCGCGCGAGAAGACCGGCCAGGGCCAGGCCATCGTGGTGCCGATGTTCGAGGCCATGGCCCAGTTCGTCCTGGGCGACCACATGGCGGGGCTCAGCTTCGAGCCGCCGCGTGGCGATGCGGGCTATGCGCGGCTGCTCACCGCGCACCGCAAGCCCTATGCCACGGCCGACGGCATGCTCTGCGTGCTGATCTACAACGACAAGCACTGGCGCAGCTTCTTCGCCGCCATCGGCGAGACCGAGGGTCTGGGCCTGGACCCGCGCTTTGCCACGCACGGGGCGCGCGCCGCGCACATCGACGCCGTGTACGCCGAGGTGGCGCGCATCCTGCGCGGGCGCAGCACCTCCGAATGGCGCGCCCTGCTCGACGCGGCCGACGTGCCCCACATGCCCATGAACTCCCCGGCCGACCTGCTGGCCAATGCGCAGCTGCGCGCCACCGGCTTCCTGCACGACAGCCTGCACCCGACCGAAGGCCCGCTGCACACCATGGCCCACCCCACGCGCTGGTCCGGCACGCCGCCGGCACGGCAACTGGCACCCGCCCCGCGCCTGGGCGAACACACGCGTGCCTTGCTGGCCGAGGCTGGCTATGCCCCCACCGACATCGATGCCCTGCTGGCCCAGGGCGCCTGCCACCTGCCCGCCGGAGACACTGCATGACCACCCCTGCCACCCCACCCCGCTACCTGGTGCGCAGCGCCGGGGTGCCCGCTTACCAGCCGGCCAACCACCAGCACACGCACAACCAGCGCCTGATCGGCCCCGAGACCGTGGGCGCCCGCCAGATGGAGGTGCTGCTGGGCACCCTGCACGCGGGCGGCGGCGCGCTGCCCCATGCCCACCCGGGCATCGAGCAGGCCTGCTACCTGCTGGAGGGCACGGCCCGGGCCGAAGTGGCGGGCGAGGTGTTTGACATGCTGCCGGGCGACATGTGCTTCTTCCCGGCCGATGTGGCGCATGTTTTCACCGTGACCAGCGAGGCACCGGTGAAGTTGCTCGTCATCTACAGCCCCCCTTACCTCGAATCGCCCGAGCGGGTGGTCCGCTTCCCTGCTGCTTCTTCAGCCACCGCTGCGTCCGCATGAACTTCGCCCTCTCCCCCGAACACGAACAGATCCGCGATGCCATCGAGCGCGTCTGCGCCCCTTTCGACGCCGACTACTGGCTGCACAAGGACCGCGACGGCGGCTTTCCCGAGGATTTCCACCGCGCCCTGGCCGATGCCGGCTGGCTCGGCATCGCCATGCCCGAGGAATACGGCGGCGCAGGCCTGGGCATCAGCGAAGCGGCGCTGATGATGCACACCATCTCTGCCACCGGCGCGGGGCTGTCGGGCGCGTCTGCGGTGCACATGAACATCTTCGGCCTGCACCCGGTGGTGGTCTTCGGCACCGAGCAACAGAAGGCCCGCTGGCTGCCGCCGCTGATCGCGGGCCGCGACCGGGCCTGCTTCGGCGTGACCGAGCCCAACACCGGGCTGAATACGCTCAAGCTCACGACGCGGGCCGTGCGCCAGGGTGACCACTACGTGGTGCACGGCCAGAAGGTCTGGATCAGCACCGCCCAGGTGGCCAACAAGATCCTGCTGCTGGCGCGCACCACGCCGGTGGAGGAATGCACGGGCACCGAGGGCCTGAGCCTGTTCTACACCGACCTGGACCGCAGCACGGTCGAGGTGCGCGAGATCGACAAGCTCGGGCGCAAGTGCGTGGACTCCAACCAGGTCTTCATCGATGGCCTGCGCATCCCCGTGGAAGACCGGGTGGGCGAAGAAGGAAAGGGGTTCAGCTACATCCTGCACGGCCTGAACCCCGAGCGCATCCTGATCGCCAGCGAGGCCGTGGGCCTGGGCCGCGCGGCGCTGGCCCGTGCCGCCGGCTATGCCAACGAGCGCGAGGTGTTCGGCCGCCCCATCGGCCAGAACCAGGGCGTGCAGCACCCGCTGGCGCTGTCGTGGATGGAGCTCGAGGCCGCGCACCTCATGGTGCAGAAAGCCGCCTGGCTCTACGACCAGCACCTGCCCTGCGCGGCCGAGGCCAACAGCGCCAAGTACCTGGCGGCCGAGGCCTGCTACCACGCCTGCGAGCGCGCCATCTTCACCCATGGCGGCATGGGCTACGCCAAGGAGTACCACGTGGAGCGCTACCTGCGCGAATCGTGGATACCGCGCCTGGCGCCCGTGAGTCCGCAGCTCATCCTGTGCTTCATTGCCGAGAAGGTGCTCGGGCTGCCCAAGTCGTATTGAGGCGCGCATGCGCTGGCATGATGGGCGCATGAAGCTGTACCTGCTGCGCTACTTTGCCGTGCTGGCCGAAGAGCTGCACTTCGGCCGTGCGGCCGAGCGCCTGGCCATCACCCAGCCGCCGCTCAGTTCGGGCATCAAGGCGCTGGAGGACGAGCTGGGCGTGAAGCTGTTCGAGCGCAGCAGCAAGCACGTGGCGCTCACGCCCGCGGGCCATGCCTACCTGGCCGAGGTGCGCGTGGTGCTCGACCGTGTGGCGCGCGCGGGCGAAACGGCGCGCGCCGTGGCGGCGGGGCTGCGCGGGCGCCTGGACATCGGCTTCACCGGCTCCATGGTCTACCGCGACATGCCGGCCATCGTGCGCGCCTTCGGCGCGCAGGCGCCGGGCATCGAGGTGCAGCTGCGCGAGATGTCCACCGGCGAGCAGCTCGAGGCGCTGCTGCACCGCCAGCTGCACGCCGGCTTCATCAACAGCAGCGTGGTGCCCGAGCCGCTGGCCAGCCTGCCGCTGGCCGAGGACCACTTCGTCTGCTGCCTGCCCGAGGACCACCCGATGGCGCAGCACCCCACGCTGGACCTGCAGGCGCTGGCCGCCGAGACCTTCGTGATGTTCTCGCGCGACGTGGCGCCCGCCAACCACGACAACGTGATCGCCCTGTTCCACCGCGCCGGCATCCACCCCCACACACGCCATGCGGCGCGCCAGTGGCTCACGGTGGTGGCGCTGGTCGCCCTGGGCATGGGCGTGGCCCTGGTGCCGGCCGCCATGGCGCGGGCCGGGGCCCAGGGCGTGCGCTTTGTGCCCATTGCCGGCCTGCACCACCCCACGGTGGGGGTGCTGGCCTGGCACCGGGACGCGGTGAGCCCGGCGCTGCGCGGCTTCCTGGACGTGGCGGCCGCTGGCCAACAGGGGTAACCGGCCCGGGCCAGCAGGGGAAAAGCCGCGCTTTCTACAATAGCGGGATGCAAGCCCTCCAATACACCCGCGCCCGGGAACTGCCCGACATCCTCGCCCAACGCATCGCCATCCTCGACGGCGCCATGGGCACCATGATCCAGCGCTTCAAGCTGGGCGAGGCGCAGTACCGGGGCGAGGGCTACACCGGCCCCGGCAACGCGGGCGAGCGCTTCAAGGACTTTGCCTACGACGTCAAGGGCAACAACGAGTTGCTAAGCCTGACCCGGCCCGACGTGATCAGCGACATCCACGAGCGCTACCTGGCCGCGGGCGCCGACCTGATCGAGACCAACACCTTCGGTGCGACCACCATCGCGCAGGAGGACTACCACATGGCCGATCTGGCGCGCGAGATGAACCTGAAGTCCGCCCAGCTGGCCCGCGCCGCCTGCGACAAGTACAGCACGCCCGACAAGCCGCGCTACGTGGCCGGCGCCCTGGGCCCCACGCCCAAGACGGCCAGCATCAGCCCCGACGTGAACGACCCCGGTGCGCGCAACATCGACTTCGAGCAGCTGCGTGCCGCCTACTACGAGCAGACCGAGGCGCTGGTCGAAGGCGGCTCCGACGTGCTGCTGGTCGAGACCATCTTCGACACCCTGAACGCCAAGGCCGCGCTGTTCGCCATCGACGAGTATTTCGAGAACAGCGGCCAGCGCCTGCCGCTGATCATCAGCGGCACGGTGACCGACGCCTCGGGCCGCATCCTCTCGGGCCAGACCGTGACGGCCTTCTGGAACAGCGTGCGCCATGCGCGCCCCCTGGCCATCGGCCTGAACTGCGCCCTGGGCGCCACGCTGATGCGCCCCTACATCCAGGAGCTCAACCGCGTCGCCGGCGACACCTTCATCAGCTGCTACCCCAACGCCGGCCTGCCCAACCCCATGAGCGACACCGGCTTTGACGAGACCCCCGAGGTGACCAGCCGGCTGGTGCACGAGTTCGCGGCCGAAGGGCTGGTGAACATCGTGGGCGGCTGCTGCGGCACCACGCCCGACCACATCGGCGCAATCGCGCGCGCGGTGGAAACCGTGCCTGCGCGCAAGATGTTCTACCCGGCCGAGGCCTGAATCCCGGGGCCGGTGGGCCCATCTGTACGAAAATCGATCCTGGCGATGGCTTTGCCATCGCCAGGTGCTATGCATACCATCGCAATTTTGGACCGCAGCATCTGCTGCGGCCGTGAATCCTCCTGCCCGCCATGCTGACCGACGCCCCCACCTCGCCCCCCGTTGCCGCACCACCCGCCCCCATGGCGGGCAGTACGGACCGCGAGGCCCTCAAGCTCGAAAAGCGCCTGGTGCGCCAGGTCAGCCAGGCGATTGCCGACTTCGGGCTGATCGCCGATGGCGACAAGGTCATGGTCTGTGTCTCGGGCGGCAAGGACAGCTACGGCATGCTCGACGTGCTGCGCATGCTGCAGCAGCGCAATGGCAACCGCTTCGAGCTGATCGCCGTCAACCTCGACCAGAAGCAGCCGGGTTTTCCGGCCCAGGTGCTGCCCGACTACCTGGCGGGGCTGGGCGTGCCCTTCCACATCGAGACGCGCGACACCTACAGCGTGGTCAAGCAGCATGTGCCCGAGGGAAAAACGATGTGCAGCCTGTGCAGCCGCCTGCGCCGGGGCATCCTGTACCGCGTGGCCGACGAACTGGGCTGCACCAAGATCGCGCTGGGCCACCACCGCGACGACATGCTGCAGACCTTCTTCCTGAACATGTTCTTCGGCGGCAAGCTCAAGGGCATGCCGCCCAAGGTGCAGAGCGACCGTGGCGACCACCTCGTCATCCGCCCGCTGGCCTATGTGGCCGAGGACGACCTCACGCGCTGGGCGGCGCTGCGCAACTTTCCCATCATCCCCTGCACCCTGTGCGGCAGCCAGGAGAACCTGCAGCGCAAGCAGATCGGGCAGATGCTGCGCGACTGGCAGCAGCTGTACCCGGGCCGCATCGAGAACATGGCCGTGGCGCTGCGCAACCTGGTGCCTTCGCACTTCATGGACCCGCGCCAGTTCGACTTCCAGGGCCTGGTGGCCAATGGCGTGGCCGATGCCGATGGCGACAAGGCCTTCGATGGCGAGGAATTCCCGCAGGCCATTGCCATGCCGGTGCCGCGCTGAACAACCCACAACCCGACTGGATGGCCCCCGATGACCGCCCTCAAAGCCCCTGAACTGCTGTTGCCCGCCGGCTCGCTCGACAAGATGCGCGCGGCCTATGACTTCGGCGCCGACGCCGTGTACGCCGGCCAGCCGCGCTACTCGCTGCGCGCGCGCAACAACGAGTTCCGCCTGGAGCAGATCCGCCAGGGCATCGAGGAGGCGCATGCGCGCGGCAAGAAGTTCTTCGTGACCAGCAACCTGATCGCGCACAACGACAAGATCCGCACCTACCTGCGCGACATCGAGCCCGTGATCGATTTGAAGCCCGACGCCCTGATCATGGCCGACGCCGGCCTGATCATGATGGTCAAGGAAAAGTGGCCCGAGGTGCCCGTGCACCTCTCGGTGCAGGCCAACACCACCAACTGGGCGGCCGTGAAGTTCTGGCAGAAGATGGGCGTTGCGCGCATCATCCTCTCGCGCGAGCTGAGCCTGGACGAGATCGCGCAGATCCGCCAGGAGTGCCCGGACATGGAACTCGAGGTGTTCGTGCACGGCGCGCTGTGCATCGCCTACTCGGGCCGCTGCCTGCTCAGCGGCTACTTCAACCGCCGCGACCCGAACCAGGGCACCTGCACCAATGCCTGCCGCTGGGGCTATGCCACGCATGGCGCCGAGGTCGACCCGACCACCGGCGAGGCCGTGGCGCAGAAGATGGAGGCCGGTTTCGACTTCGCCGCCGCGCAGCAGGAGGCCGAGCAGTCGTTTTCCACCTGCGGCGACGGCGTGCGCCACCCGGCGGCCGACCAGGTCTACCTGCTCGAGGACATCGGCCGGCCCGGCCAGCTCATGCCCATCATGGAGGACGAGCACGGCACCTACATCCTCAACAGCAAGGACCTGCGTGCCGTGGAGCATGTGGCGCGGCTGGCGCAGATCGGCGTCGACTCGCTCAAGATCGAGGGCCGCACCAAGAGCCTGTACTACGTGGCCCGCACCGCCCAGGTCTACCGCCGCGCCATCGACGACGCCGTGGCCGGCCGGCCGTTCAACCCCGAGCTGCTGCTGGAGCTCGAAGGCCTGTCCAACCGCGGCTATACCGGCGGCCTGCTCGAGCGCCGCCCCAGCCAGGACTACCAGAACTACATCAGCGGCCACTCGGCCACGCAGCGCAGCCAGTTCGCGGGCGAGGTGCTGGGCGCCGACGGCCAGGAGGCCGTGGGCCTGGCGGGCGACTGGGTGCAGGTGGAAACCAAGAACCACTTCGCCGTGGGCGACCTGCTGGAGGTGGTGCACCCCAGCGGCAACATCCAGCTGCGGCTCGAGCGCATGCACGACGTGCACGGCCAGCCCGTGGCCGTGGCCCAGGGCAACCCGGTGCGCGTGTGGATCCCGCTGCCCGCGCGCTATGCGGGGGCACTGCTGGCGCGTGTGGTGGAACAGCCAGCGGCCGCGCCGGAGCTGGTGGCGTGATGCCGCGGCGGGCAGGATTGATCTCCCTGGCCGCCGCACTTGCGGGAGCGGCTCTGTGGGCGCCGGGCGCGGGCGCGCAGCTGGGGCCCGAGCCTCCGGTGCGCCATGTGCAGGGCTCCTGGGTCAACCTGCGCGAGCGGCCCCGGCCCGATGCCCGCGTCGAGGCCCAGTTGCCGGCCAACACCGTGGTGCGCCTGCTGGCCGAGCAGGACGGCTGGTGCGAGGTGTTCTACACCGGGGACAGCCGGCTCAACCCCGATGGCAAGGGCGAGGTGATCCGCTTCATCCCCTTCCAGTCGCACATGGCCTGCAACCTGCTGGCGGCGCAACCGTTGACGCTGCCGCAGGCCGCGAAGGACCCGGCCCGGGCCTTCTGGGTGGCGCCGTCGTCCAACCGCCTGCGTGCCTATGGCAATGCCTTGCCCCGGCCCGCGGCCCTGCAACTGCCGGCCTTGCGCAAGAGCCACGCCGAAGGGGCCGAGGTGCGCTACCCCGCCCGACCCGAGTTCGATGCTGCCAAGCGCCTGCTGCGCGCCGGCGTGCTGCCCGACACGGCCCACGAGATCGCGCGCGGCAAGCCGGTGCCGGACCCTGTCGCCGATCTCAAGCTGCCAGGCCTGCGCCTGGCCCTGCAGCCCATTGCGTCCTCGCGCTTCAAGCGCCATGGCGAGGTGGCGCTGCTGCACGACACCGAGGCCGACGGCCTGGCCGCCGTGGCCGGCAGCCGCATTGCCGTGGTGCCCACGGCGGCGCCCATGGGCCGCTACAACCGCCACAGCGGGCCGGAGATCGAGTTCGTCACCGGCTTCTGGGATGTGGGGGCGGCCGACCTGGTCTTCGATCCGCCGCTCACCATCTATGCCATCACGCAGCAGGGCCTGGTGGGCGCGCAGGCCCTGCGCAAGCGCAGCTGGCAGATCGACAATGCGGACTTCTACTGCGGCGGCAACTACACCGGTCCGGCGTTCGAGGATCCAGGGGCCGAGGGGGACGAGGTCGTCCCCGTCAAGCGCTATGCACGCCTGCCGGAAACGGCGCAGGTGCTCACCCGCCTGGTCACCACGACCGAGCTGCCCGCCAGCGCCGCGGCGGTGAAGTCCCAGCGCCAGCCCCTGGGCTGGACCATCCCTGCCGAGCCTCCCGAAGTTCCCAAGCCGGTGCGCATCCAGACGGCCGTGGTGGCCTACGAGATCGACCTCGACCGCGACGGCATTGCCGACATCTTGCGCTTCGAGGTGCCCTTCAAGGGCGAGATGTCGGGCCACCCCCTCTTTGCGCACCACTGGTACCTCAACGTCGGCGGCCAGTGGTTCCGCGCTGGCCGCTGGATCGACCAGGAGTGCACCTGAACTAAGGTGGTGGAGCCGGCTGGCGCAGCAATGCCGCCAGCACCAGGGCCTCGGCCAGCACCTCGAAGACCTCCTCGAAGGTTTCCAATGCTGGCGGCACGCCGGGCCACTGGTCGACGGCAATCGCCCACAGGCCGACCAGCAGGCCGGCCCACACCAGTGCCTGCGTGCTGCGGTGGCTGAGCGCGCGGTGCAGCCAGGCCAGCGTGGCCACGCCGACCCCGCCCACAGCCAGCAGGGGCGCCTCGCGCACCCAGGTCGACTGGCAGGCCGCGGTCCATTCGATGCAGCGGAACTTCCACAGCTCGTGCAGCATGAACTGCTCGTCCAGCGCCAGCGCGCCGAAGGCCAGCACCAGCCAGATGCCCAGCAGCCGGGGCAGGGCGCGCTCGGCGGTCAGCCGCAGCGCGGTGACGGACAGGGTGAGCAGCAGCGCGCTCGACAGCCAGGCGGCCGGCGAGGCGTCGGAGCGGAAGGCGCGCTCCCAGCTGGGCGCGAACAGCGCGGCGCTGAGCAGCAGGAAACCGGCCACGGCGGCGAGCAGGGCAGGGGCCACCCAGGGATGGGGCGGCAGCGAAGGCGGCGAGGGTGGAGTGGGCATGGTGGCGTGGGCAGGCCGGATTCTGACGCAGGCCGGGTGGGCCGGTGATCGGGTGCCGCTGTTCAGCGGGGTCGAATCGCTCCAGAATCGGGCCTTCACCCCACCGCCCGCATGGCTGCACCCATCGACCCCTCTCGCCCTGGCGCCCTGCCGCCCGTGGCCCAGTTCCTGGCCGAGGCGGCGCTGCAGCGCCAGGCCGCGCTGCTCGGGACCGACAAGGCGGCCCCGGCGCGTGCGCCGTTTCCGCTGGGCGATCCCGCAGCACCCGCGGCCCCTGCCGCACCCGTGCCCGGGGCAGCGCCCCCGGCGCCGGCAGTGGCCGACAAGGCCAGCATTTCGCCGCAGGCGCGTGGCCCCCTGGGCGCGGGCTTCGATCCGCGGGGCCATGCGGCGGCGGCCAGCCCGGCGGGCGCTGCGGTGCGCAACCTGCTGCCTGCGGCGCTGGCACCGGGGGCGCCGGTGCCAGCACCTGCTGCGTCCGCGGCAGCACCGCTGTCTGCGGCCTGGCCGGCCGAGGGGCTGGACGCCCCGGCGCTGCGCATGGTGGGCGCCCTGGTGGCGCAGCTCACCGAGGGCAGTGGCATTCCCCAGCGCGTGGTTGCGGCCCAGCCCTGGCCCGTGGGCCTGGCGCATGCACTGGAGAAAGGCGATGCCGAGCCCGGGCAGCCGCCGCTGCAGACCTGGCTGGTGCGCCAGGGCACGGTGCAGACGCCCGAGGGGCCACGCAGCTTTGCGCTGACCCTGCGCGTGCCGGTGCCCTGGATGGCGTCGCAGTCGACACCTCTCGCCGCGGCGGGGCTGGGCGCGCCGGCGCCGTTGCAGGTGCCGTTTTCCGGCAATGCGCAGGCGCTGCAGTCGGGGGTGTTCGCGCTGGTGCTGCAGGGGCCTGAAGCCGCGGCCACGGCGCGCACCAGTGCGCTCCTGGTGCTGGACTTCCAGGCGCAGGTGCCGGCTTCGGTCTATGGCCGAGAGATGCTGCTCGCGCCAGGCCAGCGCCTGGACCCCTGGACGCAGATGGCGGTGCTGCAGGCCAGTGGCCATCTGCCGGTCGATGAGGAGCGTGAGCGCGAACGGCCGCTGTGCGAGGTGGCTGGCTGCCCTTATGCGGGGCGCACGCCTTGTGCGCAGCCGTTCTGCCTGGCCTTGCGCTGGGTGGACCCGGTGGTTCCAGCGCTGCCCGCAGGGCCCCAGCTCAGCCCGTGAACTGGCTGTCGCGCACGTCGCCCACGCTGCGGCGGATCTCGCCGTGCCGCGCGCGCGTGATGGGGTAGACCAGCAGCAGCGGAATCGCCAGCGCCAGGCACAGTGCGGGCAGCGGGCCGGTCATGAGCCGTATGCCGCCCAGCGCCTCGGGCGACTGGGCCACGTTGGGTACGTAGTGCGTGATGTCCAGCACGGCCGCAACGATCACCGTGGCCAGCGTGCGCGCGATCTTGTCCACCAGACCGAACAGGCCGTAGTACATGCCGGTGGTGCGCTCGCCCGCGAGCATGTGGCCGTGGTCGATGGTGTCAGGCACCATCGCGAAGGGCACGATCCAGTGCGCGCCCATGCCGATGCCGATCAGCGCCAGCACGGCGGCCACCGCCCCCTGCTGGCCCGGCCCGATCCAGTACAGCACCACCAGGCCCGCGGCACTGAACACCAGGCCCAGCATGTAGGCCCGGTTCTTCTCCCAGCGGTCCACCACGCGCTTCCAGACGAACAGCGAGACCGCCACCACCCCGAGCAGGATGGCCATGAGCCGCGGCAGGTCGCCCTGAGTGCCCTGCAGCTGGTAGATGACGAAATAGGCCAGCGCGCCCTGCACCAGGGTCAGGCCCAGGCGCACCAGGCCGGCCGCGCTCACCAGCAGCAGGAAGGGCCGGTTGCGCAGCGTGCCCAGCAAGGTACGGCGCACCGAATCCCAGGCAGGCGAGGGGTCGGCGGGGGCGGGTGCCTCGTCGGCCACGGGCTCGCGCACGCGCCAGGCCACCACGGCCACCGCCATGCCGGCGGCCAGGCCGAAGCAGGCACCGGCCAGCGCGTAGCCCGTGCGCGCATCGGGCGCGGCACGCACCAGCACTGGCATGAGCACGCTGCCCGCGAAGAAGCCGATCAGGGCACCGAGCGAGGCAAAGGCCGTGAGGCTGGTGCGCTCGTCGTAGTCGCGCGTGAGGTTGGCGGCCATGGCCTGGTAGGGCAGCTGCACCAGCGTCATCAGCGTGTCGAACAGTGTGTAGGTGATGGCAATCCACAGGAACGCCGCCACGGGCGACAGGCCCGGGGGCACCATCCATACCGCGGCCGACACCACGGCCAGCGGAATCGCGCCGTAGATGAGGTACACGCGGTGGCGGCCCCAGCGCGAGCGCGTGCGGTCCGTCACCCAGCCGAACAGCGGGTCGTTGATGGTGTCCCACACCTTGCCCACCAGCAGCGCGGCGCCGGCCACGGCCGGCGGCACCAGGGCCACGTCGGTGTAGAAGATCATGAGCAGGAAGCCCATGGCGGCGATCAGCATCTGCAGGCCCACGTTGCCCACGGCGTAGCCGAGCTTGGTGCCCAGCGGCAGCCTGGTGTCGGCGGTGGTGGCGGCCTGCGCGGCGGTCGGCCCGCTCACAGCGCGTGCGCCGGTTCGGCCACGGGCTCTTCGGCGTCGAGCATGGCACGCACCTCGCGGCGCAACATCTTGTTGAGGAAGCTGCGCGGGATCTCGGGCACGATGCGCACGCGGTCGGGCTGCAGTGCCGCGGTCAGGTTCTCGGCCAGGTACTCGGTGATGTCGTGCTCCAGCGCACGCCAGTTGTGCTCGGTGCGCCAGCTCTGGCGCAGGCTGACCACCAGCACGGCCTGCTCGCCGTGCTGCACCAGGCAGCATTCCTTGACGGCGGGGTGCTGGTGCGTGACTTCTTCCACCTCGCGCGGGTTGAGCAACTGGCCGTCCTTGCGCACGCGGTCGGCATTGCGGCCCAGCACGTGCAGGTAGCCTGCCTTGTCGAAATAGCCCGTGTCACCCATCACCACCCAGCCGTTGCGAAGCGTCTCGGCCGTTTTCTCGGGGTCGTGCCAGTAGCGCTCGAATTGCACCGGGGTCTGTACCGTGATGAGGCCCGTGGAGCCCAGGGGCAGCGGATGGAAGTCGTCATCGCGGATCACCACGTCCACGCCGGGCATCACGCGCCCCACCGACGACAGGATGTCCAGGCCCAGTGGCGCGCCGCTGGCGTCCACATGCTCGTGCGGCAGCAGCCAGGTGATGGGCGGCAGAGCCTCCAGGCAGCCGTAGCCCTGCTGGAAGATGGGGCCGAAGCGGCGGATGGCTTCGGCGATCTTGGGCGCGGGCATCATTTCCGAGCCATAGGGCACATGGGTCAGCGAGGCCAGGCGGTAGCGCGGCAGCTCCGGGTCGTCCAGCAGGTCGATGATGGCCGACGGCGAGAGGAAGGCGCGCGAGACCTTGTGGCGCTCGATCAGCCCGGCCAGCGTGGCCGAGCGGAAGTTCTCGGGCATCACCAGCACCGCGCCCGAGAGCAGCGTGGGCAGCACCAGGCCCGAGCCCGGCCCGGTGAGCGGCAGGCCCAGCATGTTGATGTCCTGGCCGCTGGCCGGGGGGGTGAAGTTGATCGACTGGGCAATGAAGCGCACGCTGTCCAGGTACTTGCGGTGGGTGTAGCCGATGGCCTTGGGCAGCCCGGTGGTGCCCGAGGTCATGTGCAGCGCGAACACCTCGTCCTCGTGCACCCTGGCCGTGCCGCGCGTGGGCGTGGCCTGGGCCAGCGCGTCCTCGTAGGGCTTGCCCAGGGCCAGGATGTGCAGGCCGGGCATGCGCTCGCGCACGGTGGCCAGGATGGGCTCGCTCAGCGCCGGGTCGTGGATGAACACGGCGGGTTTCACGCGCAGCAGGGTATCGAGCGCGGCCTGGGCCGACAGGTGCTTGTGGAAGCTCGCGAAGATGGTGCCGTTCTCGAACGTGGCCAGGCGCGTCTCGTACTGCTCGCCGGTCTCAGGCAACCAGGTGAAGACGATGTCGCCCTGCTGGACGCCCTGCGCCTGCATCCAGCCGTGCAGGCGCAGCACGCGGTCGTGCAGCTGTTGGTAGGTGAGGGTGCCGCGCCGGTCGATGAGGGCGCGCTTGCTGCCATGCAGTCGGTAGGCCAGGCGGGCCACCGAGCGGGCGGTGCGCAGGCGGCTCAGCATGAAGCGCGCCATGACGCTGCGCAGGGAGGGAAGGGCCACCGTTGTCTCCTGGGATTGCCGAGATGAAAAGGCAGTCTCCCACGCGGCCTGCGGGGCAATCATTTCCATTTGTTGGCGTGCGTATCTGCCTGTTTCAGCAGCCGCCCAGCGGTCGCATCGTGCCGACAACAGGCATGAACGCGGGTGTGCGGCGTCGCCCGGACGCAACAGGCACCTCCCGGAAAAAAGCCGCCAGCACCGGGTGCGGTGCTGGCGGCTGGGTCGGACCGGGGGCCGCCGGATAGGCGGCCGCGGTTCTTGCAAAAAAAGAAATATCAGGGATACAGGCCGCGCATTTCGCGGGCGTGCAGGATGCGCTGGCAGGCCACGATGAAGGTGGCGGTGCGCAGGCTCACCTTGTGCTCCTGGGCAATCTGCCAGACGCCGGCAAAGGCATCCTGCATGATGCGCACCAGGCGGGCGTTGATCTCGTCCTCGCTCCAGAAGAAGCTGGAGAAGTCCTGCACCCATTCGAAGTAGCTCACCGTCACGCCGCCGGCGTTGGCGATCACGTCGGGCAGCACCAGCACGCCCTTGTCGTGCAGGATGTCGTCGGCCTCGGGGGTGGTGGGGCCGTTGGCGCCCTCGATCACCAGCTTGGCCTTGATCTGGCCGGCATTGTGCTCGGTGATCTGGCCTTCCAGCGCGGCCGGGATCAGGATCTCGCAGTCCACGCCCCAGAACTCGTCGGCTGCCATGGTGTCGGCGCCGGCAAAGCCACCCACGCCGCCACGCGCCTTCACGTGGGCCAGCAGGGCCGGTACATCGAGGCCCTTGCCGTTGAAGATGGTGCCGGTGTGGTCCTGCACGGCCACGACCTTGGCGCCGGCCTCGGCAAACAGTTTGCCGGCGATGCCGCCGACGTTGCCGAAGCCCTGCACCGCCACGCGGGCACCGTCGAGCGACAGGCCGGTGAGCTTGGCGGCTTCCACGCCCACGGTGAAGACACCGCGGCCGGTGGCCTCCACGCGGCCGAGCGAGCCGCCCAGGTCCACGGGCTTGCCGGTGACCACGCCGGTGGCGGTGGCGCCGGTGTTCATCGAGTAGGTGTCCATCATCCAGGCCATGATCTGGCCGTTGGTGTTCACGTCCGGCGCAGGGATGTCCTTGGAGGGGCCGATGATGATGCCGATCTCGCTGGTGTAGCGGCGCGTCAGGCGCTCAAGTTCACCGAGGGAGAGCTTCTTGGGGTCCACGCGGATGCCGCCCTTGGCACCGCCGTAGGGCACGTTCACCGCGGCGTTCTTGATCGACATCCAGGCCGACAGGGCCATCACTTCCGACAGCGTCACGTCCTGGTGGAAGCGCACGCCGCCCTTGCCCGGGCCGCGCGAGGTGTTGTGCTGCACGCGGTAGCCCTCGAAGTGGGCGATGGTGCCGTTGTCCAGCTCGATCGGTACGTCCACGATCAGCGCGCGCTTGGGGCGCTTGAGCGTCTCGACCCAGCGGGCCAGGTGGCCCAGGTAGGGCGTGACACGGTCCACCTGCTGCAGGTAGACGCCCCAGGGGCCGAGGTTGTCTGCTTGGAGGTAGGACGGCAGGGTATGGACGGCGCCCAACTTGGAGCTGGTGGCCGGAGCGCCGGAAGATTGCGACATGTGAATTTCCTTGTGGGATAAGTTCAAGCCACGGAGCTTATGCCTGCCTGTTGTCCCTGTCCAAGGCCGGAGTGTTACAGGATTATGCATTTGATGCATAACCTGCCAATTGGCCCGATCGGTGTCTGGAACCGGCGCGCAGCGCCCCTGGCTTGCTACCCTCGAGGGCATCTCCAACGCCTCACGTTCCATGTCCGCCAGCACGTACACCTTCACCTGCATCGGCTCCGATGCCGACGCGCTTTCCACCCTGCACGGCAAGCTGCTGGCCGCTATCGGCACCCCCTGCAGTGCCTGGCCCGAACTCCTGGGCGGCATCTTTGCCGATTGGGACCAGCCCTCGGTGCTCAGTGCGTCGCTGCTGGGCACGACCTTGCGCTGCAGCATAGACGCCTCGGCGCACGATGCACTGGAGAAGGCGCAGATCCTCGCCCTGCATGCCGCGGGTGCCGAGTACCTGCGTGTGCAGGTCTTCAACAGCCAGGTGGGCGAGTCGGACACCACGCACCACCACGCGGGCAAGCGCATCACTGTCAAGGCCTTTCCCAAGCCCGCCCTGTCCGAAGGCGACCGCTTGTACGAGCTGGTGCTCGAGAGCAAGGATGGCGCGCTCGCCAAGGAGATCAAGGCCGGGGCCTCTGCGGACGCCGCGGCCCAGGGCATGCCCCTGTTCATGCACGCCCTGCGCGGGGGCATGGAAAAGTCCGTGCGCGCCATGTTCGATGCCCGTGTGGACCTGGCCCCCTGCCTGCCCTGGGCCACCGAGGGGCCAGCCAGATCGCCCAGCATGGCGGCTGCAGGCGCGAAGCCATGCTGGTCGCGCTGCTGGCGCTGCCAGGCGCAGACCTGGTGGCACTGTCGCGCTCCGTGGCCGTGGTGCAGGCCGTGTGCGCACACCCCAAACTGCTCAAGTGGCTGCTCGCCCAGGAAGGCGTGGACGTGAATGCCAGGTTGTACGAGGAGGAGTCTGCGCAGGAGGTCGGCAGCCTGTTGTTCCACAGCGTCGAGTTCTTCCAGGACAGCGCGGAAGTCCTGGCGGTGCTGGAGGCCCGGGGCGCCTGCTCGGTGCCACCCCTGCAGATGAGCGACGTGGCCCGTCTGGACCGCATGCGCTGTGGCTACCGCGATGCCGAAACCCCGGCGCAGCTGGCGGCTGCGGGCGTCGACCTCGACACCTCGGTCTGGCGTGACGACTATCCGGCGGTGCGCATGCTGCTGCGCAATTTTCAGGGGGCGGCGCGGGATGTGCGCCTCGCCCTGGAACTGCTGGATGCGGGCGCCGGCATCGCTGGCTGGCTGACGCCGGAAGCGGTCCAGGAGGAGGTGCTGGGCGCGCTGCTCGGGTGGCACTGGTACGAGCAGGGTGCAGCCGAGGGTGAGGAGCCCATCGCTCTGGACGGGCAGCGCGTGGACGCTGTCCTCGGCATCTTTCGCCGCCTGCTGGAGCGCGGGCTCAACGCCAACACCCCCGTCGTGTTCAGCGCCGACAACCTGGCGGCCAGGGGCGAAGCCTTTGCTACGCCCCGGGTGCGCTATGAAGGCAGCTTGCTGGGGGCCGTGGCCTGCATGCTGTGCGCACGGGGCAGCGAACTGCGCGGCCTGTGCCTGCCCCTGGTGGAGCTGCTGCTAGGGCATGGCGCCGATCCGCATGCGCCCTGCCGGCGTGTCGCCGGCCACCCAGGCTCGGGTGGCACCCGGATCTGGGTGCGCGGGGCCTGGCTGGAGACCAACCTGCCCTGGCCCGAAGGCGCCTCGGCACTGGACTATCTGCTGCAGCGCCAGGCCCGGGCGCCGGACAGCACCGATGCCGCGGTGGTTGCGGCCCTGCAGGCCAGGAGTCGGCCAGGGCGCTGAACGCTCACTCGACCTTGAAGCCTGCCAGCTGCGGATCCCCCGGCGGGTAGCGCAGTTCCAGGTTCTGCAGCACCTGGCGCAGCACGGTGGCGATCATCAGGTTGCGGTGCGTCTTGGAGTCGGCCGGCACGATGGTCCAGGGCGCCCAGGGCGTGTGCGTGGCGGCGAGCAGGGTGTCGTAGGCCAGGCGGTAGTCCTTCCACTGCTTGCGCACCTCGATGTCGCCCATGCTGAACTTCCAGTGCTTGGCCGGGTCGTCCAGGCGCTCCTGCAAGCGCAGGCGTTGCTCCTCGGGGCTGATGTGCAGCAGGAACTTGAGCACGATGGTGCCCGTCTCGCTGAGCATGCGCTCGAAGTCGTTGATGTGGGCCAGGCGCTGCTGTTGCTGCGCGGGCGTGATCCAGCCATTGACCACGGGCACCAGCACGTCCTCGTACTGGCTGCGGTTGAACACCGTGATCTCGCCGTCCTGCGGCACCTGCTGGTGGATGCGCCAGAGGTAGTCGTGCGCACGCTCGGTCTCGGTGGGGGCTTTCCAGCCCACGGTGCGCACGCCCAGGGCGCTCATGCGGCCGAACACGCCGCGGATGGTGCCGTCCTTGCCCGAGGTGTCGGTCCCTTGCAGTACCACCAACAGCTTGTAGCGCTTGTCGGCATAGAACAGGTTCTGCAGCGCGTCGAGTTCCAGCGCCAGGGCCTCCACGGCCGCCTTGTCCTCGGCCTTGCTGCCCAGCGAGAACGGCTTGGCACCCGGGTCCCAGTTGGCCAGGGCGGAAGCCTTGCCTTTCTTGCCGTCCGCCTTGGGCTGCCAGGCCGACCAGCGCTCGCCAAAGGCCTTGCTGCTGCTCTGGAAGGGGTTCATGGTGTGCATCTCCGGTGAATAGGACTATCGAAGGGGCCGTCAGTGGCTGCCATGGGCCATGCGGTAGGCCATGGGCGTCTGGCCGGTGGCATGGGTGAAGGCCCGGTGCAGGCCTGCTTCGCTGGCAAAGCCCAGGTCCTGGGCGATGCGCTTGAGCGGGTAGCGGGTCTGGCACAGGGCATCACCGGCCTGCCGCAACTTGATGCGGCGCATCCAGTGTGCCGCAGACAGGCCTGTGTGTGCGCGCACCCGCCGCGCAAGGGTGCGGGTGGACAGGTGCATGGCCGCCGCCAGGTCGGCCAGGCACAGGCCCTGGGCCGGGCTGCGCTGCACCCAGAGCATGGCGCTGCGCAGGGCGGGCTCTGCCTGGGCCATCAGGTCGAGCCCGGCAAACACCGGGTGGGTGGTGCGCGGGCGGGGCAGCATCAGCACCTCCTGCAGGTCCTGCACCGCCTGGGGTGGCAGCCGTGCCGCCAGCGCGTGCAGCATCAACGGCAGGTAGCCGCTGGCGCCGGCGGCCGTGGTGGCGGCCGCGTGGGCCACCAGGGGCTCGTCCAGGCGCCAGTGCACGGCCGAAAACTCCTGCTCCAGTGCCGCCCGCAGCCACCAGGTGGCCGTGGCCGCATGGCCATCGAGCCGACCGCTGGCCGCCAGCAGCACCACGCCGGCACAGTAGCTCCACAGCTGCGTGCGGCCGGGCAGGGCACGCAGCGCCCGCACCAGGGGTTGCAGGGGGCGCAGCTGGGCCCGTACTTCGTCGGGTGACGACAGCCACAGGCCTGGCACCAGCACGGCATCGGCCTGTGCCTGGACCAGGGTCTCGGTGGGCGCCAGTGCCGGCCCCTGCCAGGTGGCAACCGGCTGCAGGTCCAGCCCCACCCACAGCACGTCGAACAGCGGCCTGCCCGCACGCAGGTTGGCCGCGCGCGCCATGTCGGCGGTGGCAAACAGGCCCGCAGGCATACAGCCCTCATAGAGCAGCAGGGCCAGGCGCAAAGGGCGCGAGGGGGAGGGGGAATCAGCACCCGGGGTTGGCATGAATTGGCAATGAATCGTCCATTCCGGCCATTTTCACCAGACGCACGCCTTTGAACAATAGGTCTTCATCCATTGCCACAACACCTCTCCCATGAAGATCACCCAATTGCGCAACGCCACCATCGTGCTGGAATTCACGGCTCAGGGCACGCCCGTGGTCCTGCTGGTCGACCCCATGCTCTCGCCACAGGGCGGCCTGCCCACGCTGCGCTACCTGGGCGGCACGCGCCGCCGCAACCCCATCGTGGAGCTACCTCAAGGGGCCGATGCCGTGCTGGGCCGCGTGACGCATGCCCTCATCACCCATTGCCAGCGCGGCCACTTCGATCACCTGGACCGGGCGGGCAAGCAGTTCCTGCGCGGGCGCAGCACGCCCGTCGCCTGCATGCCCCGCGATGCGGACTACCTCGCCGCACGTGGCCTGGTGGTGCAGCCGCTGACCGGTCCCGGCCGGCAGCCCTTCCTGGGCGGTGGGCACATCACGCCCATCGCCTGCCTGCATGGGCGCGGCTGGGTCGGCCGGCTCATGGAGCATGGCCATGGCTACCTGATCGAGATGCCGGGCGAGCCCAGTGTCTACATTGCCGGCGACACGGTGCTCACCCCCGAGGTGCGCGACTGCCTCACCCGGCTGCGGCCCGACGTGGCCGTGCTGCCGGCCGGCGGCGCGCGTTTCGACCTGGGGGGCGAGATCCTCATGGACGGGGGCGACATGATCGAGGCCTGTGCACTGGCGCCCGGCCTGGTGGTGGCCAACCACCTGGAGGCACTCGACCATTGCCCCACGACGCGGGCGGATCTGGCAGCGATGGCCGCACAGGCAGGCCTGCAGCACCGGCTGTGGATCCCGCAGGACGGCGAGTCACGCGTGTTCTGAGGCGGGTGCCGAGCAGGTCTGTTCCGGTGCATGCCCGGCCCGCAGCGCATCGTGCGCCATCAGCTCCACGAAGCGGCGTGCACCCAGGCCCAAGGGGCGCTCCTTGGACCAGACCACGTCCACCCACAGCGCCGTGCCGTTGCTCAGGTTCTCGAAGGGCATCTCCAACAGCGTGCCCGCGTCGATGCGCGGCTGCACCAGCGCGCGCGGCTGCCAGCCCCATCCCAGGCCGGCCTCGATCAGGCCCAGGGCGGCCAGGTGGTTGTCGGTGCGCCAGTGGTGGCGCGCAAAGACGAAGCGCCGGTCGATCTGCGCCAGGTCGCGGCTGGCCACCACGATCTGCCGCGTGGTCGTGAGGTGCTCCTCGCGCAGCTGGGCCCGGGCGCCGGCTTCGCCCCGGGCCTCGGCGGCCGCGCGCGCTGCCTGGAGCACCGGGTGGTCAGGCGCCATCACCGCCACCAGGGTCTCGCTGCCCACCTCCTGGAAGCCTTCGCGCCCGTCGATGCTGGGCCGCTCGAACACCAGCGCCAGCTGCGCGCGCCCGGTGTGCAGCAGCTCCAGCGCATCGACCTGGGGCGCAGCCAGCACCTCCACCTGCAGCAGCGGGTACTCGCGCGCCAGGGCGGCGATGGGCTCCGTCCAGCGCGAGGCCAGCAGCTCGGGCGCAATCGCCACCGTGAGCCGCTCTTCCAGGCCCTGGGTCAGCGACAGCGCCTGGGCGTTGAGCTGCTGCAACTGCCCGGCCAGTAGCCGCGCCTGGGGCTCCAGCGCCCGCGCGGCCGCCGTGGCCCGGGGCTCGCGGCCGCTGCGGTCGAAGAGCGGCATGTCCAGCTCCGCCTCCAGGTGGGCAATCGCCATGCTCACGGCCGAGGGCACGCGCGAGAGGCTGCGCGCCGCCGCCGAGAAGGAGCCCTGGTCCAGCACGGACAGGAAGACCTGGATGTTGTCCGAGGAAAAAGCCATGGCTTAGGGCCTTTTCACCCTGATTTCGCGACCCCGAAGTCAGGGTGAAAAGGTCCTAATCTATCAGAAAAACTGATACAAGCTAACTTTTTATATCAGTCGCAAGCACATAAAGTTCGGGCCATGGAAACGCAGAACACCACCACCTCCCTGGCAGCGCCGCAGGCTGCCGCCGGCCTGCAGGGCGTCAAGCGCCGGGTCGTTTACGTCACGCTGTACGAACTCATCGCCATCTTTGCGGCCACGGCGGGGCTGGCCTTCCTCACCGGCCAGGGCGCCGCGCATGCGGGCGTGATTGCTGCCGTTGCGGCCCTCATCGCCGTGGCCTGGAACCTGCTGTTCAACTGGGCCTTCGAGCGCTGGGAGTCGCGCCAGGAAGTGCGCGGGCGCAGCACCAGGCGCCGGGTGGTGCATGCCATCAGCTTCGAGATGGGCCTGGTGGTCACCCTGGTGCCGATCTTTGCCTGGTGGTTCCACATCAGCCTGTGGCAGGCGCTGGTGATGGACATCGGCATGATCGTCTTCTTCCTGTGCTACACCTTTGTCTTCAACTGGGTGTTCGACCATGTGTTCGGCCTGCCGGCCAGTGCGCAAGGCATCGCCCAGCCTTGAAACCAGCGGTGCCTGACCGCAGGGGGTGAAACTGGCGCGGCCAGGAGGTGCTTCATCTCAACCCTGCAGCAACTGCCCCGCGATGGCGGCTGCTGCCGTGCGGGTCTCCACCCCCAGCTTCTCGAAGATGTGCTCCAGGTGCTTGTTCACCGTGCGCGGGCTCATGCCCAGGATGTCGGCGATGTCGCGGTTGGTCTTGCCCTTGGTGAGCCACGAGAGCACCTCGGTCTCGCGCGGGGTCAGCGCCACCTGCTGAAGGTGGCGCGGCGCTGCGGCCTCGGGCCGGGCGTGGCTGAGCAGCAGCATCGATTCGGCCAGGCCGCTGGCGCCCATGTGCCGGGCCAGCAGCTGGCGGCCGTCGGCCAGGGCCAGGGTCTGTTCGCCATCGCGCTGGGCCTGCACCAGCCAGGCGGCGGCCACCTCGGTGGGGGCCTCGGCATGGGCGAAGGCGTCTTCCAGCCAGCGCGTGGCCTGGGGTGAGCGCCAGGCCATGCGGCCCTGGCCATCGAGTACCACCACGCCCAGGCCGGCCACGTCCACTGCCTCGCGCGCCAGGCGCGTGGCCTGGGCATTGCGCACATGGGTCGCCAGGCGCGCCAGCACCTCGGGGATGCGCAGCGGCTTGACCACGTAGTCCACGCCACCGCTGGCAAAGCCCTGCAGGATCTGCGCCGTGTCCGACAGCCCGGTCATGAACACGATGGGCACGTGCGACCACGGCGGCGTGGCCTTGAGCTGGCGGCACAGCGCGAAGCCGTCGATGCCCGGCATCACCGCGTCGAGCAGCACGCCGTCGGGCACCACCATGTCGAAGCGCTGCAGCGCCTCTTCGGCGTCGCGCGCGGCCAGCACGGCGTAGCCCTCGGCGGCGAGCGCGTCGCAGAGCATGCGCAGGGTGTCCAGGGCGTCGTCCACCACCAGGATGACGCGCTGGCCGGGCACGCCGGGGCTGACCGGCGCGGTGGGATCAAAGGGACTGTTCATGGTCGGGTTCGCGAAGGTGGCGGGCCAGGGCCTCGAAGTCGAAACGGTCGGCACAGGCCTGCAGCACGGCCAATGCCGCAGCGTGGGCCGGCAGCTGGGCACGTGCCTGGCGCAGCAGCTCGCGCACGGCACCGGCCTGGCCCTGGCGCGCCAGGCGCGTCAGGCCGTCGCGCAGGTCCTGGGGCAGGCTGGCGGGAGCGGGTACCGGGCCCGCGGCCTGGCCCGCTGAGGGCGGCAGGGGCTGCGGCGTGTTGTCGTGCACCCATTCGAGCTGCAGCGCCGCCTGCAGCGCACGCAGCAGCTCGGACTCGATCACCGGCTTGCCCACGAAGCCCTGCACCTGCATGGCCGCCAGGCGCCCGGGCTCGTGGTCGAACTGGTTGGCCGAGACGAAGACGATGGGCAGCGCGCTGGCAGGCAGCAAGGTGCGCAGCAGACCCGCGGTCTGCCAGCCATCGAGGTCGTCCATGGAGATGTCGAGCAGCACCAGGTCGGGCGGGGTCTGGCGCACGATCTCCACGCACTCGCGCCCGCTCGCCGCCTCGCGCACGATGAAGCCCAGCGGCACCAGCAGGCCGGCCAGCAGCTGGCGCTGCAGCGGCTGGTCGTCCACCACCAGCAGCGTGCGGCGCGGGGCGATGTGGCCGATCACCGGGCGCAGGGCCGCCATGTGGGCCGGGCGCCACGCCGGGTCGGGCGAGATGCCGGGCAGGTACAGGCGCACGGTGAAGGTGCTGCCCTGGCCCGGGGTGCTGGCCACCGTGAGCTCGCCGCCCATGAGCTGGGTAAGCAAGTGCGTGATGGTCAGGCCCAGGCCGGTGCCGGCCTCGCTGGCCCGGCGCCCGGCGCTGCCGCGCTCGAAGGGCAGGAAAATGCGCTCGCGGTCCTGCGGCTCGATGCCGATGCCGGTGTCGATGACCTCGATGCGCGAGACATGCGGGCGAAAGTCCATGCGCAGCCGCACCTCGCCGCGCTCGGTGAAGCGCACCGCGTTGGACAGCAGGTTGATCAGGATCTGGCGCAGGCGCTTGGCATCGGCGCGTATCCAGCCCGGCATGGTGCCTTCGGTCTGCACCACGAAGCGCAGGCCCCTGGCCTCGGCCTGCGGGCGCAGCATGCCTTCCACGTTCTGGATCAGCTCGGGCAGGGGCAGGGGCGCCAGGTCCAGGCGCAGCCGGCCGGCCTCGATGCGCGCCAGCTCCAGCGAGCCGTCGATCAGCGCATGCATGTGCTGCCCGCTGTGCTGGATGGTGGACAGGCTCTCGCGCAGCCAGCCCTCGGTCTGTGGGTTCTTGAGCAGGATCTGCGTGTAGCCGAGGATGCTGTTGAGGGGCGAGCGCAATTCATGCGTCATGCCGGCCACGTAGCGCGTCTTGGCCAGGCTGGCCGACTCGGCCTGGTCCTTGGCGGCCTGCAGCTCGGCGTCGGTGCGCTTGTGCGCCTCGATCTCCTGCAGCAAGAGCTGCGTCTGGCGCTCCGACTCGTCCTGCGCCATGCGCCGGCTGTCGGTGCTCAGCACCACCCACCAGGCGCACACGGCGGCCAGCAGCGCCAGCAGCGCGAAGACCTTGAAGAACGGCATGCGCAAAAACTGCGCGGGCGTTTCCAGGCTTTCCTGCACGTAGACCACGCCGAGCAGGAACACCAGCACCGCGCACAGCGAGACCATCACCATCAGGTACTGCCCCATGCGGAAGTTGACCTTGGCTGCCCAGTGGCGTGGCAGCAGCAGTGCGGCCACGGCGCGCAGCTGGTCGGTGGCGCGCGAGCCGGTCTTGCAGCGGTCGTGGCAGCGCGATTCGAGCGAGCAGCACAGCGAGCAGATGGCCGCGCCGTAGGCCGGGCAGCGCGCCATGTCCTCGGACTCGAACTGGTTCTCGCACACCGTGCAGCGCACGGCCTCTCCGGGTTGCCAGGTGGTGTCGGGCTGGCGCGCCAGGTAATAGCGCCCCTTGGTGGCCCAGGCCAGCAGCGGGGCCAGCGCCATCGACAGCACGAGCGCGATGAAGGGCGAGAACGCGGCCGCCATTTCGCCCAGCATGCCGGCATAGGCGCAACAGGCCACCGTGGCCGCCAGCACCATGGAGCCCAGCCCCACGGGGTTGAAGTCGTACAGGTGCGCGCGCCGGAACTCGATGCCCGGCGGCGACAGCCCGAGCGGCTTGTTGATCACCAGGTCGGCGACCAGCGCCCCCACCCAGGCGATGGCCACGTTGCTGTAGACGGCCAGCACCTTCTCGAGCGCGCCGAACACCCCGAGCGTCATGAGCAGCGTGGCAATGCCCACGTTGAACACCAGCCAGACCACGCGCCCGGGGTGGCTGCGCGTGATGCGCGCGAAGAAGTTGGACCAGGCAAGCGAGCCCGCGTAGGCATTGGTCAGGTTGATCTTGATCTGCGAGACCACGACGAACAGCACCGTGACCGCCACTGCCAGGCCCGGCAGGCCCAGCGCCTGCATGACCTGGTGGAAGCCCGCGAGGAACATCTGCGTGGGCTCGGCCGCGCGCGTGGTGCCCACTTCGAACTGCAGCGCCGCGAACGCCAGGAAGGCGCCGCCCGCCATCTTCAGCATGCCCATCACGATCCAGCCCGGGCCGGCCACCAGCACCGCGCCCCACCAGCGCCAGCGGTTGGCGGCCGTGCGCTCGGGCAGGAAGCGCAGGAAGTCCACCTGCTCGCCGATCTGCACCACCAGCGAGAAGATAACCGTGCCCGCCACGCCGAACATCAGCAGGTTGAACTGGCTGCTGCCGCTCTTGAGGCCCGAGAGCCCGGCGAAGTCGCGGTACAGCTGCGGCTGGGTGAGCGCGATCCACACGAAGGGCAGCAGCAGCAAGAACAGCCACAGTGGCTGCGTCCAGGCCTGCAGGCGCGAGATCAGCGTGATGCCGCGCATGGCCATGGGCAGGATGACCAGCGAGGACAGCACGTAGCACCACTGCAGCGGCCAGTCGACCACCATCTGCAGCGCCAGCGCCATGATGGCCGCCTCCAGCGCGAAGAAGATGAAGGTGAACACCGCGTAGATCAGCGAGGTGATGGTCGAGCCCAGGTAGCCGAAGCCCGCGCCGCGCGTGAGCAGGTCCATGTCCAGGCCATAGCGCGCCGCGTAGTAGGCGATGGGGAGCCCGGTCAGGAAGATCAGCACCCCCACCGCGAGGATGGCCCACATGGCGTTGGAAAAGCCGTAGTTGAGCGCGATGGCCCCGCCGATGGCCTCCAGCGCCAGGAAGGACAGCGAGCCGAAGGCGGTGTTGGCCACGCGGAACTCGCTCCAGCGCCGAAAGCTCTTGGGGGTGTAGCGCAGCGCGTAGTCCTCCATGGTCTCGTCGGCCACCCAGGCGTTGTACTCGCGCCGGAAGCGAAAGATCGTCTGCGGTGCAGGCTGCGGGGCGCTGGACGGGGTGGAAGAGTGCATGCACCGGCCCATGCAAGAAACGTTCTAGCCACGCCGGGCAGGCAGTGCGTACGCAGGGGCTACGTTAATTGACGTATGGGCGTGAACCAGGGTTCTCCCTAATCTTCAACCCAGCGCGGCACCCAACCGGCCGGCGCCGCACACCACCCCGATCCAACCCGTCTGTAGCAAGGAGCGTTTTCACCATGAAGCACCTCACCGATCCGAATGCCCTGGGCCTTCCTCCCTCCACGGACGGCGGCCGCCGCCGCCTGCTGCAGGCCATGGGCGCCGCCTCGATGGCCGGCCTGCCGGCCTGGTCCTTTGGCCAGACCACGGCCGCTGTCAACACCACCAAGCTGGCCGTGACGGACACCGAGGTCACCGTGGGCCAGCTGCATTCGGCCACCGGCACCATGGCCATCTCCGAGACCGGCTCCATCCAGGCCGAACAGCTCGCCATCGACCAGATCAACGCCATGGGCGGTGTGCTCGGCCGCAAGATCAAGGTGATCAAGGAAGACGGCGCCTCCGACTGGCCCACCTTCGCTGAAAAGTCCAAGAAGCTGCTCATCAATGACCACTGCGCCGCGGTGTTCGGCTGCTGGACCAGCGCCTCGCGCAAGGCCGTGCTGCCCGTGTTTGAAAAAGAGAACGGCCTGCTCTACTACCCCACCTTCTACGAAGGCCTGGAGCAGTCCAAGAACGTGATCTACACCGGCCAGGAGGCCACGCAGCAGATCCTGTACAGCCTGGAGTGGGCCAAGACCGAGAAGAAGGCCAAGACCTTCTTCCTGATTGGCTCGGACTACATCTGGCCGCGCACCTCGATGAAGATCGCGCGCAAGCATGTCGAGAACTTCCAGAAGGGCAAGATCGTCGGCGAGGAGTACTACCCATTGGGCAGCACCAACTTCGGCTCGCTGATGAACAAGATCAAGGTGCAAAAGCCCGACTGCCTGTTCGTGGCCGTGGTGGGCGGCTCCAACGTGGCCTTCTACAAGGCGCTCAAGGCCGCCGGCATCACCGGCGACAAGCAACTGCTGGTCACGCTCTCGGTCACCGAGGACGAGATGACCGGCGTGGGTGGCGAGAACTTCGCGGGCTTCTTCTCGTCGATGAAGTACTTCCAGTCGCTGGACAACGAGAACAACAAGAAGTTCGTCGCCGCCTTCAAGGGCAAGTACGGCAAGGACGCGGTGATCGGCGACGTGACCCAGGCCGGCTACCTGGGCCCCTGGCTGTGGAAGGCCGCGGTCGAGAAGGCCAAGAGCTTCGACGTGGACAAGGTGGTGGCCGCATCGCCGGGCATCGAGCTCAAGACCGCGCCCGAGGGCTACGTCAAGCTCGACGCCAACCACCACCTGTGGAGCAAGTCGCGCATCGCCATGGGCATGCCGGACGCCAGCTTCAAGGTCGTTGCCGAATCGCCGGAGCTTATCAAGCCCGATCCCTTCCCCAAAGGGTATCAGTAACCACCCCCTGAGCGGCTACGCCGCTTCCCCCTCTCTCGCTTCGCGGGAGGGGGACGACGCCCTCGCTGCGGGGCGGCCCTTGCTCGGCGTCCCTGGCTTGGGCCGTGCCTTTGCGTGCCCCGTTCTTCGTACCGACCCGTTTGCGCTCAGGAGCAGCACCCATGACCTTCTCAGAAATGCTCAACATCGGCCTCATGCAGGGCTTTGCGGGCCTGAGCCTGTTCGCCGTGCTGCTGCTCATGGGCCTAGGGCTGGCCATCATCTTCGGGCAGATGGGCGTGATCAACATGGCGCATGGCGAGTTCATGACCATCGGCGCCTACACCATCTACCTGGGCTCCACGCTCGCGTCGACGCATGCGCCGCAGCTGGTGGCCTACTACTTTCCGGTGGCCATCGTGGCCGCCTTCGGCATTGCCTTCGCCGCCGGCTGGCTGGTGGAATGGGGCCTGATACGCCACCTGTACAAGCGCCCGCTCGATACGCTGCTGGCCACCTGGGGCATCAGCCTGGCGCTGCAGCAGTGCTTTCGCACCTTCATCGGCCCCAAGGAAGTCAGCCCCACCTTGCCCGACTGGCTGCTGGGCTCGTGGGCACCCGTCGAGGGCCTGGATATCCCCATCAACGGCATGTTCGTGCTGGGGCTCACGGTGGTGGTCACCTGCGGCGTGCTGCTGGCGCTGCACCGCAGTCGCTGGGGCCTTCGGGTCCGTGCAACGGTGGCCAACCGCGTGATGGCCAATGCCACGGGCATCGATACGCAAAAGACCGACCGCCTGACCTTCGCCATCGGCTGCGGCATCGCCGGTGTGGCGGGGGCCGCCTTCACCACCATCGGCTCCACCGGGCCGACCTCGGGCTCGCTCTACATCGTGGACGCCTTCCTGGTCGTCACCTTCGGCGGTGCGGCCAGCCTGCTGGGCACGGTGGTCTCGGCCTTCGGCATCGCGCAGACCCAGTCCATCACCGAGTTCTTCCTGGCCGGCTCCATGGCCAAGGTGATCACGCTGTCGCTGATCGTGCTGATCCTGATGGTGCGGCCGCAGGGCCTGTTCGCCTCCAAGGTGCGCCGCTGAGCGTTCGCCGACCCCCCACCTGAGTTCACCGGAGTCCTTTCATGAATGCCCTCAAAGCCTGGATCCAGCGCTACCAGCTCGCCAGCCTGGTGCTGCTCACCGTGCTGCTGGCCGTGGTGCTGCCGCTCGCGCTCGACATCTTTCGCCTGAACCTGGTGGGCAAGTACCTCACCTACGCCTTCGTGGCCATCGGCCTGGTCATGGTCTGGGGCTACGGCGGCGTGCTCAGCCTGGGGCAGGGTGTGTTCTTCGGCCTGGGCGGCTACGCCATGGCCATGTTTCTCAAGCTCGAAGCCTCCGACCCCATCAGCACCAAGATCCAGTCCACCCCCGGCATCCCCGACTTCATGGACTGGAACCAGATCACCGAGCTGCCCGCGTTCTGGGTGCCGTTCAAGAGCCTGCCGTTCTCGCTGGCCGCGGTGATCGTGGTGCCCACATTGCTGGCCTTTATCGTGAGCTTCGCCATGTTCAAGCGCCGCGTGGGCGGCGTGTACTTCGCCATCATCACCCAGGCCGTGGCGCTGATCTGCACCGTGCTCATCATCGGCCAGCAGGGCTACACCGGCGGCGTCAACGGCATGACCGACCTCAAGACCCTGTGGGGCTGGGACACGCGCACCGACAGCGCCAAGTACATCCTGTACTACGTGTGCGTGGCGCTGCTGGTGCTGTCCATCGTGCTGTGCCGCTTCATCCAGACCAGCAAGCTCGGCACCCTGCTGCTGGCCATGCGCGACAAGGAAGACCGCGTGCGCTTCTCGGGCTACGACGTGGCCAACTTCAAGGTCTTCACCTTCTGCCTGGCGGCCGCGCTCTCGGGCATCGGCGGTGCGCTGTTTTCGCTGCAGGTGGGCTTCATGTCGCCGAGCTTCGTGGGCATCGTGCCGTCCATCGAGATGGTGATCTACGCCGCCGTGGGTGGGCGCATGAGCCTGGTCGGGGCGGTGTACGGCACCTTGCTGGTCAACGCCGGCAAGACCTACTTCTCCGAAAGCTTTCCCGACCTGTGGCTGTTCCTCATGGCCGCCCTGTTCATCGGCGTGACCATGGCCTTCCCCATGGGCCTGGCCGGCCTGTGGGAGAGCCACATCGTGCCCTGGTGGAAGGGCCGCCGCGAGGCGCTGCGCCAGGCTGCGGTGCGGGCGCCGGTGGCACCGCCAAGCCGCCCGCCCACCGATGCGCCGGCCGCCGCCCCGAGCCTGCCTGAAGGCGCCAGCAGCCAGCGCGCCTGAGCGCACCCCGCACCCGGAGCACCCCCATGAGCAACACCGACTTCGCCCTGGCCGTGGAAGACCTCACGGTCTCGTTCGACGGCTTCAAGGCCATCGACGCCCTCACGCTGTACGTCGACAAGAACGAGCTGCGCGTGATCATCGGCCCCAACGGCGCGGGCAAGACCACGCTGCTGGACCTGATCTGCGGCAAGACGCGCGCCACCGGCGGCAGCATCAAGTTCAAGAACGAGGAGCTCACGCGCATGGCCGAGCACAAGCGTGTGCGCCTGGGGATCGGCCGCAAGTTCCAGACGCCCTCGATCTACGAGAACCTCTCGGTGTTCCAGAACCTGGAGGTCTCCTACCCCTCGGGGCGCTCGGTGTTCGGCGCACTCGCGTTCCGCTGCACCCCGGCGGTGAAGAAGCGCGTGCAGGCCGTGGCCGACGACATCGGCCTCGGGGACAAGCTCGACACCGAGGCCGGCCTGCTGTCGCACGGCCAGAAGCAGTGGCTGGAGATCGGCATGCTGCTGATGCAGGAGCCCGAGCTGCTGATGCTCGACGAGCCGATTGCCGGCATGAGCGCACGCGAGCGCGAGCTCACGGCCGAGCTGCTGCAGCGCATCTGCAAGAACCGCGCGGTGATCGTGATCGAGCACGACATGGAGTTCGTCAAGCGCATCGCGCACAAGGTCACCGTCATGCACCAGGGAAAGATCCTGGCCGAGGGCTCGATGGACAAGGTCCAGAACGACCCCAAGGTGATCGACGTCTACCTCGGCCACTGACCGAGCCACCCCGCACAGGAGCACCACCGTATGTTGGAAGTCAAGGACCTGTTCGTGGCCTACGGCCAGAGCGAAGCACTGCACGGCATCTCCTTCGAGGGCCGGGCCAACGAGACCGTGGCCATCATGGGCCGCAACGGCATGGGCAAGACCACGCTGTTCAAGAGCCTCATGGGGGTGATGCCGGTCAAGAGTGGCAGCATCACCGTGGCCGGCCAGGAGGTGACGCGTGACGAGAGCTTTCGCCGCGTGGCCAAGGGCATTGCCTACGTGCCCCAGGGCCGCATGATCTTCCCCACGCTCACGGTGGAAGAGAACATCCAGACGGGGCTGGAGAACTCGAAGACGCGCGAGATCCCCGATGAGATCTACGCCCTGTTCCCCGTGCTGTGGGACATGCGCCGGCGCAAGGGCGGCAACCTTTCGGGCGGGCAGCAGCAGCAGCTGGCGATTGCGCGCGCGCTGGTCACCGACCCCAAGGTGCTGCTGCTCGACGAACCCACCGAGGGCATCCAGCCTTCGATCATCAAGGACATCGCCCGGGCCCTCAACGAGATCCGCAAGCTGCGCCAGATCACCATCGTGGTCAGCGAGCAGGTGCTCTCGTTCGCCATGGACGTGGCCGACCGCCTGTTCGTCATCGAAGGTGGCCGCCTGGTACACGAGACCGCGCGTGCCGATACCGACCAGCAGCACATCAAGGCCTACCTGTCCGTCTGACCCTCTCTCCCGTCTCTTTTCGTTCCCCTTCCACAACCATCCAAGGAGCAACACGCCATGGCCGATACCCTGATCAAGGTGGACCTCAAGCAGTCGCCGTACGACAACCCCCAGGTGCACAACCGCTGGCACCCGGACATCCCCATGGCCGTGTGGGTGGAGCCCGGGGCGGAGTTCAAGCTCGAGACCTATGACTGGACCGGCGGCGCCATCAAGAATGACGACAGCGCCGACGACGTGCGCGACGTGGACCTGTCCACTGTGCACTTCCTGTCGGGCCCCGTGGGCGTCAAGGGCGCCGAGCCGGGCGACCTGCTGGTGGTGGACCTGCTCGACATCGGCGCGCGCGACGACAGCCTGTGGGGCTTCAACGGCTTCTTCTCCAAGAAGAACGGCGGCGGCTTCCTGACCGAGCACTACCCGCTGGCGCAAAAGTCCATCTGGGACTTCCACGGCATGTTCACCAACAGCCGCCACATCCCGGGCGTGAACTTCGCGGGCCTGATCCACCCCGGCCTGATCGGCTGCCTGCCCGACCAGAAGATGCTCGATGCCTGGAATGCGCGCGAGGCCGAGCTGATCGCCACCGACCCGGACCGCGTGCCCGGCCTGGCCAACCCGCCCAACGGAATCACCGCCCACATGGGCAAGCTGCAGGGCGAGGCCAAGGCCAAGGCCGCCGCCGAGGGCGCACGCACGGTGCCGCCACGCGAACACGGTGGCAACTGCGACATCAAGGACCTCTCGCGCGGCTCCAAGGTGTATTTCCCGGTCTACGTCGAAGGCGCGGGGCTCTCGGTGGGTGACCTGCACTTCAGCCAGGGCGACGGCGAGATCACCTTCTGCGGCGCCATCGAAATGGCGGGCTGGGTGCACATGAAGGTCAGCCTGATCAAGGGCGGCATGGCCAAGTACGGCATCAAGAACCCGATCTTCAAGCCCAGCCCTGTCACCCCCAACTACAAGGACTACCTGATCTTCGAGGGCATCTCGGTCGACGAATCGGGCAAGCAGCATTACCTGGATGTCACGGTGGCCTACCGCCAGGCCTGCCTGAACGCCATCGAGTACCTGAAAAAGTTCGGCTATAGCGGTGCACAGGCCTATTCCATCCTGGGCACTGCCCCGGTGCAGGGCCACATCAGCGGCGTGGTCGACGTGCCCAATGCCTGCGCCACGCTGTGGCTGCCCACCGAGATCTTCGACTTCGACATCAACCCCACGGCCGCCGGCCCGGTGAAGATGCTCGACGGCAGCATCGACATGCCGATCTCGCAAGACAAGTAGCCACGAAGGCCCGCCCATGCCCACCTACGACTACGCCTGCCCCGACTGCGGCAACTTCGATGCGCTGCGCAGCGTGGCCCTGCGCAACGAGCCCTGCGCCTGCCCCGAATGCGGGGCCGCAGCGGCGCGCGTGTTCGCCTACGCCCCCCACCTGGCCTGCGTGAGCCCCGAGCAGCGCCGCGCGCACGACACCAACGAGCGCGCGCAGCACGCCCCGCGCTCGTCCTCGCGCGATGGCGATGCCGGCAGCTACGGCCGGCTGCGCCACCCCTCGGGGTGTGGCTGCTGCAGCGGCGGTGGCAGCAAGCGCGGCGGGACGGTCACGGCACCGAGTGGCGCCAAGACCTTTCCCACAAAAAGGCCCTGGATGATCAGCCACTGACGAATCAACGATTCCCAAGGAGACCACGCCATGATCCACGGCGATATTTCAAGCAGCAAGGACACCGTGGGCGTCGCGGTCGTCAACTACAAGATGCCGCGCCTGCACACCCAGGCCGACGTGCTGGACAACGCGCGCAGGATCGCCGACATGCTGGTGGGCATGAAGACCGGCTTGCCGGGCATGGACCTCGTGGTCTTCCCCGAATACAGCACCCACGGCATCATGTACGACCGCCAGGAGATGATGGATACCGCCACCACCATTCCTGGCCCCGAGACGGAAATCTTCGCGGCTGCCTGCCGCAAGGCCAAGGTCTGGGGCGTGTTCTCGCTCACGGGCGAGCGGCACGAAGAGCATCCGCACAAGATGCCCTACAACACCTTGATCCTCATGAACGACCAGGGCGAGATCGTGCAGAAGTACCGCAAGATCATGCCCTGGACGCCCATCGAGGGCTGGTACCCCGGCGACCAGACCTATGTGAGCGAGGGCCCCAAGGGCCTCAAGATCAGCCTCATCATCTGCGACGATGGCAACTACCCCGAGATCTGGCGCGACTGCGCGATGAAGGGTGCCGAGCTCATCGTGCGCTGCCAGGGCTACATGTACCCGGCCAAGGAGCAGCAGATCCTGATGAGCAAGGCCATGGCCTTTGCCAACAACACCTACGTGGCGGTGGCCAACGCGGCGGGGTTCGACGGCGTGTACAGCTACTTTGGCCACTCGGCGCTGATCGGCTTCGACGGCCGCACGCTGGGCGAGTGCGGGGAGGAGGAATACGGCGTGCAGTACGCGGCCCTCTCCACCAGCCTGATCCGCGATTTCCGCCGGAACGGTCAGTCCGAGAACCATTTGTTCAAGCTGCTGCACCGCGGCTATACGGGCGTGCTGAACTCGGGCGAGGGTGACCAGGGCGTGGCGGCCTGCCCCTATGGCTTCTACCAGCGCTGGGTGACCGACCCCGACGGCACGCGCGCCGCCGTGCAGGCGCTCACGCGCAGCACGGTGGGCACGGCCGAGTGCCCCATCGAAGGAATACCGCACGGCGGGTGACGCACGGTTACCAAGGCGCGCCGGGCAGTTGCCGATAATGGGGCGCACATGGTGGCACCCGCATCCCTTCACATCCCCCTGGCCTTGCTGGCCCTGTCGTCGCTTGCCTTTCTGGCCGGTTGCTCCGCCCCGGCACCCACCGCGCGCGGTGAGGTGCGCGGCGCACCCACCACTGCGGGCGAACTGGCCCAGTCGGACGTGAACCGCATGGCCACGCTGGCCATGCGCGACAACCTGGCCAGCCTGTACCTGCTGATGGACAAGCTCTACCGCCGCAACCCGGCCGAGTGGCGCAAAAGCGGCGCGGCCAGCCGCGAGCAGGCCATGGAGCAGGTGCGCGCCGCCGTGGAACAGCGCCAGCCCTGGGCGCCGCTGCAGGGCCGGCGCGATATCGCGGGCCTGGCCTTTGCGCTGGCCCCCGAATTCGCGGGCGACCGGGTGGCGGCCTTCATTGCTGCCACGGCCGACATGCTGGTCACCGCGCATGGCGGCAAGACCGAGTTCTTCCTGCTTGACTCGCTCGACGCCCAGCACCTGTACAACGCCGCGCGCAACGTCGAGTCGGCGGTGTGGCTGCTGTCCCAGCGGCGCAATGGCGCGGGCCAGCCGCTGCTGTGGGCCGACGAGATCGGGCCCCAGGGGCGCAACCTGAGCTTCGAGCGCGAATTCGGCAAGCTCATCGCCCGCCTGGACCTGGTGGCGGTGGTGGTGACCGAGAAGTACCGCCGCGCGGCCATCAGCTATGTGCAGGGGATCGTGGGGGGCACTTTTCTGCAGTTCCTGCCCGTTCGCTAGGCAGGTAAAATGCCGCTTCCCCCGAGGAGCGTTGCAGCGGACAAGCCTGGCACCCAGATTGCCAGGCAACCATCCGTCAGGCTCGGGGCCGACCACCCCGCAACGACGCTCACCTGTTACCGACCCCACTTGCAGGTGAGCCTGATGTCCGCCCTTCCCATGCCCCCCCTGAAGCTGTCCGGCCTGGAGCCCGTCTCCATTGGTGAGGGCACGCTGTTCGTCAACATCGGCGAGCGCACCAACGTCACCGGCTCCAAGGCCTTTGCCCGCATGATCCTCAACGGGCAGTACGAGGAGGCCCTGGCCGTGGCGCGCCAGCAGGTGGAAAACGGCGCCCAGGTCATCGACATCAACATGGACGAGGCCATGCTCGACAGCAAGGCGGCCATGGTGCGCTTTCTGCAGCTCATCGCCTCCGAGCCCGACATCGCGCGCGTGCCCATCATGGTGGACAGCTCCAAGTGGGAGGTGATCGAGGCCGGCCTGCGCTGCATCCAGGGCAAGGGCATCGTGAACTCCATCTCCATGAAGGAGGGCATCGACAAGTTCAAGCACGAGGCGCGCCTGGTCAAGCGCTATGGCGCGGCCGCCGTGGTCATGGCCTTCGACGAGAAGGGCCAGGCCGACACCTTCGAGCGCAAGATCGAGATCTGCGAGCGCGCCTACCGCGTGCTGGTCGACGAGGTGGATTTCCCGCCCGAGGACATCATCTTCGACCCCAACATCTTCGCGGTGGCCACCGGCATCGAGGAGCACAACAACTACGCGGTCGACTTCATCGAGGCCGTGCGCTGGATCAAGCAGAACCTGCCCGGCGCCAAGGTCTCGGGCGGTGTCTCCAACGTGAGCTTCAGCTTCCGCGGCAACGACCCGGTGCGCGAGGCGATCCACACCGTGTTCCTGTACCACGCGATCCAGGCCGGCATGGACATGGGCATCGTCAACGCCGGCATGGTCGGCGTCTACGACGACCTGGAGCCCACGCTGCGCGAACGCGTCGAGGACGTGGTGCTCAACCGCCGCCCCGATGCGGGCGAGCGTTTGGTCGAGGTGGCCGAGACCGCCAAGAGCGGCGCCAAGGACGAAAGCAAGAAGCTCGAATGGCGCGGCACGCCCGAGGCCCCGCGCACCGTGGGCGAGCGCCTGTCGCATGCGCTGGTGCACGGCATCACCGACTTCATCGTCGAAGACACCGAAGAGGCCTACCAGGCCATCGTCGCCAAGGGCGGGCGGCCGCTGCACGTGATCGAAGGCCCGCTGATGGACGGCATGAACGTCGTGGGCGACCTGTTCGGCGCCGGCAAGATGTTCCTGCCCCAGGTGGTCAAGAGTGCGCGCGTGATGAAGTCCGCCGTGGCCCACCTGATTCCCTACATCGAGGAAGAAAAGCGCCAGGACGAACTGGCCGGGCGCGACGTGCGCAGCAAGGGCAAGATCATCATCGCCACCGTCAAGGGCGACGTGCATGACATCGGCAAGAACATCGTCACCGTCGTGCTCCAGTGCAACAACTTCGAGGTGGTGAACATGGGCGTGATGGTGCCCTGTCACGAGATCCTGGCGCGCGCCAAGGTCGAGGGGGCCGACATCGTGGGCCTGTCGGGCCTGATCACGCCCAGCCTCGAAGAGATGCAGTACGTGGCCGGCGAGATGCAGAAGGACGACCACTTCCGCATCAAGAAGATCCCGCTGCTCATCGGCGGCGCCACCACCAGCCGCGTGCACACCGCCGTGAAGATCGCGCCGCACTACGAAGGCCCTGTCGTCTACGTGCCCGATGCCTCGCGCAGCGTGAGCGTGGCCCAGAGCCTGCTGGGCGACGGCGTGCACAGCTATGTGCAGGAGCTCAACGCCGACTACGATAAGGTGCGCACCCAGCACGCCAACAAGAAGCAGACCCCGCTGTGGTCGCTGGCCAAGGTCCGCGCCAACAAGACGCCGGTGGACTGGGCGGCTTTCCAACCCACCGTGCCGCGCGCGCTGGGCCGCCGGGTGTTCAAGAACTTCGACCTGGCCGAGCTGGCGCGCTACATCGACTGGGGCCCGTTCTTCCAGACCTGGGACTTGGCCGGCCCGTACCCCGCGATCCTGACCGACGAGGTGGTGGGCGTGGAAGCCACGCGCGTGTTCGCCGATGCGCAGGCCATGCTGAAAAAGATCATCGAGGGCCGCTGGCTCACCGCCAGCGGCGTGATGGGCCTGTACCCGGCCAACAGCGTGAACGACGACGACATCGAGTTCTACACCGACGAAACCCGCACCGAGGTCGCCATGACCTGGTACGGCATGCGCCAGCAGACCGAAAAGCACGTCATCGACGGCGTGACCCGCCCCAGCCGCTGCCTGGCCGACTTCGTCGCACCCAAGGACAGCGGCATCGCCGACTACGCCGGCCTGTTCGCCGTGACGGCGGGCCTCGGTATCGAGAAGAAGGAAAAGGCCTTCATCGACGCGCTCGACGACTACTCGGCCATCATGTTCAAGAGCCTGGCCGACCGCCTGGCCGAGGCCTTTGCCGAGTGCCTGCACCAGCGCGTGCGCACCGACCTGTGGGGCTATGCCGCAGGCGAGCAGCTGACCAACGACGAGATGATCGGCGAGAAGTACGCCGGCATCCGTCCGGCGCCCGGCTACCCCGCCTGCCCCGACCACAGCGCCAAGAGCGAGCTGTTCCGCGTGCTGCAGTGCGAGGAGGTCGGGATGACCCTGACCGAGAGCCTGGCCATGATGCCGGCCGCCAGCGTGAGCGGCTTTTACCTGGGCCACCCTGAGAGCACGTACTTCAGCGTCGGCAAGATCGGCGAGGACCAGCTGCACGACATGGCCCAGCGCCGCGGCATGGACGAGGCCGTGCTGGCGCGGCTGCTGGCGCCGAACCTCTAGAAACAGCCCCTCTTCGAGGGGCTGCCTGTGGTGCGTCAGGCGACGATGGTTCCGCTCACTTCGCCCAGGCCGATGCGCACGGCGCCTTCGCGCTCGCACCAGCCCTTGAGGACCAGCGTGTCGCCGTCTTCGAGGAAGCTGCGTTGCTCGCCATTGGGCAGCGTGACGGGCTGCTTGCCGCCACCTGCCAACTCCAGCAGCGAGCCGGCTTCGCTGGCCTCGGGGCCCGAGAGCGTGCCCGACCCCATCAGGTCGCCGGGCTGCAGGTTGCAGCCGTTCACCGTGTGGTGCGCCACCAGCTGCGCGGGCGTCCAGTAGGCGGCGCGCTGGGTGTTGGTCAGCGCCAGGCGCACGGCGGGTTCGCCGGCTTCGCGCATGCGCGCGGTCTGCAGCAGCACCTCCAGCGCAATGGTGAAGGCACCCTGGGCGCGGTTGCCCGGCGAGTCGAGGTAGGGCAGGGGCTGCGGGTCCGCCGCGTCGCGCTCGAACGGGGCGCGAAACGGTGCCAGCGCCTCCATGGTCACCACCCAGGGGGACAGGGTGCTGGCGAAGTTCTTCGACAGGAAGGGGCCCAGCGGCTGGTATTCCCAGCCCTGGATGTCGCGCGCGCTCCAGTCGTTGAACAGCGCCACGCCGAACAGGTGCTGCTCGGCCTGGCCGATGGCGATGGGCTCGCCCTGGGCATTGCCCTGGCCGATGAACCAGCCCAGCTCCAGTTCGTAGTCCAGGCGCTTGCAAGGGCCGAGCGTGGGCACGGCGGCATCGGGCGCCTTGGTCTGGCCCTGCGGGCGCTTGATGCGTTGGCCGCTGATGCCGATGGACGAGGCGCGGCCGTGGTAGCCGATGGGCACCCACTTGTAGTTGGGCAAGAGCGGGTTGTCGGGGCGGAACTGCTTGCCCACTGTAGTGGCGTGGTGCACGCTGGTGTAGAAGTCGGTGTAGTCGCCGATCTGGCAGGGCACGGCCATCTCGGCCTCGCCCTGGGGCGACAGCGCCTGGGACCAGGCGGCCTGCTGGCTGGCGCCTTCGCGCAGGCCTTCGGACAACTGCTGGCGCAGGGCCTGGCGCTTGGCCGGCGTGGCGGCCATCAGTGCGTTCATGTCGTTGTGCGCGACCAGGCCCGCAGCCTGCAGGTCCAGGATCTGGTCACCGATGGCCACGCCGATGCGCAGCGGTCCACCGCTGCCCGCGGTGCGAAAGCGGCCGAAGGGCAGGTTCTGGATCGGGAAATCGCAGCCCGCCAGATTGGCGGAGGCGACCCAGCTGCGCAGCTGGGGATCGTGGGTGGCGTCGAGGGTGGTGGTCATGGTCACGCAGGGAGGGAAGAAGAAGGGGAGAAAAGGATCAGTCGGCGCTCATCCGCGCACTGTGGGCGACCTTGCCCAGGCGCTCGTACTCGCGCTTGGTCAAGGCATCGAAATCGGCCACGCTGGCGCTGCGCGGGGTGAAGCCCGCGGCCAGCAGCTTGTCCTTGACGGCGGGGTCGGCCAGCGCATCGGCCAATGCCTTGTTCAGGCGCTGTGCCACGGCGGGGGGCAGGCCCGCGGGGCCATAGACGCCGAACCAGGGCTCGACCACCGCGTCGGGCAGGCCGGCTTCGGCCAGGGTGGGCACGTCGGGCAGCGCGGGCGAGCGCTGGGCGCCCGCCACGGCCAGGGCGCGCAGCTTGCCGGCCTGGATGTGGGGCAGCGAGGCGGGCAGGTTGTCGAAGGCGATCGGCACCTGGCCGCCGATCAGGTCGGTGATCAGCGGCGCGCTGCCCTTGTAGGGCACGTGCACCAGGTCGGTCTTGCTGGTCTGGGCGAACAGCACGCCGGTCAGGTGCATGGAGGTCCCGGCACCGGCCGTGGCGTAGGGAACACCGGGGTTCTTCTTCGCATGGGCCAGCAGTTCGGCCACGGTCTTCACGGGCAGGGCGGGGCCGGCCTCGAGCACGATGGTGGAATTGCCCAAGAGTCCCACGGCCGTGAAGTCCTTGCGCGGGTCGAAGGGCATCTTCTTGTAGATGTGCGGGTTCAGCGCATTCGTGGAGATCGCGCCCATGCCCACGGTGTAGCCGTCGGGCGCGGCCTTGGCCACCGCGTCCATGCCGATGTTGCCGCCCGCGCCTGCGCGGTTGTCGATGATGACCGGCTGGCCCAGGGTCTGCGCCATGTGGGCGCCCACGGTGCGCGCCACCAGGTCGGTGGTGCCGCCGGGGGCATAAGGCACGACAAAGCGGATCGGCTTGGCCGGGAAGGCGGCCTCCTGCGCGGCCGCCGGGCCGGCGGCCAGGCCGAGCATGCCGGCGGCAGCGGTGCACAGCAGGGCGCGGCGGGTGGTAGGGGTGCGGTCGAAAGCGGTCATGTCCGGGTGTCTCCGAGGATGGTTATAGGAATGCCGCCATTCTTGGCCGGCCCGCCGTTTCCTACAATCGTTCTTTCCACTGCATGGACAAACATGGCCACCCTGGTGCTCGACCGCGTGCTGCGCATCCTCGACCAGCTCTCGCGCTACGACGCGCGCGGGCTGTCGCTGTCGGACATCGCGCGCCAGTCCGGCATCCCGCATCCCAGCGTGCACCGGCTGCTGCAGGACATGATGGCCGCGCGCCTGGTGGCCGCGCTGCCCGAGGGGCGCGGCTATGTGCTGGGCCGCCGCCCGTTCGAGCACGGCCTGGCTGCGCGCGGTCGGCACGATGTGGCGCCGCTGTTCAGCGCCAACCTGCAGCGCCTGGCCGATGCCACGGGCTATGCGGCCTACCTGTTCGTGCTCAGCGGCCACGAGGCCGTCTGCTATACCCATACCAACGTGCAGAGGCTCGACCCGCCGCTGTCGGTGACCGTGGGCGGGCGCCGCCCGCTGGGCGTGGGCGCGGCGGGCCTGGCGCTGATGGCGGCGCAGGGCGAGGAGCTCATCGAGGCCGCGCTGGCGGCCAATGCGGCCACGCTGGGCCGCTACGGCGGGCTGGACGAGGCCACGCTGCGCACGCTGCTCACCCAGACCCAAGGCTTGGGCTACGCACGCAGCGGCGGCTGCCTGAACACCAATACCGCCGCCGTGGGCCATGCGGTGGTGGACGCGGGCGGGCGGGCCTTTGCGGCCATCAGCCTGTCGACCACCGTGGCGCGGCTCACGCAGCGCGAGGCGGCGCGGCTGGCCGCGCTGCTGCGCACCGAGATCGCGGACATCCAGCCGCGCGTGCACTTCCACTGGAGTGATTCTTCACCCCTGCGCTGAGGCGGTTTGCCTATGGCTGCGGTGTCTGCTCTGCGCCCATGTCGGCGCCCGCGGCCATTTCGAGCTGCATCATGATCATGTTGACCAGCATGTGCACCGTGGGGCGGCCGGTCTCGATCACGTAGTGGGCGGTTTCCCGGTACAGGCCGTCGCGCTGGGCGTAGAGTGCGCGCAGCTTGTCCATGGGGTTGCCGCCCTGCAGCAGGGGGCGGGTGCGGTCGTGCTTGACGCGCTTGTAGATCTCTTCGGGCGAGGCGCGCAGGTAGAGCACCGGGCCCATGGCGCGCAGCACATCGCGGTTCTCGCGGCGCAGCACGGCGCCGCCACCGGTCGACAGCACCATGCCCCCCGGCTGGGCAGCGGCCTTGGCGAGTTCCTGGGCCTCCAGGTCGCGAAAGCGCGCCTCGCCATGTTCCTCGAAGAACTGGCGGATGCTGGTGCCCAGCGTTTCCTCGAGCCGATGGTCCAGGTCGATGAACGGCACACCCGTGCGGTGCGCCAGCTGCCTGCCGACGGTGGATTTGCCCGAGCCGGGCATGCCGACCAGTGCACAGCGAATCTGCATATTCTTTTCTTGCCCCTTGGGGGCGAGTTTAAAGCAGGGCCCTGTGGTTGCTACAGCGCCGCGTAGACCAGCGCCGGGTACAGCTCGCACAGGTAGCGCAGCTGGCCGGGCGCCTGGGTGAGCAAGATGGCCACCAGGTCTTCCGCCGGGTCCACCAGGAAGAAGGTGCCGCCCATGCCGCTCCAGCCGTACTGGCCCACCGATGCGGCATGGGGCGCGAGGCCCGCGCTGCGGCGCACCGCCACGCCCAGGCCAAAGCCATAGCCCTCGGGCAGGATGTCCCCGGCCGCCGGGATGCGGTCGCCCAGGTGGTCGGCCGCCATGAAGCCCACGGTGGCGCGGCTGGCCAGGCGCACGCCGTCGAGCGTGCCGCCGGCCAGCAGCAGGCGCGCAAAGCGCGCATAGTCGCCGGCCGTGGACACCAGCCCGCCGCCGCCCGACTCGAACGCGGCCGGGCGCGCTACGTCGTTGAGCGCCACCTCGGCGCCGGTGGCCGGGTCGCGCGCGAAGGGCTGGGCCAGGCGGTGCAACTGCTCCGCCGGCACGTGAAAGCCGGTGTCGTGCATCTGCAGCGGGCCGAAGACCCGGCGCTGCAGGATGGCGCCCAGGGTCTCGCCCTCCACCACCTCCAGCAGCGCGCCCAGCACGTCGGTGGCGCGGCTGTATTCCCAGCAGCTGCCGGGCTGGTGCAGCAGGGGCAGGGGCCCGATGGCCTTGGCCAGCGCCGCATTGCCGTCGCGGCGCGAGCCGATGCGTGCCGCTTGGTAGGCCTGGGCCACCGGGCCGGTGTCCCAGGCGTAGCTCAGCCCCGCCGTGTGGCGCAGCAGGTCGTGCACCGTGGCCTCGCGCTGCACGGCGGTGGTACCCCCCGTCGCCGGGTCGAACACGCCCTGGCCGGCAAAGGTGGGCAGGTAGCGCGCCACTGGGTGGGACAGGGGCAGGCGCCCTTCTTCCATGAGCATCAGCGTGGCCAGCGACACCACGGGCTTGGTCATGGAGTAGATGCGGAAGATCGAATCCGGCGCCATGGCCGGCGCCCCCGCGGCGGGCGCCTGGGCGCCCAGGGCGTCGTGCAGCACGGTCTGGCCGCGGTGGTGCACCAGCGCCACCGCGCCGGGCAGAATGCCGCGGTCGATGTGGTCCTGCAGGACGCTGCGCAATCGGGTCAGGCTGGGGGCATGCATGGGCGGGGGCTCCTGGAGAAGATGGCAAGAGCCTGCCACAAGTGGCAGATGGGCCCAGCCGCCTGTGGGACAGCGCCTACAGTGGCTTCCGTGCCCGGCCGGTGGAAATCCGCCACCCCGCCTCCTATGCTCCGTGCATGACCGTCTCCGACCGCATCCAGCGCGCCACCGAGCGCCTCCAACCCCTGGTACAGCCCGTGATGCCGCTGTGGCGGGCGGTGCAGCTGTGGCTCGACGCCGACGGCCTGCGCATGAGCGCGGCCATGTCCTTCTACGGCATGCTCAGCCTGGCGCCGCTGCTGCTCCTGCTGGTGGGCGTGCTCGGCTGGTGGCTGGACCGCAGCTACCTGGAGAGCAGCCTGCTGAACCAGGTGCAGTCGGTGATGGGCGAGCGCGTGGCCGACGTCATGCGCCAGGCCCTGGCCAGCGCCCAGGAGCCGTCCGAGGGGCGCCTGGCCTCGCTGATCGGCTTCGTCGTGCTGCTCTCGGGCGCCACCGGGGTGTTCGTGGAGCTGCAATCGGCGCTGGCACGGCTGTGGCAGGGCGCGGAGCCCGACCCCGCGCGCACCGCCTGGTGGCACATGGCCTCGCTGCGGCTGCGCGGGCTGGCCTATGTGCTGGCCATCGGCTTTTTGCTGCTGGTGTCGCTCACGATGTCCACGCTGATCAACCTGTTCGCCGGCTGGGCCGGGGCCCGGCTGTCCATCGCGCCGCTCGGTCCCATCCTGCAGGTCGTCAACGAGGTGGTGGCCTTCGGCTTTGCCGTGGCGCTGTTCGTCGGGCTGATGCGCATCGGCACCGGGCGCAAGCCGCCGCTGCGCTGCCTCATCGCCGGCGCGGTGGTGGGCGCCACCCTGTTCACCATCGGCAAGCAGCTGCTGGCGTGGTACCTCTCCACGGCGGCGGTCGTTTCCGCGTATGGGGCGGCCGGCTCGCTGGTGGTGCTGCTGATGTGGATCTATTTCTCGTCGGCGGTGCTGCTGTTCGCCGCCAGTTGCGCGCGGGCCCTGGACGAGGCGGGGCTGCAGGTGCGCAGGCGTCGCGCCCCGGCGCATCCCGTGCCCCAGGACGGTACGGAGGTGGCGCCTGTGCCTTGACTAGGGCCTGTGTCGCTTGGCGCTGTAAGCAATGGCAAATGTGTGCCCTGGGGCTGTGCACCTTGCGGCGCTACTGCAGCACTTCTTACCGACCCTTACAAAGCAGACAAAGGCGGGCATCGTGGCTTGTATACCGTCTGTCCATGGGCCGCGTTGTGCACTGAGTGACGGCCCCGACACAAGATCGAAACAATGAATGGCGCACATGCGCGCGGAAAGAAAAGAAACACCATGAACTGCCCTATTCCCCTGCAGCCGTCCGATGTGCGCACCGTGCCTTCCACCCCTTCGCCCATGAAATGGATGTGGGTCGCCATCGCTTCCCTGGGGGCCTGTGTGGTGGCCCTGGGTACCACGCTGGTGGTACAGCACCGCCCGGCTGAAGTTTCCGCCGCCGCAACGGCGGCCAGCC